>NZ_QTMG01000009.1:1257-160279 GCF_003635435.1 Parabacteroides sp. AF21-43 | reverse complement strand
CGCTGAAGAGCTTAGTTGCGGATTTGAGGTTTATCTAAATCTGCCGCAAAAGTAGGCGTAATATGTGCGAGTATAGTGGAAGGTCTTATGAAGTGTTTGTGAATAAAATGTTGCAAAGCTGTTGCAGCCTTACTGCAACGCACGTGCAGTGTTACTGCGACAGGCGTGCAGTAACATTGCAATGTGGGTTGCAGTAATCAGAAATCAAAGTATCGTTTAGCGTTGTTGTAACTGATGTCCTCCACCATCTGTCCAATGAAGGAAAACTCGGAGGCGGGCAATAAGCCTTTCTCTATCTCATTGCCTAGCATATTACAAAGGATCCGGCGGAAATACTCATGACGGGGATATGACAGGAAGCTACGGGAATCTGTCAGCATACCGACGAAACGGCTTAAAAGCCCGAGGCTGGAAAGCGCATTTAATTGATCTTCCATACCTTTGATCTGATCGAGGAACCACCAAGCCGCTCCATATTGCATCTTCCCGGGTACACTGCCGTCGTTGAAATTGTAGGCATTGGCTACCATCAACTCAGTGTCGCGGGGATTCAGGTTGTAAACGATCGTTTTCGCTAACAGCCCTTCTTGATCTAAACGGCTGAAAAAGCGGTTCATGGAAACAGCTACCGGCTGATCATCGATAGCGTCGAAACCTGTGTCTGCTCCTAATAACTTGAACATCCGTTTGTTATTATTCCGATTTGCGCCGATATGGAATTGTTGTACCCATCCACTCCGGGCATCCATCACCGCCAATTCGTATAGCAATGCCGAACGGTATTTGCGAACTTCCTGCTCCGTGAGCGATTTACCCATACGAGCCTTGAGGAAGATCACCTCAATCTCCTGCTCGGTATAAGGTTCGGCATAGAAAGTATCCAACCCGTGGTCCGATAACCGGCACCCTTGGGCGGCGAAGAAATCATGTCGTTTTTGTAAAGCCTCCAATAAATGCTTGTAGGTGAGGATGGTCTTATCGGCGGCGGCCTCCAGCTTGGACAAATAGTCATTTAGCGCCTTGATATTATCGATAGCGAGTACCTTGTCCGGTCGCCATGCCGGATATACACGGGTGTGGCATCCGTTTGAACGTATTTTTTGATGGAATTCCAATGAGTCTATAGGATCGTCGGTCGTACAAACGATCTCTACGTTCATCCGTTTCATGATGTCTTGCGCACGATATTCGGGGGTACGTAGTTTATCCGTACAAGTCGCATAGATTTCCTCGGCGGAAGCCGGATTCAAGACTTTATGGATTCCGAATATACGGCTAAGCTCCAGATGCGTCCAATGATAAAGCGGATTTCGCATCGTGTAAGGCATCGTCTCGGCCCATTTAAGGAATTTCTCGTAAGGAGATTTATCTCCGGTGATATATTCCTCGGGAATACCGTTCGCTCTCATCGCCCGCCATTTGTAATGGTCTCCGCCCAGCCATATCTCCGTAAGATCCTCGAATTGGTGATTCTCCGCTATTTGCCGGGGATCCAGATGGCAATGGTAATCAATGATGGGCATCTTCGCCGCATGCTCGTGATATAACTCACGGGCCGTGTCGGTCTGGAGCAAGAAATCTTGATCTAAAAAGCTTTTCATACTTGGCGATACTTTTGAATGATAGATAAGGCGTCGCGGCATAAATCGGTAATGGATTGCCAATCGTTTCCCGCTATCGCTTCTTTGGGAAAGAGTTTGGATCCCATTCCTACGCAGGTCACGCCGGCCTTGAACCAAGCGGATAGATTCTCCTCTGTCGGCTCCACGGCACCGGTCGCCATGATTAGGGTCCATGGCATGGGCGCCTTTATGTTCTTGACAAATGAGGGACCTCCTACATTTCCGGCGGGGAATATCTTGCAAAGGTCGCAACCTGTTTCTTGGGCAAAGCCGATCTCGGATACGGAACCGCAGCCGGGCGTATAAGGGATGAGGCGACGGTTACATATCTTCGCTATCTCCGGGTTAAACAGCGGACCGACTACGAAGTTTGCCCCTAGCTGTATGAATAAGGCGGCTGTGGCCGGGTCTACGATAGAACCTACGCCCAATACTAATTCCGGACATTCCTTGGCGGCGTATTTTACCAGCTCGCCAAATACCTCGTGGGCGAAATCTCCCCGGTTAGTAAACTCGAAGGCTCTGACGCCTCCCTCGTAACAGGCTTTTACAACTTGTTTTGCGATCTCTACCTCTTTATTATAATAGACGGGCACCATTCCGGTTTGGATGATAGCCTGTAATGTTTGTATTTTATTGAATCGAGCCATATTGGGAATTAAAAATTGAAAATTGAGAATTGAAAATTAGCGGGAGACACGACCGGAGGTGTCGCCGGACATGAGTTTTTCTACTTCCTCTACGGTTACTTGATTGAAGTCTCCGTAGATCGTGTGTTTCAGGCAGGAAGCCGCTACCGCAAAGTCCAAGGCTTTCTGGTCGTCACCGGGGTAGGAGAGCAAACCGTAAATAAGGCCTCCCATAAAAGAATCGCCTCCACCTACACGATCTACGATATGGGTGATGTCATACCGGCGGGATTCGTACAACCGGTTGTCGGCGTATAGCACTCCGCCCCATGTGTTATGATTGGCATTGATGGAGCCTCTTAGCGTGATGATAACTTTCCGGGCACGTGGGAAGCGAGCCATTAATTGGGTACATACCGACTGGAAAGAAGCGGCGTGTACCTCGCCTTCCGTGGCGGCAGCGTCGAAACCTTCGGGCTTGATACCGAAGACTTTCTCGGCATCTTCCTCGTTTCCTAGGATGATATCGCATCCGGCTACTAGTTCCGGCATGACCTCATGGGCTGTCTTACCGTATTTCCAGAGATTTTTCCGGTAGTTGAGGTCGCAGGATACCGTGATGCCCAATCGGTTTGCCGCCTGTATCGCTTCCAAGCATACGTTGGCGGCACCTTCGGATATGGCTGGCGTGATACCTGTCCAGTGAAACCAAGAGGCATCTTTGAATACCTCGTCCCAATCGATCATCCCCGGTTGGATCTCGGCGATGGAAGAATGAGCCCGGTCATATACCACCTTGCTGGCACGAGCGACCGCTCCGGTCTCCAGAAAATAAATGCCTAACCGTTCCCCTCCGTAAATGATCTTGGATGTTCCGATACCCTGTTTGCGTAATTCCATAACGCAGGCACGGGCGATGTCATTTTTGGGTAAACGGGTTACAAACTCAGTCTCTATGCCATAGTTGGCGAGTGAGGCGGCGACATTCGCTTCCCCTCCGCCAAAAGTAGCGTTGAACTGATTGGCTTGGCAAAAGCGTAAATAGTCCGGAGTAGCCAGCCTAAGCATGATCTCTCCGAAAGTTATGACTTTCTTACTCATGGTGGTATAGTATTATGTTTTTCGCAAATGTAAGGGTTTATTTCGAATAATGTATAGCGTGTGTGCGAAAACATAGGCTTTTTTATTCCACCTCCCGGACAAAACGCCCGATTTCGAAAGGAGTCTTAGGGGCGCTAACACTGGTGTAGAAAGGAAGCAGGTATTTGACAAAGCCTTCTTCTACCTCTAAATTGGGAAATCCTAGTTTATAGATACCAAAGCGAGAATCATAATCCTTGATCGAATCTTCTCGAAGTTCTGTATACCGATGGGATAAATAGTCTGGTTCATAGTGCCAAATATTTAATGTGACCTATTGACAAAGATACGATAAGTTTCTTGATTTAGGATATAGAGTCCGGAAAAACAAAAAAGCCGCTAGTCCCAATATGGATGCGGCTTTTTTTGCTCCTCAATGAAACAATCTCACGATTCCCCCCTTGCAAAGACTTGTTAACCTTAGATCTAAAATACTATGAAAAAAACTCGATGCAAATATAAAGGGTTTTATAATATGCGTCAATAGTATTTGTAACATTTTATTGTAAAAATATCGCAAATAGGTTTCAATTTGATATATATCAAGCTTGTTATTCTGAAATTCCGTACTTTTTAGGAATATTATTCATAATTTCGAATAATTCGTTAACAGTCTCCGCACGTAGCATGGCGATCCGTGTTTGCTTGAAATCGGTAATACCTTTGAAGAGCGGAGTAGCTGCCAGATGACGACGAATATGTAAGATTCCCCTACGTTCGTCCAATCGTTCCACGCTTTGCTCCACTTGTTTTTTTAGGATATCCAGATACCAAGAGAAAGGCTCTTGCGGCAATAATTCCCCGGTCGTAAGATAGTGTTTTACCTCCCGGAAGATCCAAGGGCGGCCTATGCTAGCCCTACCGATCATTACGGCGTCTACGCCATAGTCCTCGAAACGCTGCTTGCATATCTCGGCGGAAGTCACGTCGCCATTCCCGATGATAGGGATTTGCATGCGAGGGTTATTTTTTACGGCACCGATCAAGGTCCAATCCGCCTCGCCCGTGTACATTTGCGCCCGTGTACGTCCGTGGATGGAGAGGGCGGCGATACCGCAATCCTGTAGTTGCTCGGCCAGATCCACGATAACACGGTTGTCGGCATCCCATCCTAAACGGGTTTTCACGGTGACGGGGATGTTCACGGCTTTCACTACTTCTTTCGTGATTTCCAGCATCAACGGGATATTGCGTAGCATACCGGCCCCGGCTCCCTTGCCTGCTACTTTCTTTACGGGGCAACCAAAGTTTATGTCTAAAATATCCGGACGAGCTTCCTCGCAAATACGTGCGGCCTCTACCATCGAGGCTACGTCCTTACCGTAAATCTGGATAGCGACCGGACGCTCATCATCGGAGACATTTAGTTTTTGCTGTGTTTTGTTCACACTGCGGATCAACGCGTCGCTCGATACGAACTCCGTATATACCATGTCCGCCCCGAAGCTTTTGCACATCAAACGAAACGAGATATCCGTCACGTCCTCCATAGGCGCCAAGAATACCGGACGCTCCCCTAAATCTATTGAACCAATCTTCATACCTTCTGTTTGCTAACTAAATAGAGATTACAAAAGTACTTCTTTTTGGGGAATAATTTTTACATCTCGTAAGATGATCGGTGGATGGAACAGGCGTTTTTAATAATCCGGATCATTTATGATATATTGATAGAGCTCGGATTGCCCCGCTTTATTTAGGATCTTGTGCTTCTCCAACTGGAACTATTCTTTCATGATGGGATGGAGGGTTTGTGCTTATAAGAAATCTTCTCAAATATTATTCGTACCTTTGCAAAAAGAAGTTACGAAAAGAGTGTAATTTATTGAAAATGAGCGTAGGTTAATTGCTCTTGATAGTAATAGGTTACGATTTAGTTAGTTATCTACTGCATTATCCTTCTGCGCGTCGCGTAACCTTCAAAGAACTCTTTGTATGCAAAAGTAGCTATTTTATCCGAGATTTTGATATAAACTCCCGGATTTTTTATCACCTCATTCATTAGTTTTTCCGTAAAAGCGGTATTGTTCGTCGGAACACCATTGCCCAAAACGAGTTTAGAACAAACGTGTGCCGACTACCGCATAGCCAGAGAAAAGGGCATTGCCTCACGCCTAAACGATGTTTAGACTGATGAAGCAATGCCCCTTTCTTTTGCGTCTATGCCAAGAGGTGCTTTTACGGGCTACCAGATGATTTTTCTTTTTTAGCTGTTTTTTGTGCCGGAAGCGGAAAGTGAATGCAGAGAGTGTCAGCCTGCCCCATAAATGAAACAAGCGGCCACACACAGCGGGCAATCCGGGAAGAATGATTGTTGCCACCCGGCTGGACAAGTCCCGTCGGATCGGAAAACAATCATACTCCCTTTGTTGTGGTTTGCCCTTTTCACGCTTCCGGTGATGTCTTTTTCCTTTTGGTGATTCCTTTTTTACGGATTTTCCCCTGAAGTTTTTTCTACCCAATCTGCCTCTGGTTTCGTTTACCTCCATTTTGCGCCTTTCAGTGAGCCGCATCAGTCAGTCATTTTCGTTCAGGGCGCAAAGGTAATTCCGGGATTGGACGGGAAAGCAAGGTCAAGCCTCCTGTTTTCTGCGGAAATCTCCAGCCCTTCGGGTAGTATTTCCCCGAAAAACCTTGCATTCCCTAATCCCTACCTTTTCAAGCACCCGAAACGAAAACGACCGATGCGACAGAAAGACGCATAAAAAAAATGTCGGATAAACGAGAGGCAGATAAGATAGTTTGAAACTCAACTCCCTCAGCTCTTGAATCCGCATAAAAAACAAAAAAATCAAAAACAGCGAAGATATGACGGCAACGGCAAATTTCAGACAAGTGGCGCAATACATCGGGTTGGCGATATGCGGCTTGATGATGCGCACCGCCTTCGGGGTGTTCGGCATCCTTTGGGACATCATCAGAGAGATTATAAACGGAGTGTTCCGAGTGGCGATAGGTGTAATCGTGGCTATCCTTTCCACCATTGCCTACTTCGGCTTCATCCTTTGGTTATTCACCCTTTAACCCTTACCGACATGGCAAAGAGAAACAGCAAGACGGTAGCGCAGCAGTGCAGATATTACGAGGTGGACAACATCTTCGTGTATATGGTGGAAACGTACATCAACGGTAATTTTGAAACTTTCCGAAGATTGTACCACGAACTGAACAAGGACACACGGAGGGACTTCATGGACTTCCTTCTCAGCGAGGTAGAGCCGACCTATTGGAGAGAGAGACTTAAACAGACAATCTAAAAACGACAGCGATATGAAAGGAACAGACCATTTCAAAAGAACGATACAAATGTATCTGGAACAGCGGGCGGAGGAAGATACGCTCTTTGCGAAGAAGTACCGCAACCCTGCCAAAAACATAGACGAGTGCGTGACCCACATTCTGAACTATGTGCAGAAAAGCGGTTGCAGCGGCTTCACGGACGGAGAGATATTCGGGCAAGCCATCCACTACTATGAGGAAAACGAGATAGAGGTGGGCAAACCTATGAACTGCCAAGTGGTGGTGAACCATGTTGTGGAACTCACGGAAGAGGAAAAGGCGGAGGCACGTCAGAACGCAGCTCGCAGATACCAAGAGGAGGAACTCCGCAAGTTGCAAAACCGCAACAGACCGCCAGCGAGAAAAGTAACCCAATCCCAACCCTCATTATTTGATTTAGGCTTATGAAACCGAAGACCAAGATACAGAAAAAGGTGGCAAGACTTTCAGCCAACCTTCGCCCCATATCAGCGACACAAATAGATTGGGCATACCGCCACTGTATTGAACATATCGGCTACCGCACCAAGAAAGGGAACATTACCTGCTCCGACTGCGGTCACGAGTGGTACAGCAACAGCGTACTGTGCGACACCCTTGAAGGCTGTACCTGCCCCAAATGCTATGCCAAACTCAAAGTGCAGGACACACGCAAACGTATCTACAAGGAAACGCAGTATTTCAGCGTGATAACCACCTGCAAAGGCTATCAGGTAATCCGTGTGGCGCAGGTCAGATGCGAGAGCAGGAAAGGCGAGCCGATGCACTTCTATTGCCACGAGGTTGTGCAGCGTTGGATTTCACCCGACGGTAAGGTTACGGACATGGCGTTGCTCCGTGGCTTCACATTCTATTACTGCGATGTATGGGCATTGTGCAGCGCGATGGAGATAAGACCGCACAACAGCCTATACGATGATGTTGTGGCAAGAAGCTGTGCATATCCTAAGATGAGGGTATTACCCCAACTCAGACGCAACGGCTTCAAGGGCGATTTCCACGGCATTTCCCCCGTGCGTCTTTTCAAAGCCTTGCTTTCAGACCCAAGAATTGAAACCCTTATGAAAGGCGATGAGATTGAGGTCATGAAACACTTTCTTTTCAATGCCCGTACTGCCGATGAATGCTGGGCATCATATCTGATTGCCAAGCGTCACAAGTATCGGATAGACAACTTCTCCATGTGGTGCGACTATCTGCGTATGCTCAACAAACTCGGTCAAGACCTCCGCAACCCGAAGAACATCTGCCCCGAAGATTTCATGGCGGCACACGACAACGCAACTCGAAAGATTGAAGCCATACACGAGAAGGAACGGGCCGAACAACGCCGCCGCTGGGAGATTGAAAGGCGTGAGCGTGAACAACAGCGGCAACTGCAAAGGGAAAAAGATGCGGAGGATTTCATTGCCAACAAATCCAAATTCTTCGGATTGGTAATCACTGACGAGGAAATAATCGTCAAGGTACTTGAAAGCATAGACGAGTATTACAGCGAGGGCAAGGCACAGAACATCTGCGTGTTCGGCAGTGAATACTACAAGAAAGCCGACACCCTCATACTCTCGGCAAGGATTGGCGGTGAGATAATTGAAACCGTAGAGGTGGATTTGCGGACACTCAAGGTGGTGCAGTGCCACGGCAAGTACAACCAAGACACCGAATACCACGAGCGCATCATAGACCTTGTGAACAAGAACGCCAACCTTATCCGTGAGCGGATGAAAGCGGCATAGCATAAACCCTAAAACAACATTGATATGGAAGTAAGAATCGAAAGCATGATTTGTGTGTGGGACGATAAAATCCCCACCTTGTTCCTTGAATTTGTAAATCTCCTCACTCTCTCAACAAGTGAGGAGGGATTAAGAAAGAGCGTAAAGGAGTTTGCCGAGAAGCACGAACTTGACAAGTTTTTCCTTTACGGCTTCGGCTCTCACCATTTCTACCTGCACCAACGCTACACGAGCAACCCCGAAATAGTGATGAAGAA
This sequence comes from Parabacteroides sp. AF21-43, assembly GCF_003635435.1. Lineage (NCBI taxonomy): Bacteria > Pseudomonadati > Bacteroidota > Bacteroidia > Bacteroidales > Tannerellaceae > Parabacteroides > Parabacteroides sp. AF21-43. The sequence continues at coordinate 151,616 of NZ_QTMG01000009.1, read as the reverse complement.
CAGAGTTCTGTCAGTACATTTTTAATCATCTAAAAAGCAACATTATGGCAACACGAATGACCATCAACGGAGTAAGCACCTGTACGGAAGCAGGGACGGAGAAATATGAGCGTTTCCAATCGGGTATCGGCAGACGCAAGCGGACACTTGTGCAGTACGACTACCGCCATACGGACGGAGAACTGTTCACTTGTGTCAAACCCACATTGGACGAGTGCCGAACCGCAAGGAACAAGTGGCTGAACGCAAAGCAGGGAAAGGAGGGCAACCGATGAACACGACCTATCAAACGCTGATAGTCAAATTCAGCGAACCTATCGCGGCATTGGACGGTATCTTTGACGATGCCCAAGCGTGGGGAACGGACACCCTCAAAGGGTGGATAGATGATTACGAAAGCACACGTTTCACCGCCACCGACAGCCATACGGCAGTCATCACGAGCGAGTACAATATGGAGTGTGTGAAGGAGTGGCTGCAACGGCAGACACCCATTGCCGAGATGCGAGAATTTTGAACAAGTTGGCGGTGTCCGCACCGCCAGCACTTAAAACCCTAAAAACAACGAATATGATAGCACAGACGATATTACAGCAGATAGGTGGAAAACGCTTTACCGCCATGACAGGTAGCCGAGATTACATCAATATGGGCAACGGCTTACGGATGAGCCTTGCAAGGAACAAGACAAGTGCCAACCGCCTTGACATCATCTATGATGCGGGGGCAGATCTCTACAATATGCGCTTCTACCGCAGGACATTCAGCAAAAAGACATTCGAGTGCAGGACGAAGGACATTGCCGTACACGAGGGTATCTATTTTGATATGCTGGAGGAAATGTTCACGATGGTGACGGGACTTTACACACGCTTTTAAGAAGAGGAACGGGCGGTAAAATCGCCGCCCGCTACTTTTGTCAGTGAGCAGTGGGCGGCACAAAAGTAGCAAAAAGCCCAAGTTCCAATCTGTGATACAATTTACAAAAACAAGTTTTAATCATGGAAGCAATCAGACAGAACGGAAAAATCATCTTGCACAGCAACGACGGCATAAGCATAAAGATGATTTTCAGAAACCTTACGGGAAGGAATTTTCAAGGTCAGGAGTATGCGGACTATATTAGCCACATCGCAATTGGGAGCATGGGGTTTACGCCCGGTAGCATTGAGCATTGCAGGGACGGTGGCGTGATAGACACGGGAACAATCCCGAATGTATGAAAAGCGGAAAATCCAATGAAGTTGGCGGCTTCATCGGATTTTTCCGAAATAATCATTAAGTATTTTAATTTTGAAATGTTTTTTGTAAGAATGTTAGTAGTTTAGACATATCTTCCTTTCGATATATCATTTCACAAACTTTTTGAACAAATACATTTTCTTCTATTCCTTGTTCTTTTAAGTTTTTAATGAGGTAATTATAAAACGCCTTGTCGTCATTCTTTTTGATTAAACTATCCACCACTTCTTTTAGTGATTTAACTTTGAAAAAACGGTCACCTATTTCCTTGAAAAAATCAGCATCTTTATTTACAATAATTTTTTCATGTAGGTATTTTTCCAAACTATGTATTGGCAGAAAATTTATTGTTAAATTAGTATATAATCCCTTTTGCTTATATAGTTGTTCAAAATCCGGTTTTACATCACCATCAAGAACACTTAATACTTTTGTTCCAACCCCTGCTAAATTTGACTTACAAATATCATCTTGCATTTTTAACACATTCTCCCAACCACCACTTGGTAGAATATTAATCAATTTACTTTTATACAAGGCATTTTCATCAATTATATTCTCCAATATATATTTAGCCAACACATCCTCTACTAAAATAAGAAAATCGTATCCCGAATGTTGATAAATATCTCGTGTTGCATATGATGGATAACATGGATTTACAATAGCGATATTATCCAACTCCTTTTGTAAATGAAAAATATTTGAAGGCTTTATTTTCCTAAGTAATTCTATTGAATGACTTGAAAAATATATAGCAAGATTATACTCTGTAGCCAATTTTTGCAAAAAATCAACTAACCTCATGATTGCAGATGGATGCAATGCTAATTCAATTTCATCTATCAATATAAGCCGTACATCTTCAGACTTTGCAGGGCGAACAATGACAACATTCAACATATGCAATAAGCTAATCAACATATTTTCTCCTGCACTCATACAAAACTGATTAACTATTCCATTAGTTCCTTCAATGAAATATGGAATTCCTTTGAACGCTTTAAGTTGTGCTAATGTTCTATTTTTAATGCGTTTAAGATTTGTATAGAAATCATAATTTCCATGCAAAATATAACTTAAATTGCGCGAAACAAACGAATCTGCATCAGTTAAAATTGTATTATTAACTCTTTCAGCTTTTAGTAATGTATCATAATTTGCATCTATAAAACGCATTCCATGTATTATGCTACCTTCATAAAAACCTTTTAGAGATATTATATCAGTTGAACTACAACTCCATCCTCTACTGGCTTTTGTCCAAGAATTTTCTTTTCCATCATAGGATATTGTGATTTTACTATTAGATGAATAATCATGAGGTTGAAAAACATTGAATGCAGAGTTACGTACAACCTTAGAAATGACTGTCATGATAGTACTTTTGCCTGTTCCATTAGCTCCAGTTATAGCATAAAGTCCTGTTTCTATTGGTAGATTTAACTCAATATTATTGATGTTCTTTAATTGTTCTATTTTTATATTTAATTTATTATTCATAATTGTTCTGTCTTTGGACGCAAAATTAGGCATTTTATACTGAATGACAAAATGTTATCATAAAATAATACAACTAAAGTAATATTGAGGTGATACATAATTACCCCTGCTCTTGAATTATAAAACAGAGGTAATTATTTTTTTTACGAATTTTGCATCAATCACGGGATATACAGCAGCGCAAACTCCACCTTTCTCCGTGTGAGCAGCATGGCATGGCGTTTTCCCTTGTAACTGCAAAAAGCAATATATTCATGGTAGATGTTCCTGTCGCCAGCCTCCAACTTCTTTATCAAGGTGCTTTTGGGGATTGTCTTGCTACCCAAAAGCCGGTATGGACCCACGTTGTAGGCAAGCGTGGCGAGTAAAAGGCTGTCTTTCCCGAACTGCCGGAACATCGCGCAGAACTTCCGCAAGTCTTTCCGCAGAAGCACGTCCGCCTGCCGCTTCGTCATGGTTCGTGCCGAATATCTTTCGTCCGGCAGAATTTTGTGACCCCAACCCACGTATGGGTGGTGTTTTTCCGAGTGCCAGCCCTCAAAATATTTCGTGCAGCACACCGCCCTCTCGAAAAGTGGCAAACGGTAGATTGCCGCCTGCCCGTCCATTCCCTCTCGGCGGCTGATCCGTGCGGACACGGAACAGACCGCCATAAGCGAACAGAGCATTACCATGAATACACGCATCATTTCAGCAAGGGGCTGAAGTTGCCGATGGGAACGATGGTCAAACCGTCATCCTTTACATTCCGGTTGTTGAAGTCAAATTCCAGCTCGAAGGAGTTGCCGAAGTTGTCCTCCACCACCACAATAAAGTTGTGCGCCTCTTCGCCCTCCGCCGTGTAGTACAGGCGGAACTTTTCGTTCTCCAGCAGGTAGCGGTCGTTGGGCAGGAAGGTGATGCCGTTATCCATTTTCAACTTTCCTTCTCCCTCAAACTGAAAATAGCGGATGGTATAAAGCGTGTTAGCGAAGTCGCCCTCCTTTTTCAGTTCACAGCGGATTTCCACCGTCTGCCCCTTTGTCACCTTGTTCGGCACGGGCATGACCTCCACCGTGAAGGGATAGGACTGTTGGATGTCCATGTCGTCATCGCACGACACGAGGGTGAATGACACAGCGGCTATCAGGCATAACGCCACCACCTTAAAGATGTTTGTACTCTTGTTTCTGTTGTTCAGTATGTTCATTGTTCTTCGATTTTTAGATGATTGTTTTTCTGTTTTTTCGTTGTCCGTTGCAGGTACTCATTCAAGTCCTTGCAACCGTCATAGAGGGAGGAACGGTCGGCGACACGCGCCCCATACCGTTTGGCAAGAGCGTCAAGCGTCCGCCGTCCGGCTTCGTCACGGTCAAGGAAGCATCCGATGCGCCCGTAGCCGTCCAGCAATTCCGCCGCCTTCTCCACGTTGGCGACAGAGTTCAGAACAAGGCAGTCAGCGTTACCGGTTACGCCAAGCGTCACAGCGGAGAGAAAGTCCATGAAGCCCTCAAACACGAGGCACTCGTCAGCCGGGATTTCCTTCGTCCTTGCCAAAGACACATCTTTTGGCGGGATGCACCCCTTGAAAAATCGGCTTCGGACTTCATATCCACCTGCCATATTCAGGAAACCGACAGCAAAATACCGTTTTCCACGCACACTGTAGTTCAGACGGCAACAGTGACGGGATGTGATGGCGATGGGTATGCCACGTTCCGCCAGATAGTCCGTCAACGGTGAGCGAAGTAACGGAGCGACCTCCACATCCTCAAAGACGGGTTCGGTCGGCTTCGGGAGATAGGCGGGCTTTTCCCATCCGGCAACCGTCATATTGGCGGCTTCCGCTATGAACTTCGCTTGCTTCATGAAGTCATCGCTTTGCAGAAACTCCCCGGCAAGCGTGAAGATGTCGCCGCCCTTGCCCAAACCGAAGTCGTACCAGAGCTGTTTCGCCACGTTCACACGGAAAGAGGGTGTGCGCTCGCCCCTGTACGGGGCAAGATACCACAGCTCGTTACTGCTCCTTCTAACAGGCTCATGCCCCAGCCGTGCGAGAAAATCCGTAAGCGGCATCCTTCTGACAGCATCTATTTCCGTCCTTTCCATGCCCGTGTCAGTTGATGATGAACTTGATACCGACCCCGAACTGCGTGTGAAACTTCCGCGTGTCGCCACCCCAAAGGCAACGCTCCCGCAGATTGGCAAGCAGGGCTATACGGTCTGCCACGTAGCATTCCACATCGAGCGTCAGCGCGCCGCCGTAGATGAAGGCGTCCCGGTCGTGCAGCGTAGAACCGTCATGCAGCACCTTCGTTCCCCAGTTCACCGACTCATATCCGGCAAGAGCCGAAGCCCCGGCATAGACGAACACGATTTTTCGAGCGTCCGACAGTATCTTGAAGTAATAGCCGCCCTCCGCCGTGAACTGCGCCACGGGTATCTTGGTGTTCTTGTAAGGATTGTTTTTCAGGAGGTATTCGCCACCGAACACCCACTTGTTTCCCCTCTTCGTGTAGGTGGAAAGAGACGCCCCGAAACTGTAGCCGCCGTCCTTGCCACCGGGATTGAAACCGTCCGCCATGTCCGCCCTTACCTCGATGCCATGCATCTTCGGCAGACACCGCTGGGCGTGCGCCTGCCCCGTGAAAAGGGCAAGCGACGCGATGATTATTGCGATGTATTTTCTCATGGTCAGCGCACTTGAAGTTCGTTAATGGTGCTGGCTCGTACCAAATCCTCGTTCTCAATCACGAAGGACTGGTGACGGCCGCCGTTCTTCTCGTTCAGCTCCACCACGAGGCACTTGTCGTCGGGGATGGTGAACTTCGCCATCGTGAAGACCGTGCGCTCACTTTTTTTGCCCGGCACGAGAGTGGCGTAGTTCTGCGCACGGAGCGGCAGAATGATCTGCTCCTGCACGGCGGTACGTTTCGCCACCTTCTTGTCCACGATTTTCCAAGTGATGTAGTCCACATCGAAAGGCACGTTGCTCTGGTTCTTTATCTCCGTGTGGAAGTAGAGTAAGCCGTTGTGCGTGTAGATGCCTTTCAACAGGTATTGGATGCCGAAACGCTTGCAGCCGATATGCTTCACCTCGCGCTTGTTCTGTTTGTGGATGGACTTCATGATAAGGCGCACCAGCATCGGGCTTTCGCTGCCCAGCTCTTTCAGATAGATTTCCTGCGCATTGTTCGGGCGGTTCACCGTACTGCCGTCATGGATGAAATCGCACATCTCCACGTTGAGTAACAGCGGTTCGGCGGCGTACTTCACGTTGAAGGTGTAGAAACTGCCGTCCTCCGTGATGACGGACATATTCGTTTCGTTGGGAAAATTTCTCACGGTAGCCTTCACGCGGATGACGTTCTCCGCTCCGTCGGCTTTCCCGGCAATCAGGTCGGGCGAGCCTAAATCGACATAGCGCACCTCCGCCGGAAAAATGACGTGGACGGTCTTGTCATAGGTCACTTCCAGTCCGTGCGGCGGTATCATGCGGTCGAAGGTCAGCTTGCGCGACAGACCGTGATACAGGTCGCCGTCCGCCTCCTTCTGCGGATAGACCTCCTTCGTCAAGGTCGGCTGTTCACTTCCTTTGGTCGTTTCAACGGTTACATTCTCCTGCGCGTTGGCAGTTGCGATGCCCATAGCGAGGGCAAACATGATGATTACTTTTCTCATTACTTTTGGATTTTAGTGGTAAATGTTTTTTTGATTGATTGTTGTTTTCAGTCCTTTTCCTGATAGAGCATGACCCTGTACCCGGCTTTCAGATGCACCTTTACGGTTCGCATCTTCTTGGCGATGTACTGGCTCGTGCCTTGTATCAGCCCCTTGCCCAAATCGGAGGCGAGCTGCGCCCCGGCATTGGTGGAGATGTTGATGCTGCTCCCTAACGAGCCGCCCATGTTGGCGGCGACCTCCCTGACGGCGTTCATCTCCATCGAGTTCGGGATGAAGATACCGGGCTGTCCGTCCGTGTCATAGACCGCAAGCTCCACCGGGATAATCGTGCCATCGTATTCCAGCGAGGTGACCTCGATGTCGAGCCGCTCACCCTGTATCTTGCCCGTGCCGACCACCACTGCATTGCGTGGGATTGTTCTGCCCGCCACCGCCATAGGCTCCAGCAGGCGCAACCTTACCGTCTGTCCGTCCGTCACGCTCTGCGCACCATGCACACATGCCGGGATGGTATTCCGGTCCGATACCTCTGTAGTGCCGACAGCCGTGTTGAACCCCCGGTTGCGCTCCTGCGAGAAGGTGGCGACAAACTCCGCGTTGCTCATGGGCTGTGCAAGGGAGGAAACGACTTGGCGGGTCACTTGCCTTACGGGTGTCGCCGTGTTCTTCTTTCCCTTCTGCACGGTGGAAGGCTCTGCCGCCTGTTCCGGCTTTCCTCCGTTCTGACCGCCCATGTACTTTGCCGCCAGCTCATAGGACTTCTCCATAAGTGCCACCTGTTCGTCCATAGATGAAGTCCTGCCCTTCTCGCTTTCCAGTTCCGACTCCAGCGAGGCGATGCGCTCCAACAGCTCATCCATCTCGGCATTGTCGTTCTTCGGCTGTTCGTAGAAGTTGCCGAGGGTGGCGTTCAGGTCACGGTAGGCGGCTGCGGAGGATTGGATGGTCTGCGGCGTGGCGGGCTGTGCCTTTTCCTCTTTGCCGCCCGGATTGGCGAGGTCGAAGTCCGTCCCGTCCTCCGTTCCAGCTATCTCGCGGTCGAACATGTCGCCCAGCTGCCCGATGGCACGGTTGCGGCTCTCCAGACGCTCTTCCATCTCCCCATGCTCGTAGGCTTTCAACTTGTCGCCGATAATCTGCCGGTTCGCCTTGTCCGCGTCGGGCATCTCGGTGTTGTATCCGTCTGTTCCCGGCTGTTGCTCCTTGCCGGAGGACGGGGCGAATATCAGCCACATCGCCCCGATGAACACCAGCACCATAGCGGGCAGGACTATCATCTTCTGCCGTTTCAGCCGCTGCGCCTCGGTCAGCGGTTCGCGCCCCTTTTTCGGCTTTCCCGTGTCGGGAGCGGCTTTGTTCTCTTTCGTCGGTTCATTCTTCGTCTGTTCCATATAAATAAGGTGTTAAGTGATTGTCAGTTTCCACCGGGGTCGGCAGTTCCACCCGTCCGGCGTGTCCCGTTTCCATGCGTAAGCCGTCGTTCCTGCCGATGTCATAGACGGCTCTGCCGAAGGTGTAGAGGGCAAGCACCGCGAAGGCGGCGAGCATCCCCAGTACGATGCGGCGGCGTGTTTCCGGCGGCAAACCGTCCAGATACCCTTTGAGCCTTGCCACCAGCCGTTTCCGTTTGTCGTGGAGCTTCCAGTACACGCCCCACATTGTTTTTCTGATACTTTTTACTTTCCGTTTCATAATCCGTTACCGTTTGATAGTCTGTAAATCCTTATTCTCGATGATGGTGAAACCCTCGATGGTGAAGCCGTTGGGATTGTCGTCCGACCGTGATGCGTTCAGCAGGCGGCAGGTGGTCACGAGGCTGCGCTCGGTGACGTTGCTTTGCCGGATGATTTTCTGCGTGGCGTAGGTCACGGCTCGGTAGGGATAGGCGTTGAAGTCACACACCACGCTGTCCACCTTCAACACTTGGTTGATGTTTCCGGCGATGATGCGGTTGTAGTACCCCTTCTCGGCGAAGTCCGAATAATAGTGGTACACGCTCTTGTCTGCCAGCAGCAAGGCACGTTTTACGTTGTGTTCAATCGCGCTTTTTTCAGGTGACAGCGTGAAGAAAAGCTCGTGGAAGCGGCGCACATGCTCCCGTGCCTCCGCTGGACGGTTCTGCGACAGATCCTGCGACAGCGCAAGCATCAGCGACTTGCCGTTGTCCAACACATAGATTTTCTCCCGTTGCTTCTCCGCGAAACGGTAGGAGTTCCACACGCTCCACACCGTCACCACGGTGCACAGCGAGAGGAAGACGATACCGAACAGGCGTATCTGCCTGAACGATGATTCGATGTTTTTAAGTGACTTAAATTCCATTGTTGTTTATTCGTTTTTAATTGTCAGTTGATTATTTCAGCAGTTTCCCGGCACGTCCGACCACGTTTCCTGCGGCTGCACCCGCCACGCTGCCCGCCATGCTTCCGGCTCGTCCCGCCATCTGGTTCACGTTGCGACCGTAACCGCCCATGCCTCCGGCTTGGATAATCCAGCCGGCAACGGTGGGAATGGTGAAGTATCCGATGATGCCGATGCAGAGGAACACGATATACACCCCGTCGCTCGAATCCAGCGAGAAGTTCGGGTCTGCCTGCATCCGCTCGATGTCGCTTTGCAGCATCAGCACCTGTATCTTCGCCAGTATGGTGCTGAACATGTCCGACACCGGAAGCCACAGATAGACCTGTATGTAGCGGCATATCCACTGCGTGAGCGTGCTTTGGAAACCGTCCCATACCGACAGGGCGAAGGCTATCGGACCGAGTATCGCCAGCACCACGAGAAAGAAGGTGCGGACGGTGTCTATCACGAGGGCGGCGGCTTGGAACAGCAGTTCCAGTATCTCGCGGAAGAAGTCGCGGATACTCTTCTTCATGTTGTACATTCCCCGGTCGATATACATTCCCGCCATCGTCACCATGTCGGAGGGCGACCAGCCGAGTTCCTCCAGTTGCTTGTCAAATTCCTCGTTGGACACGAGGTAGGCGGTTTCGGGGTTGCGTACCATCGCCTCGTATTCCAGCTTGTCCTTCTGCTCCCGGTATCGGTTCATGTCCAGCGTTTCCGCCTCCAGCATCTTTGCCGTGCCCTGTACGACGGGTGAGAGGATGCTGTTTATCGTGCCCAGCACCACAGTCGGGAAGAACATGATGCACAGACCGATGGCAAAAGGACGGAGCATCGGGAATACGTCTATCGGTTCGGCTCTCGCCAGCGACTGCCATACCCGGTAGGCGACGTAGAACAGCGCACCCAGCCCGGCGATGCCTTTCGCCACACCCGCCATGTCCCCACATAGCGGCATCATCTGCTCATAAAGTGAGCGTAAAATCTGATGAAGGTTATCGAACTCCATAGGCTTACCAGTATCTTTCGTTCATGTTCCCGTACAGCCCCATGATGCGGTCGAGGTCGTTCTTTTTCTTCGCACGCAGATAACTCACGGAGATGTTCTTGTTGGTGTAATAGCTCACAAGGTTGCGGTAACGCTTCATTTTGGAGTAGCAGCGTTCCACCACGTCCATGCGCTCCTTGTCGGTCATGGAGAGCGTGGTGATGTTCACCACATTCTTCAGTTCCGTCAATACTTCGTTGCTCTCTTCCAGCAGTTTCGTGTAACCGAAAGCGATTGCCGACAGCTCTTCTGGTCTGAAATTTCCATCACGGAGCATCCTTTGGAAACTGTTTACATAAATGTCGGTGATGTCGCCTACCATCAGGATGGTCTGCTGCACCTTGCGGGCGTCCTTGACGAGATTGTTCACCGATTTGAGGGCATCGTAATACTTTTTGCCCTGCTGATAGATTTTCACCGTTTCCTGAAAGTTGCTCACCATGTTCGTGGCAGTCTTGGAGGTATGGATGATGTTTTTGGAGGCATTGATGATACCCTGCGCCAGATTGCCCGGATCGCTTACGACCCACTGTGCGCTTGCCCTGCCTGCGAAAAGCAGGCACAGGCAGATAATCATTGTTATTCTTGTTCTCATGTTACTTTGGATTTTAGTGGTTGTTATTCTTCTGTCGGGTGTCCCGGCTGCGGTTTCACCCGCACATAGTCGCCGCCCGGCGAGAAGGTCAGCACGTCCGTTGCCTCGTTGTAGGACACGTCGATGCGGAAGCCGGTGTTCATGAACAGGTTGTCGTTTTCCTCCTGCAAGAGATAGGTTTCCGGTTTCAGCTTGCGGCGCAGACCGCTCCGGCGGAACACCGTCACCTTGTAGGCTTCGCCCTCCTTGTAGATAAGCACATCGGGCTTCCCCTCCACGCTCTCCCAGTTCCCGCACAGCATATCACGGCGGTTATCGACCACATCGCAGGATTGCAGCATCATGACCGCCAATCCGATCAGGCACTTGCTGACTTGCAGCATTTTAACTTTTGATAAATTCATACGCATTTCTTGTTTTTAGCTGATGATTAAATGATTAACTTTTGGTTCTCCGCTTCTCGGCAAGTTGCCGGATGGCGGCTTCGATGTCGCCGCCCAACTTCTCCGCCAGACGGTAAACCTCCACTTTCTCCGTTTCCTCGGTGGTGTACGCCAGATATTCTTCTGCACTGACCTCGGTGGCATAGACCGCCGATTGTGTGCCACCCAAGCCTATCCACACCTCCTTGTAGAGCCGTGAAGGGTTGTTCGCCATGTTGATGGAGAGTATCTGCCCTTTCTCCTTTTCCGTCAGTCCGAGCAACGCCTGTATCTGGTCGAACTTGTTCATGTACTTGCGCTGGTCGAGAAGTATCTTGCAGTCGGAGTTGTTGATGATGCTCTCCTTGACCACGGGAGAGGAAATGATGTCGTCCACCTCCTGCGTCACCACGATTGCCTCGCCGTAATATTTTCTGACCGTCTTGTACATATAGCGCAGATATTCAGCCATGTTCGCTGAAGAGAGAGCCTTCCAAGCCTCTTCCACAATAAGCTGTTTCCGTACCCCTTTTAGTCGCCGCATCTTGTTGATGAAGGCTTCCATGATGATGATGGTCACGACGGGGAACAGTTCGCGGTTTTCCTTAATCGAATCTATCTCGAAGACAATGAACCGCTTGCCGAGCAGGTCGATGTTCTCCGTGGAGTTGAGCAGGAAGTCGTAGCGTCCGCCCCGGTAATACTGCCGCATGGTGGTGAGCATGTTGTCGATGTTGAAGTCGGACTTCTCCACCTTGATGTCACGCTGTGCCAGTTCCTTGCGGTAGTCGTCACGCATATACTCGTAGAAGGTGTTGAACGACGGCACGATGCTACGGTCGGATTGGATGCGCTCAATATAGGCACTCACGGCACTGCCCAGCTCGCCGCTCTCCGTCTTTGTCACCTTGTCGTCCTCCGACTTCCAGAGCGTCAGCAGCAGGGTCTTGATGCTGTCCTTCTTCTCCACGTCGAAGATGTAATCGTCGGTGTAGAACGGGTTGAACGATATGGGCTTCTCTTCCGTGTAGGTGAAATACACGCCGTCCGCTCCGCCTGTCTTGCGTCGGATCATGCCGCACAAGCCCTGATAGGAGTTTCCCGTGTCCACCAATACCACATGTGCGCCTTGCTCATAATATTGGCGCACGAGGTGGTTCATGAAGAAAGACTTGCCGCTGCCCGAAGGACCCAGCACGAACTTGTTGCGGTTGGTCGTGATACCCCGCTTCATGGGCAGGTCGGAGATGTCAAGGTGCAGCGGTTTTCCCGTGAGCCTGTCCACCATCTTGATGCCGAAGGGCGAGAGCGAGTTGCGGTAGTTGGTTTCCTCTGTGAACAGGCACACCGCCTGTTCGATGAAGGTGTGGAAACTCTCTTCCGCCGGGAAGTCCGCCGCATTGCCGGGTATCGCCGCCCAGTAGAGTGTCGGGCAGTCGATGGTGTTGTGGCGCGGCACGCATTCCATGCTTGCCAACTGGCTGCCCACGTCGTTCTTGATATGCTTCAGTTCCTCCGCATCGTCGCTCCACGCCATGACGTTGAAGTGTGCCCGTACCGAGGTCAGTCCGTAGGAATGGGCTTCGTTCAGGTATTGGTCTATCCACTCGCGGTTGATGCTGTTGCTCCTTGAATAGCGAGATAGCGACTGCATGTTACGGGCGGACTTCTCGAACTTATGCAAGGTTTCCTCACTGTTGTCTATCAGCACATACTGGTTGTAGATATGGTTGCAGGAGAGCAGAAGCCCCACCGGGGAGGCGAATGACAGTCGGCAGTCACTCCGGTCGGTGGAGAGCTTCTCGTAACGGGTGTCGGTAGCCACCTTGCCCGGCAGGTCTTCCGCGTCGGAGAGGGTGTGCAGACACAGGCGGTTGTCGCCGATGCGCATCTCCCTTGCCGAAAGCTCGATGTCCTGCAAGGTGGTGTCACCTTCCGACATGAGCGAGAAGTAGCGTTCAATAAGTCCCGTATTTCCCTCAGTACCCACAATCTCATCGGTGGAGAGGCGGCGCAGCCTGACAAGCCCGCTGTCGTTCATGATGCGCTCGAACTGTTCGCAGGCTTCCAAGAACTTGGTCGTGGTTTCCCTGTCCAGCTCCTTCGGGATGATATGTCCCCGGCACAGCGTGCTGAAATTGCTCTGCATCCGGTTACGCTCCTTTGTTGTCTTGGTCAGGTAGAGGTAGCAGGTGTGTTTCAGGTACGGACGCTCGTTGAAGTGACGCTCGAAAGAGCGGCTTAAAAAGCTCATGTCGTCCTTCTGAAGCTCCGGTTTGTAGCGTTCCTTGATGAACCAGTCCTGTTTGTGGACGACGGAGTAGTCCGGCAGCACCTTGATAGCCTTGCACCAGCAACTGTGTATCGCCTCGTACTCCGCACCCGTCACGGTGTAAAGTTCCGGCAGTTCCACCTCGAAAGCCACCGTGATGTCGGCGTCCTTTGAGATGATGCAGCCATGCTCCACCGCTAAAAGTGGGAACCTGTTTTCCAGTGTTGTCATTTTCGATGTATTCCTCATTGTCTTTCTTCCTTTCGTTGTCGTTTGAACAGACGGGGTATCCGCCGCCGGTTGATAAGGTATCGGGGATGGCTCCGTGCCGCTCCTAATTTCATCAGCCCGTGTTCGCCGTACCGGGCGTTCAGCGCGAAGGTCTGCCATACAAGGAGGGAGGACGATGCCGCGCCGAAGCCGATACATATCCACTGGTCGATACCGACCATGTAGAGGATGACGAACAGGACGAAGAGAGCCAGCAGACCTCCGCAGAAGATGAAGAGGTACTGTGCCTTCAAGCCCTTGAACTCTACCGGACGGCCGATACCCTTGTTGATTGGGTATTCAGCCATACATTATTTATTAAAGGAAGAATGAGCGCAGGATGGTGGCGGCAACAATCAGGAAGATGCACGCGCCGAACCACGAGGCGGCTGTCTTGCTGGTGTCGGGGTCGCCCGATGAAAACTTGCCGTACACTTTTACGCCCCCGATAAGCCCGACGACTGCACCGATGGCGTATATCAGTTTAGTTCCGGGGTCGAAATAAGAACTCACCATAGAGGTGGCTTCGTTGATGCCCGCGATGCCGTTTCCCTGCGCGAAAGCGGAGGCGGTTGCGGCGATGACAAGTGCCGCGGAGAGGATTGCTTTTCTGTTTTTCAAGATGTTCTTGTTCATAAACTGTTCTTGTTTTTTGCCGTCAAAAGGGTGGATGGTCCTTTGTCGGGCGGTTGATACTTTGTTTCTTTACTTTGGTTTTAGTGGATGCCCGTTTGTTTCCACGGACGTGGGCGTGTCCGTTGCGGATAGGGATGCGCCTTGCGTTTCCTCGCCGCGTGGGTTGATGTCATTCTTTCATGTTCATTTCTTTTATTGTTGTCATACATAGTTGCGAATGTCGAACTCCTCGATGTTGTCCGGCACGACGAACTCCTTTTCAGGTTTCTTCAGCCGAATCTCGATAAGCCCCTTGATGCGGATGCCTATCTCCGAAGAGCCTTCCATCATTTTCTCGTACAACTCCGTGCCCTCCATGTCGGTGAACACCTTCGCCGCCTTTTCACGTTCCGCCTGTGTCGCGTCCGGGTTCTTGGCGGTCTTGCAGGCGTCGTCAATCTCGTCAAAGCTGCTGCCCGAAGCCCGTGGCGTGTCCGAGGCGTCCTCTTCCGGTTCGTCGTCCCCGTATCCCAGTTCCTCCGGCGGTATGCTCGTGAAGGTCTCATCGAGTTTTTCCTCCGGAACTTGTGCCGGGCGGGATGCGTTTCCCGTTTTTCCGTCGTCAAAAGTAGCCTCTTCCTCCGACAGCTCAATGCCTTTTTCCATAGTGGCGGCTTCTTGCGTCGGTATGGCAGCGGTTGTCCGGGTGGATGCCATCCTGAAACGGCTCTTGCCGATGATGTCCGCCTTTTCCGCAGGGACTTCCTCGTGTGCCGCTATGCGTTTAGCCTCATTCCCGTCCAGTGACCGCCATAATCCGACAATGCCCTTGAAGAAGCGGACAATCCGCGTGTCCATGATGCGCTCGTAAAGGAGCAGGAACAGGAACCAGAGGTTGCAGCCGACCGATACCGCCAGCAGAATGTCTGTCATGCTGATTGTGTAATTCATATCCTTCCGTTTTTGGTTAGAATACTGAATTATAATTTCGGGCATAAAGGCTCTTTATCGCATCCTCGCACTGGTTGAAGTGATGCGTCAGCACATGGTCGATGTAAGCGGACAGCATAAGCCGGTCATGCCCGATTACACGGGTGATACACATGATACGCTCGTGGTACTCCGGGCGCACATACGCCATCTTCCCCTCACGTGCCTTTACTTCCGAGTCACGGATGAACAGACGTTCATAGTCCTTCTCGCAGCATTTGCCGCTTACCGGGACAGGCGACAGGATTTCCACACTCGCCTGCACTTGGGCAAACATACCTCCGCAGTCTTGCTGTGGTCTTTTTTCATTCGGTGTCATTTCTTTTTCCATTTTCAAATCAGATCTTCACGTTGTTTCTTGTACAGTTCGTTGATTCTCTCCTTGTGCTGTTCCAGATGTTGGCGCAGCACGGTATCCACATAGCCGCCCACCGAGATTTCACCTCCGGCGATGTCGTTCACGATTCTGAGGATTTTGCCGTGGACATCGCGGCTGATATAGACACACTGGCGGGTCTTTATCTCGTTGCGGCGCAGGAACAGCTCGTTATAGTCCTCATCCTGCCTTTTCCGGCGGCCACTTTCCCTCTGCGCTTTTTCCCGTGTTACTGGTTGCACAGGAGGTGGTTCCGGTGCGGCGGTGTCCTCTTCGGTCGGTGCAGCTGCGGGTACTTCCTGTGCGGGGCGCAGTGTCCCGTCCTGTGTGCGCCGCCCGATGGAAGCTAACAGCAGTTCCTCGTCGATGCCTTCCGTGTTCACTTTCCTGCTGCCCATGCTCACTGCGGTCTGATGATGTCGCTTATCTCTTCGGAAAACTCCCGGATGCCACTCCCTTTCAGCAGTGCCGTGTCCATCGGGAAGATGGTGGAGCGGAAAACGCTCTTGCGCTCTTCCGAAAGGTCACGGCGGAACTTCTTGCTGTCGGGCAAGCGGGTGGAAAGTACCGGAAAGCCCATTTCGGCTATCACTTCCTCGTAGATGCCGTACAGGTCGTTCCTCTCCCTGCCGTCCACCATCGTCCAAAACAGATAAAGCCCCTTTGTTTTCGCCTGTCCGGTAGTCATCAGCCTGTCGCGGAACATTGTGACGAATTTCAGGGTACTCTCCACAACAAAGCGGTCGGCACTCAGCGGAGTGAAGATGTAGTCCATCTGCGAGAGCGTCTTTATCACGCCGTTACTACGGAGTGTGCCGGGCATGTCGAAGAACACCACGTCGGGTTTCACGTCCTCAGTGGCAATCATCCTCTCGGCATCGTCGAGGGCGTTCACCGCATTGCTCTTGACGATGGTGTAGGCGTTCTTTTTCATCCGGCGGAAATGGTCGCAAGCGAGAGCCTTGAAGTAGGTGCTGCTGTCGATAAGCCCCATTTCGTGTTCGCGCAGCCCGTGGATGCTGTGCTGCGGGTCGTCGCAGTCCACGACGGCGACATTGTAGCCTTTCACGTTGTGCAGGTAGCTGGCGGCAAGTGCCGTGACAGTGGATTTGCCGATGCCACCTTTCTGTGTTGCGAATGCAACGAAGATTTCCTTACTCATAGTTCCATTTATTTTAATTGTTGAAGATTTCTTTTTCTATTTATATGCGGATTTGGTTGCTACATTATCCGCTTCAGTGAACAGACACATGGGCGGGTCATCGCGTATCCGGTTCTGTGGTGAAGCGGTGCGGCGAACAAGTGATGAATGACGACACTGCGTCATGAAGTCATTGAATCTGTACTTCACCAGATTGTCGGATAACCGGGGTTCCGACGGTTCGGGTATCCGCTTCGGCAAGTATCCGCCGAAGCGATTGTCCGGGTATTTGAATGTTCCTTTTCTCATATTTTCAAATCGTTCGTTTCTTGAATCATGCTGCAAATAAACAAGTATATTTTGGAACCTGTATCACTTCTCCGGCAAGTGGCAGCACGTTGCGCCGGTTGGCAGTCATTGACCGGGTCAAGCATCTGTCCAATACAGCTTTAAGGGCGTAACTTTGCCCCCCGGACAGCAGGGTTCGCCGATGGTGCGCGGCCCGGAGTCCTGAAAGGTATCTTCCCATCCGTCCCCTGACGGATTTTTATGTTCACCTGAACATAGCAAGGTATGTTTTCAGCCGCTCAAAATATTTTGAGCATCCCGGAAAACGCCTTGCCCTTGCAGGGGGCGGGCTTTCCCTCCGAAGTCGGAAAGCCTTTCAGAACTGCGGTGCTGTGATCCGAAGCGGCGGCTTATGCCGTCAATCCGCTAAATCCAAAGTAATATGAAAGAGAAAAGGAAAAGCAAAGCAGGGAGAAATCCCAAACTTGATCCGGCGGTGTACCGTTACACCGTCCGTTTCAACGAGGAGGAACACAATCGTTTCCTCGCCATGTTCGGAAAATCGGGTGTCTATGCACGGTCGGTTTTCCTCAAAGCGCACTTCTTCGGACAGCCGTTCAAGGTGCTGAAGGTGGACAAGACGCTGGTGGACTATTACACCAAGCTATCGGATTTTCATGCGCAGTTCCGCGCCGTGGGTACGAATTACAACCAAGTCGTGAAGGAACTGAGGCTGCATTTTTCAGAGAAAAAGGCGATGGCGTTGCTCTACAAATTAGAGCAACACACCGTCGAACTCGTGAAACTGAGCCGCCGGATTGTGGAACTTTCAAGGGAAATGGAGGCGAAATGGTCGCAAAAATCAGTGTAGGAAACTCGTTGTACGGCGCGATTGCCTATAACGGGGAGAAGATTAACGAGGCGCAGGGGCGGTTGCTTACGACCAACCGCATCTACAATGACGGTTCGGGAAAGGTGGACATCAACAAGGCGATGGAGGGTTTTCTCACCTTCATGCCGCCACAGATGAAGGTGGAGAAGCCGGTGGTGCATATTTCGCTCAACCCACATCCGGAGGATGTGTTGACCGATGCGGAATTGCAGGATATAGCCCGCGAGTATCTGGAAAAACTCGGTTTCGGCAACCAGCCTTATCTTGTTTTCAAGCACGAGGACATCGACCGCCACCACCTGCACATCGTGACGGTGCGGGTGGACGATAACGGGAAATGTATCAGCGACAAGAACAACTACTATCGTAGCAAACAAATCACCCGTGAGCTGGAGAAGAAATACGGGCTGCACGGCGCGGAGCGCAGGAACCGCCGGCTTGACACGCCGCTAAGCAAGGTGGACGCATCGGCAGGTGATGTGAAGAAGCAGGTGGCTGGCACTGTGAAGGCTCTGAACGGGCAGTACCGTTTTCAGACGATGGGCGAATACCGTGCGCTCCTTTCCTTATATAATATGACGGTGGAGGAAGCGAGAGGCAACGTGCGCGGACGGGAGTATCACGGGCTGGTTTATTCCGTCACGGACGACAAGGGTAACAAGGTGGGCAACCCGTTCAAGTCCTCGCTTTTCGGGAAGTCCGCAGGTTATGAAGCCGTACAGAGAAAATTTATCCGTTCCAAATCAGAGATTAAGGACAGGAAGCTCGCCGACATGACGAAACGCACCGTTCTTTCCGTGCTGCAAGGCACTTATGACAAGGACAAATTTGTATCCCAACTCAAAGAGAAGGGCATCGACACCGTACTGCGCTACACGGATGAAGGGCGTATCTATGGAGCGACGTTTATCGACCACCGCACAGGATGTGTACTGAACGGCTCTCGCATGGGCAAGGAGCTTTCGGCGAATGCCTTGCAGGAACACTTCACCCTGCCATACGCCGGACAACCGCCGATACCGTTATCCATCCCTATGGATGCTGCGGACAAGGCATACGGACAGACCGCATACGACCGTGAAGACGTATCGGGCGGAATGGGCTTGCTCACTCCCGAAGGTCCGGCGGTAGATGCTGAGGAAAAGGCTTTCATCCGGGCGATGAAGCGCAAAAAGAAGAAAAAGCGCAAGGGCTTGGGTTTGTAATCGGAGTATCAACAATTAAAAAATCAATGTATGTCACAACAAGAAGACGATTTGAGGGCATTGGCGAAAATCATGGATTTTCTGCGTGCCGTGAGTATTATTTTAGTGGTTATGAACGTGTACTGGTTCTGTTACGAAGTCATCCGGCTGTGGGGCGTGAACATCGGTGTGGTGGACAGAATCCTTCTGAACTTCGACCGCACGGCGGGGCTGTTCCATTCCATACTGTACACAAAGCTGTTTGCCGTCCTGCTGCTTGCCCTGTCCTGTCTGGGTACAAAGGGGGTCAAGGGAGAGAAAATCACTTGGGGAAGAATATGGACGGCACTCGCCGCCGGGTCCGTGCTGTTTTTCCTAAACTGGTGGATACTGGCTCTGCCGCTTCCGATTGAGGCGGTGATGGGGCTGTATGTCCTTACCATCGGTACGGGCTATGTCTGCCTGTTGATGGGAGGTCTGTGGATGAGCCGTCTGTTGAAACACAATTTGATGGAGGATGTTTTCAACAACGAGAACGAGAGTTTCATGCAGGAAACAAGACTCATCGAAAGCGAGTATTCGGTCAATTTGCCGACACGCTTCTATTACAAAAAGCGTTGGAACAACGGTTGGATCAATGTGGTGAATCCCTTCCGTGCGTCCATCGTGTTGGGTACGCCGGGCAGCGGCAAGTCATACGCCGTGGTAAACAATTTTATCAAGCAACAGATTGAAAAGGGCTTCTTGATGTACGTGTATGACTTCAAATTCAGCGACTTGTCCACCATTGCCTACAATCATCTGCTGAACCACCCTGACGGCTACAAGGTGAAGCCGAAGTTCTATGTGATCAACTTCGACGACCCGCGACGCTCTCATCGGTGCAATCCCATTCACCCGGATTTTATGGAAGATATTACGGACGCCTACGAGAGTGCCTATACAATAATGCTCAACCTCAATAAAACGTGGGTGCAAAAGCAGGGTGACTTCTTTGTGGAATCACCTATCATTTTGTTCGCCAGTATTATATGGTATCTTAAAATCTATCAGAACGGGAAATATTGCACGTTTCCCCATGCCATCGAATTTTTGAACCGCCGCTACGAGGATATTTTTCCGATACTGACTTCCTATCCCGAACTGGAGAACTACCTTTCCCCGTTCATGGATGCGTGGCTCGGAGGGGCTGCGGAGCAGCTCATGGGGCAGATAGCGTCGGCAAAAATTCCGCTTTCGAGGATGATTTCACCGCAGCTCTATTGGGTGATGTCGGACAGCGAGTTTACGCTGGACATCAACAATCCCGAAGAGCCGAAAATCCTATGCGTGGGCAACAATCCCGACCGTCAGAATATCTACGGGGCGGCTCTCGGATTGTATAACTCCCGCATCGTGAAGCTCATCAATAAGAAGGGGATGCTGAAGTCGTCGGTCATCATAGACGAGCTGCCGACGATATATTTCAAAGGGTTGGACAATCTTATAGCTACCGCCCGAAGCAACAAGGTTGCCGTGTGTCTGGGATTTCAGGATTTCAGCCAGCTGGTGCGCGACTACGGTGATAAGGAGGCGAAAGTGGTGATGAATACGGTCGGTAACATTTTCTCCGGGCAGGTGGTAGGTGAAACGGCAAAGACACTATCGGAACGATTCGGTAAGGTGTTGCAGAAACGGCAGTCTATCTCCATCAACCGGCAGGATGTTTCCACCTCCATTAACACGCAGATGGACGCGCTTATCCCGCCCAGCAAGATTTCCGGTTTGACGCAGGGAATGTTTGTCGGTTCGGTGTCCGACAACTTCAACGAGCGTATCGAACAGAAGATTTTCCACTGCGAGATTGTGGTGGATGCCGATAAGGTAAAACGGGAGGAAAGTGCCTACAAGAAAATCCCCGTTATTACCGATTTCACTGACGCAGACGGCAACGACCGCATGAAGGAAACGGTGCAGGCAAATTACCGGCGCATCAAGGAGGAGGTGAAGCAGATTGTTCAGGAGGAATTGGAGCGCATCGCGGGCGATGACAACCTGAAGCATCTGTTGCAGCAGAAGTAACCTATTAAAATAAGGGAGGATAGCTAAAATCCTCCCTTATTTTAATATTCCTCCAAAAGTTTATTTTGACGTAAATCTTCAATGTAACATGCTAAGTTACTTGAAACTTTATTAAATACTTTATCAAGATATGGGATGATATTTTCCAAATTCAATTCCAACTCTAACGGGAAACTATGATATTGATGTAAAAACCTTGTGATGTCATTTCTTTCTGAAACAGATAAAAGCAAAAATGGATTACTGTTTTTATAATATACCATTGCTGAAAGATGAATAAAAGCGCATCCTAATTTATAAACAAAAAAAGGCCAGCCATAAAATTTATCAGCTAAATCCACCATTTGTTTATCGGTCACGACTTTCTTTGTATTGGGATAAGACCATTTTATTCCCTCCAAAGTTTGGTTTATAAAATGCTCTCTAAGGTTTAAGTCGCTAATTGACAACAAAAACATAACTCTTACCATAGAATCTAATTCTTGACGCAGAATAGATATTACCTGCCCATATAATTGTTGTTGCAACAAAATATTTATAGCGCAAGAATGTTCTCCTGACCTTTGAGTAACTATATCGCAAAATAAATTAATATTATTTGTTTTCATTGTTGAGTGATTTCGCTTATAAGATATAGGATTTACTATTGGTTGCCACATATATCTGATGCGGCATTTCTTTTTCGTTGTATATTATTGTATGGTTGTCGCACAAGGTCATTCCCAGCCTTTCAACCACACGGATGGATGCCACGTTTTCCGGTCGGATACTGCAACAGACAGTTTTCAGTTCCAGCTCTCCAAAGGCGTATTCCAAACACGCGCGGGCGGCTTCCGTACCGTAACCGTTATGCCAGTATGTGTTATCGAGTATATAGCCAAGCTCGACAGTCTCGTTCCCGTTTAGGGTACTATTCATCAGACCGGCTTGTCCTATCAATGCGCCGCTTTCTTTCAGTATGACGGCAAAATATCCGAACCCGTCCTTGCGGTATCGGATGAGTTGCCTGTTTATCCATTTGCGCACGTCCTTTTTGGTAAAGCCGTGTTCCCAAGCGTACATGACTTCCGGCTTTCCCATTATGGCAAGGAGTGCGTCCATATCCTTACGGGTTATCCTGCGGATAAGCAGCCGTTCCGTTTCCATGACGACCAGCGATGCGGAATAGGTCTTTATCTCAAATCCGTCCTCTTTCCATTCCTTCACAAGCCTGTTGATCGTTTCTTCCACCAGACTGTCATAAGCGGCATCGGGAATAACCTTTATAAAAAAGGTGTCACGGGTTTCTTTCATGACCCATTCGTTGATGTCTTTCAGTTCCTTGCCTTCGGGAATGTAATTCTTGTGTATCATGAACTCGTTGATGTTGTCCGCCAACAATTCTTCCAACTGATAACGGATGTCATCCTCCAGTTCGGCAAATGGTATGGTTTCCTCTTCATAGATGCCTTCTATTAAAACATCATCCTCTTCCATATCCTCGTCCGGTGTCTGATTGCCCCGTTTCATGTCCAACATATCCTGCGCGAACTGCCCGGATTCCTTGTCCTTGTACTTCTTGGCATATTTTTCCAGCAGTTCCCAGTCCTGACGGCTCATCGGGCATTTGAAAACGGCTCGTTCCACCTCGTTACAGCGCACCATGTCCGCCTTCACATCATCGGGAAGCGACCGGCATTCCTTGCAGATATGCCGCGAGTGTCCTTTGCCGCTGAATTGCTCGTTGGCTTTGTACTCGCTACAAATCCGACAGTAATGCCCCTGTTGTTTCTTCTTTTTCGCCACCATACCCCGTTATTATATCAACAGTTCTTTTCCTTTATCGGTAAGACGATATTTCTGCCGGGGATGTTTCGGATTTTCCGGGTAAATAGGCTCTACCAAATTCTGCCTTATGGCTGGATACAGATATAGTTCTAAAAAATTACTTTTGTCCTTTAATCCTATCACACACATAATCTCTTTGGTTGAAAGTGTCTGTGTGCCGATTGCAGACAACACCTTTTCCACCTGTGGGGTAACTGTGGGGTGACTGTGGGGTAACTGTCGGGTAATTGTCGGGTCGTGCCCCACAGTTTTTCGGGTATAGCGGAAAATAACCCATACACTATTTCCATCTGTATGAAACTCCGGATCGGGAATGCCGACACGCCGGCATTCGCTTATCATAAGCCCGATGCCTCGTCCCCAGCTTTCCAGAACCTCGCTTTTATACAGAACATTCGCAATAATCAGGTTTTGAGGTTCTGAATTATGCCCGCTCAATAACTTTTCCATTGTTATATCCGGCGGAAAAGTTCCACTGTTCTCAATCTCCACACGGTCATCATAGATGGCAATTCCTACCGAACTGCCGGGACGGTGGTATGAGCGGTGGCAAAGGGCATTTGTGCAGCATTCCCTCAATGCCTTGTAAGGAATCTCAAGCTCTTCCTCCCGATACAAGCCTTCAACTTTGCCCGAAAGGGAAAGATGCTTGAAAAAGAACGACATTGCAGTGTCCAGCAGTGTGTAGATATTGCCAGTGGTACGCTGATTGTCTATAAACTCGTCTTTTGTAGTTCCTTTGAAACGCGCCAACCGAAGCAGGCACTGGGGATAGAAGTAAAAATCACGACCGAACAAGACTGCGGAAGCATTATTCAGTTTTCCGTCATGTAACAGGTTGAATTTTTCGAGTATGGTCGGCAAATCCTCCCTTATGGTGGCTTCGGGTAGGCGACCGCACCGGATGCCTCCACGTACCGCTCCCATAATGGCATGTTCATCAAGGTCAGTAACTTTGATGTCGGGATTCGTCATCGCCTCCCAAGCGTATTTCCCACCTCGCTGCATAAGCAGTTGGTTATATACGTCTTGCGGCATGGAGGATGTCACGCTCTCCAATCGAAGATAAGCCCGTCCCTTATAGGAGAACGGACGCATATAACGTTGGCTGTCCGCAGACAAGGCTATCACACTCTTGTCTGTATTTTGGATACTGATATACGAAACTTCGAGTGTGGCAAATGGTTCAAAACGCCGGATGGCTTCCGCAATATCACGCTTCGTCTTGTCGCTCACTTCCTGCCCGATGATCTTTCCTTTGTCGGTCACACCGAACAACACCGTGCCACCTTCGCTGTTAAGGAAAGCGCAGAGCGTTTCCATGCCGCGCTCCAACTGCCCGGTGGTTTCCTTGAACTCCACCTGCCCGTTTTCCTTTTCGGCTATCAGTTGTTTTACTATATCGAGGTTGTCTATGTTCATATTCAATTCGTAACAATTGTACAAAGATAGCGTTTTTCGCTGAAATTCGGGGCAATAGCGCGCCGAAAACGCCCTTTTTCGTATAGATTTTACTCAAACGGGAGAACAGCATGATACCATTCTCCCGCTTATACCTGATTTTATCTTCTCATACGTTCCAGCTCTTCATCGCGCAGCATTCTCTCGTTCAGTTTCTCCTGCATCTTGTCGAGGAAATAGGTACGGCTTTCGTTTTTCCGACGTTTGATGTCGGTATAGAAGCGGTAGCAATCCTTCGACTCAATACCGAATATCTTGTAGAGAATCGGGGCGAGCTGTTTTAGCGGCATATTGCCGTTGTTGATACAGCCCATCTCGTCTATGCCGTAGATAAGTTCCACGAGGTCGATGGCGTTGCCCGTCCAAAGAAGGCTGGCGGTGGTTTCTGTTGCGTTGTTGGCGGATATTAGTGGTGGCACTTGGGGCGTGGCAAGGAATTTCTGCATCTTTCTTACGAAAGACAGAGCCTTGCTGACGTAGGCGGCAATCTCTCTTCTTTCTTCTGACAGATTACGCACCGGATGGTGCTGCAACTCGATTTCGATGTAGGCAAGCGCGATGACGGTAAGGTTCATGTCCATGCCGCCGTTGCACAGTTCTATTACTTGGGTGGCGAAAGCCGTGTATGCTTTTTCCATATTGCAGTCTCCGGCTTCGTTTATCCGGCGGAAGAACTCGGTTTCCGCCAATAAAAAATAATTCATGTCCTGTCAATTTTGAAATTTTACACTCTGTTTTCGGTATGCGCACATGAATATAATTGGCAAAAAACGCGGCAGAAAACAAAAAATCCAACGCTCAATTTTACAAAGTGTTGTATTTCAGTGGTATAAAATTCAATATTTTTTCACAGGGACAAATTATCTCCGACTTAAATTGTTTGTAATCAGACATTTATTCTATTCTTGAAAATAAAAATGTATGCTTGCCGCACATTTTGGCTATCTTGCTTTTTTATCAAGGATGTAGATAATGCGGCATACACCGTTGGGAAAACTTTTCAAAGAGGAAAGCGTCCAGTGTTGCTCTGGCAGAGCCGACTTAAAAAAATGTCGTCCGCTTCCGGATATGAAAGGAACGGTGTATAGTATGATTTCATCCACAGCGTGCATACGCAGTAGTCCGTTTATATAGTCTGCCGTGTCCGGTGTGGCTTCCGCGAGGTAACGGATGTTTGTGCCGTCTTTTCTCCATTCGTGCAGCATTGAAATGGAATAGTCTGGTGTCACGCGGTAAAGGGCGTTCTTCCTGATTTCATCAAGACCGCAACGGTCAAGGCACAAATCCTGATGTGCTTTATAATATAACTCTGAAGAAAGACATCCGTCCATCGTCAGTACGGCGAGAATCTGAACTTTACCCATAATCGTTACCTTTCATTAGGCAAGGGCAAAAAAGTAGCGTGCAATTCACACTACCTTCAAGCGATGGCTCTGGTAAAGCCTTTACGGAGAGTACGTGAATGCACGCTATGCGTAAGCATAGCATAAGCATCACGCAATCGTCTCCGTAGTTCCAATTTACCAGATTTTCGCTTGAAACGCCTTGCGGTCTTATCCTATATGTTGGCGGCGAAAAGCTCCTGCCAATCGCCGTTTTTCTCAAATGTTATGCAAAGATAGCCAAATTCAGTGAATTACAGGCTATGATTGCTTGAATTTATATTTAAGTCCATACTCTTCAAGTTTGCTGTATAGTGTTGTCCTGCCTATTCCGAGCAGTTCGGCGGCGACACTCCGGTTGCCGTTTGCCTGTTTCAACGCACGCAATATCCGCTCCTTATCCTCCGCGTCATTGCGCAGGGCGAAGTTGACAGTAGAGGTCGGTTTCGTCACGGCAAGTTCCAGATGCTCTTTCATGACAACACCTTCCTGCGCCTGCAATACAGCACCCATAACTTTCTGCCGAAGTTCCCGCACGTTGCCCGGCCATGCGTGTGTCAGCAACGCTTTACGTGCTTCGGAACTGAACCCGCTCACGCTACACTCCAGCTCTCTGTTTGCCATATCACGGAAGAACTCTGCCAGCGGCATGATGTCTTCCTGACAGTCACGCAACGGAGGAACGGTTATCCCGAAGTCGTGCAGGCGGTACAGAAGATCCTGCCGAAAACGCTTTTCACTCACTGCCGCTTCCAGATCCTCGTTGGTGGCGGCGATGATGCGGACATTGAAACTCCTGTCTGCCTTGTCTCCGACCGGGCGATACCGCCTCTCCTGTATGGCGCGGAGCAACATCTGTTGGGTTTCCAACGCGAGGTTTCCTACCTCGTCCAGAAACAGCGTGCCGCCTTCCGCCTCATGGAAATATCCTTTCTTGGCACAATCTGCTCCTGTAAACGCTCCCTTGACGTGTCCGAAGAAGGCCGAGGGCGCAAGCTCTTTGGTGAGTGAACCGCAGTCCACCGCCACGAATGGCTTGACTGCCCGCTTGCTCTTGTCGTGCAGGTGGTGGGCAATATGTTCCTTACCCGTGCCGTTCTCTCCGAATATCATCACGCTCATATCGGTAGCGGCTACCAGCCTTATACGGTGCATGATTTTCTGAAATGCGGAACCGTCACGGGCGAACACAGGCATACGGCGTTGTCCTGCCTGACGTTCTTTCAGTATGGAACGGATCAGGGGGACAAGTTTATCCTCCACAAGCTGTTTGGGAATATAGTCTATCGAGCCGAGTTTCATGCTTTCCACGGCGGTATTAACTTCGGCGTAGTCGGTCATAATGATGAAGGGCTGCATCTTTCCCTCCTTTCGCATCCAGCGCAAAAGGTCAATGCCGTTACCGTCAGGCAGGCGCAGGTCGGCAACCACGATGTCATTATCTGTCGCCTGTTGTAGATGTTTCTTCGCGGTTGAGAGGTGGTAAGCCTTCACGGTGCGGTAGCCCTCCCGCGCCAGCATGTTGCAGACAAACTCGCAGTACACGATATTGTCTTCTACCACAATTATTGTTGTCTTATCCATCTTCGTATTTTCTCCTTTCCTCTTCTGCCAACCGGATTATTTCCGCTCCCTTATCCAGCACGGCAGTCACGGCATGGCTTAACGCTTCACCATCCGGGAGTACATCGCCATGAAGCAATCTGTAAAGTACATTTAGCGGTTGGTCGGCACGTAGCACCTCCCACGAGCTGCGCAGGTGGTGTGTCAGGGAATCCAGCTTTTGCAGGTCTTTTTCTGTTGCCGCTTCCCGTATTGTCTGCATCTCTTTTTCAGTTTCCGTCATCAACTTTTCCAGCATAACGGCTTCATTGCCGTAAGACAGCAAAGCTGAAAAATCCGGTTTCCCGTCCGGTGTTTCTTTTATGGCACACCTGTCGGAAACCTCCATCAACTCCGATATGGAGAACGGCTTGAACAGGCATCCGGCAAAGCCTTTTGCCAATAGTTCCCCTTTGTTACAACTGCCCGAAGCGGTTGCCACAACCACCGGGATTGTTGGTGAATTGCCCACGTTGGACGAACGCAACAGTTCCAGTAATTCGAAACCGTTTATACCGGGCATATTCAAGTCTGTCAGCAACAGGCTGTATTCTTTCTGGCGTATCATTTCCATCAGTTCCGCAGCATCGGTGCAAGTGTCGCAGTGTATTCCTTCTTGGGAGTACATCTCTTTCAGCATCAGAAGTAATACCTCATCATTGTCAATGGCGACAACATCATGGAATTTATTGTTATGATAAACAGGTGTATTGCTTGTATATCCAAGCTGTTCTTCAGCTTCCTGCATAGAAATTTCAACTGTGAAACGACTGCCTTTCCCTTTCTTGCTGTCCAAACGGATTGTTCCGCCAAGCATCGACACAATATTACGCATTATGGCAAGCCCAAGCCCGAAACCCTCCTTTGCGGCGGCATTTGATAGACGTTCAAACGCACCGAACGCTTGTTTCTGTTCCTCTTCTGTCATGCCTGTACCTGTATCTTCAACGACCAGTGTCAGAACTCCATTATCATATTCAGTAATCAAAGAAACACCGCCTTCTTCTGTGAACTTGACTGCGTTTGACAGCAGGTTATTCCCGATTTGTATTATTCGCTCTTTGTCGGTCAATACAATGGCATCGTGTCCAGTCTTCACGGACAAGGACAACCCTTTGTTCACTGCAACAGGAATGAACTCCGTTTCAAGTGTGTGCGTGATTGCAGAAATCCGGCAGGGTGACAGACGGGGCTGTTCCTTGCCGTTGTCCAGGCGGAAGAAGTCAAGCAAAGTGTTGAGCATATCCCGCATACGGTCGGAGGATTGCAGTATATTTCGGATATATTGCCCATTATTACCGCTATTGCATTCTTTCCGCAAAAGTTCGGTATAGCCAGTTATTGCCGTCAGTGGTGTACGCAACTCATGGGTAATAGTATGTACCGCTTTCTTTCGGGAGGTTATGAGTACCTCATTTTGTTGCACGGACTGTTCCAATTGCTCGATCAAATCCGTTGTCTTGCGTTTGTATCGTTTAATGTTCTTTGCATCACGGTGTATGATGATATAGGAAATGACCAACAGCAAAAGAACAAATCCCATCAAGCCGCCTATCTGCATAAATGATTTTTTACGCATCGCTGTTATCTCGCTTTCTCTATTTTGTAAATCAGATTGTACCTTCTTTTCGATTTGGCAAATCAATCCTTGCAGTTGTCTGTTAAGTTCTGCATTACGGGCAGCAAGACTATCGGCTTGTTCTGACAATCGACGGCTCTGCGCTTTCTGTTCGTTGACCATGTTTCTATTGGATGAACGGAGCGTAGTCGTTGTTGTCGTTGGCTTCGTTCCCTCTTTTTTGCCAAAGATGCCCAAGAAACCTTTTCGTTTTGGCTTTTTGGACTGTTCCTGCACACTTTTCTGCACAATAACCGGAATTTGATTGGCTATCTTCTTGTTAATAGATTGTTGTTCATCCATTAACCGGACTATCTGGAACATCTGTCGTTCCTTATCCTCTAAAAGACTGCGCACACTATCGATGCGCTCTGCTGGATAGGTGGCCTTGAAACGGCAGAGCATACTGTCCATTGCCATACGCCGTGCATGGTAATGCTCGATATCTTTATCGTTCCATTCCAGTATTGTTTCACCCAATAGAGAAAATTTTATCATTTGAATATTGATATTGTTTATTTCTTTTCGGAGCTCGTCTATTTTTTTATTGCCAAGTTCTAATGCTTCTATCTCCTGCCATTCATAGAGGCTATTATATGCCATACATCCGATAAGAATGGAGATAAGTATATATCCCAACTGTATTGCCTTATAGAAATTTCCTGACCGCTCCATTATTTTGATGACATTGATTTTTGGAACATGAATAAAAGTTTATCTTTTTCGTTCATGCGGATATTATCAGAATAATCGCCTTTTGTTATTTGATACCCGCATGGCTTGACCATAAAAACGCCTAAGCCCTTAGTGTATGAACTTACTTCTGAGGCGTAGTCTTTACTTGTATTTAATGGAACTTTCCCTTTAATATGACACCACTCATTATTGCAACTGATGTCTTCAATCTCAGACATCATTTTTTGCAAATCTGTAATAGCTTTGGAACTTGCCGCTTGGGGTATCTGCAACTCAAAATAGAGCATCGGTTCGAGAATGTCCACACCTGACTGTTGCAAGGCCAGCCTGAAGACATAAGGGGTCAGCTGTCTGAAATCAGCAGGTGTACTTACCGGGCTATAATACTCGGCTTGAGTAAAAGTTACTTTCAGATCAGTCACTTCCCATCCATGTAAACCAGATTGGCAAGACATACGAATCCCTTCAAAAACGGCATTTTGAAAAGAATGGTTCAGATAACCATAGGAGATGTCACTTTCGATTTGCAACCCTGTCCCTAACGGCAAGGGTTCAAGCGTCAGCCCTATTGTGGCCCAGTAAGGGTTGGGTGGCACTTCGATCTGAATAATCTTATTGACCTTTTTTACAGGTCGTTCTTTGTAGATAGTCTTGATCTCATCAAAATGGACCTTTACGGAAAATCGTTCTTCCAGCAATGTCTGTATGATTTCCTTTTGTGTCAAACCATATAACGAGATTTCCAATTCATCACTATATGAGTTTATGGAAAAGGACAAAGACGGGTCTTCAATCCACAATGTATTCAGAGCGGATATCACCTTGCTTCTCTCTTCGGACCTGTCTGGCCGGACGGAGGATTTGAGAGCGGGATGCTGATGAGATAACCCTTGAATCAAACAAGGTTTAGTACCTAAATAATCTCCGATTCGAAAATCTTCCATATCTTCTACAATCGCGATATCATTGGCCCCCACTTCATCAACATTTATCTCTCTGCCCTGATAAATAGTCTTTAGATTTTTAATCTTGATGAATTTTTCCGAATCGTTGATTCTTACAATGTCTCGAAGTCTCAGACTTCCGTCAATTATTTTTAGAAAACTTCTTTTATGTCCTTTGGGGTCATGCTCTATCTTATAGAGATAAGCTGAAAGTCTGTTTGAGACTGATTCTGGAGGAAGTATAAAAGAAGAGATGGCGTCCAACAACTCATTGATACCGATATTGAACATTGCTGATCCATGTAGTACCGGATAGACTTTGGCTTTTGCCACAAGATCGATTATCGTATTCCAATAATCAGCCGGTGAAATTTCGCTATCCGCCAAATATCGTTCTAATATATTGTCGTCATGGTTGCATACAAATTCTTTGTATTCTTCCTTTATATATGTTTGGGAGCAAATCGGATAAACCAATCCATCGACAACAGTTTGCATAAACAGGACATCTTGAGACAGATTTGTTTTTATATCCAGATACAAACGCTCTAAATTCACACCGTCACGGTCAATTTTATTGATAAATATAATTGTCGGGATTTGCAGTTTTTGTAAAGTATTGAACAGCAACTTTGTTTGCGCTTGTATGCCTTCCTTTGCGGATAAGATGAGGACTGCTCCATCAAGCATTTTGAATGTCCGCTCCACTTCCGCAATAAAATCCATGTGTCCCGGAGTGTCAATGATATTGCATTTCACTCCATTCCAGATAATAGATGTCGTAGAAGCCCGAACAGTAATTCCTCTACGTTTCTCTATATCCATAGAGTCTGTTATGGTGTCACCATTATCCACACGGCCGCACTTTTCCGTTGCTCCACTGGCAAACAGCAGATTCTCGGTTACGGAAGTTTTTCCTGCATCAATGTGAGCAAGAATTCCTAAATTTATAATATTCATTTGGATTAAGCAATAATATACTACAATAGATGCATTGTCGAAACGCACCTTTTAATACCTCCTCGTAGCATGTGAGAACTACAGGATTACTAACTCGTATTAATATGTATATTATTACTGCCGCATAACGATTACAAAATTACACAAAAAAATATATCTAACAAAAGTGGGAGGATTTTTTAACTTTTTACCATAGACATTTTATTAGGGAAGCGTAGGTTCAACTGGTAAGTACAAATAAGTAGAAATGTTTGAACAACAACGTTTTAGGAAGTTGAAAAAAATCAAGTTTCTCTCTCGGTATAACGTTTATTTTGGCCAATATCTTCTTTAGTTTGGCATTTGAGTATTTCCCATTCGTGTTCTATTTAGCTCCTTATTATGAGTATGTAGCAAGTTGCTTATCAAATTCAGCCTCTTTGAGGGTCAAATATGGTTTTGCAAATGGTGACTGACAAGACATAAACAAGGTCAGCAGGATTTTTTACATAAATGGACATGAATGTATATAACCTAAAATAAGAATAAATTTTAATAAGGGCTGCCCAAAAAGAAAAAAAATGCAGTTGCCATCCTACAGATACTTGCAGAAAGGATAAAATTTACTTTTAGACCTTTTGGGATAGCCCTTATTAATACTTCAGATAAAATTCCTAAGGTTATATTTTCAATCCTTTGGACCGGGTTTCCTCCTTGGCATACAGCCCCGGATGCCCAGTTATGGTGTGATTGGCGATAATACTTTCCGATGGATTGCGTATTTGCGGTGATGTATCTTCGGGATATTGCCTGATACCGTTTCGCACACCTTTCGCTTCCGGTTTGACCTGTTGCCCTTCATGCTCCTTTTCGGTGATTTCGGGTGTAGGCGGCGCAAGTTCCAGCTGTATCTTGCGGTCAAGGGCGGCAAGTTCGGACTTCAACTGTTTCAGTTCTTCCTCCTTCTTCCACACCTTGCCTGCTATCTCCTGCAACTGCGGTATCTCACGTTCCAAGACCTCATTCTTCGCTTTATACTGGTCGATGATGGAGGGGATTCTCTCAATCGCGTTGAGGAAGTTGCGGGCGGCGGCCAACGGGTCAGCCAGCGCCAGATGCCCGTTGTTGTAGGTGTACTTGTAGTTCCCCTCGACCACGAAGCGGTTGTCGGTAAACTCCAATCCCTCTTTGAGTATCCTTTCGCTGACCACCTTTATCGGGAAACCGTAAAACTCTCCAACCTGCGTGTACAACCCTCCGGTCGTGGCATTCTTGGCTATCTCCTGCAAACGCTTTCCGATGACTTTCTCATCGGCGGAATCCACTCCGTCCACCTTTATTATATTAAGGTGATTGCCCTCCTTGTCGGTCTGCACCACAGAGAGGAAGCGGTTCCAGTCCTCCGTCATGGCATCTATGAAAGCTGTGTTGTTGCCCAGCTCGCGGGTCTTCGATTCCAGCTTGAACTCCGAATCACGCTTGCCCTTGTTGAACGACTTGCGTTCCCCTTCGAGCGAGGCGATACGTTTTTCCAGTTTCGCCTTGTCCAGCAGGTCGGTGTTGCCGGATAGCAACGCCATATATTCCGAGAAGTTCATGCCCGATTTCTCGTCCATTGCCCCCTCGTCGATGGTACGCGCTTCCATAGCACCGCTTTTAAGCTGGCTGATGAAAGTCTGCTTGCAGTGCAGGAGGTTGAACTTGTAACTGTCCAGTGATTTTTCCACCGCGTAGATTATTACGTCCACGTTGTTCCCGGCGAAATGCTTGGCTATCTCGTTGCCTGCTCTAACTCCCCGTCCGTCACGCTGTTGCAGGTCGGACGGTCGCCACGGCGTATCAAGATGATGAATTGCCACACACCGTTTCTGTGCGTTCACACCCGTTCCGAGCATGGAGGTGGAGCCGAACAGCACACGCACCGTCCCGGCGTTCATGGCATCTATCACCGCCTTCCGAGCCTTGTCGGTCTTGCACTCCTGAATGAAGCGCACCTCGCTTGGCGGTATGCCGTAGTCCTCCGTCAGTTTGCGCTTGATTTCCGAATAGACGTTCCACCCATCGCCCGGCTGGTAAGTCCCCAAGTCAGAGAAAACGAACTGCGTGCCTTTCTGCGCGTCGTATTTTTGATAATACTCCGCGATTATTTTGGCACAGTGGCTCGCCTTGTTGTCGGGGTGGTCTTCGTAATGCGGGTCTATCATGCGCATGTCGAGTGCCATCTTCCGGGCATAGTCCGTGGCGATAAGCATCTTCGCCTTTTCCTCCGTTTCCGAAAGCGGCAGTCTGCCCAACAGGGTGGCGTCGCCCGTCTTGGCGAATTGCATCAGCTTCTGTATGAAGTCCTCCTGCTCCGGCGTGGGCGGTATGTGGTGCAGTATCTCGTTTTTGTTGGGACGGTCCACGCCCACATCCTCCGCCGTGCGGTAGTCCGTGATTTCATTATAGAAGGCGGCAAGCTCCGGCACTTTGATGAAGTAGCGGAAACGCTCCTTCTGCACCACGTTGTTCGTCACGTTGAACTCAAAATCCGTTGTCTTCTTGGCAAATATCGCCGACCACGCATCAAAACATCGAATGTCCTGCCGTTCCAGCTCCTTCGGGCGCAGGTACTTGAACAGCAGGTACAGCTCAGTCAGCGAGTTGCTGATAGTCGTGCCGGAGAGGAAGGTCGCCCCCAAGTCCTTGCCCGTGCGCTCCTGTATGGTGCGGATAGCAAAGAGCATGTTCAGTGCCTTCTGGCTTCCCTCGCTGTTCCCCAATCCCGCCACACGGTCGTGGCGCGTGTTGAAAGTCAGATTCTTGAACTGGTGCGATTCATCAATGAAAATGTGGTCGATGCCCATCTGCTTGAAGTCCACCACGTCGTCCGTGCGTGACTTTATGGCGTGTTCCACCTTCTCCAATTTCGCTTCAAGGTTATGCTTGCGCTTCTCCAGACCTTTCAGCATCGCCCGCGATACGTTCTTTCCCTGCTGGCGCAGCACTTCGAGGTTTTCCTCCACCGTGTCAAGCTCCGCTTGCAGGATGCGCTGCTGCAACTCCGGCGACTGCGGTATCTTGCCGAACTGGTCGTGCGACATAATGACACAATCGTAGTCGTTGTTCTTGATGTTGTTGAAGAAACGCATGCGGTTGGCGGTCGAAAAGTCTTTCTCCGAAGCGTACAGAATCCTCGCGTTGGGATATGCCGCTTGATAGGTGGCGGCAATCTCCGCAACATTGGCTTTCAGCCCGATAATCATCGGCTTGTGCGCCAAGTTCAGACGCTTCATTTCATGCGCGGCGATGCACATTATCAGCGTCTTGCCGGTTCCAACCTCGTGGTCACAAATTCCGCCGCCGTTCTGTTTCAGCATCCAGACGCAATCCATCTGCGAGGGATAGACGCTCCTGATGCCCCGGCTTGCCAGCCCTTTCAGATTGAGGTCGGGAAAAGTCTGATGCGAGCCGTCATACTTCGGGCGCACGAAACAGTTGAACTTGCGGTTATACATCGTCGTCAGCCGCTCCTTGAACTGTGGCGACTGCTCTTCGAGCCATTCGGAGAAGCCGTTTCGTATCTCGTCAATCTTGGCGTTGGCGAGCTGTATTCCCTCGCTGTCGCGCACCTTGATGTCGTTGCCATGCTCGTCCCTGCCGATGGACTTCATCATGTCGGGACAGGTGTTGTGCAGGGCGTGTTTCAGAAGGTGCATGCCGTCATAGTTACGGTAATACCCCTTCACCAGAAACTCGTCCGTGATTTTCATGGTGCGGTAGCCGCACGCCACCGAAAACTCGTCCATGCTTGCAGAGTAGGCGATTTTCACCTCCGTGTCGAACAGCCGGCTCATGTAGGCGGCATAGACACCCGTCGGAATCCAGCGTTCCCCGAAATTGAAATCAAGGTCTTCAAAAGCGATGCGCGGCGGTTCGGCATCTTTCAGAGCCTCCAACGCCTGCTTCACCTCCGGCATACGTTCACTTTCGGGGTTTTCGCCCATCCAAGCCTCTATGCGTTCCGCTTTCTCTATCACGTTTCCGGCAATAAAGCGGTCCTTAATCTCGTAACCGGTTACGAGCGGATTGTAATAGATGCGCCCTTGCAGGGCTGTGAGCAAATCCTCCGCCGTACTGTCGGTTATCTCCCGCATATAGTCGAGATCGACAGTGCCGAACTTGTTGAGCGACGCGGACAGTGCTTCTTCGGGTGAGCCGACGTTGGCATGGCTCTCCACGGAGAAGGAAACGGGACGCTCGAAGATGTCCGCCTTGACAAACTTCCCGTTCTCCGCCCGTTCCAGCGAAAGGATGTCACGCCCGCCCGCGTCCATCATCACTAACTTCACGTTCTGCTTGGCGTTGAGGTTGCCGTAGCGCATGACAAACTCATCGTAACAGGTGTTTAGATGCTCTCGCCACGGGACATTTGCTTCATGCAGGTTCGATTCATAGCGGTACAGCCGCTCGTAGGCGTCACGGAGTAAAACATACTGTAACGCCTTCTCCTTCTGGTAGCCTTTCAGGTCGAGCGGCTGGAATGTCGCCCCGTATGGCGTGATGTCCTTCAGGTAGCCGATGTTATGACGCCCCCTGTCAGCCACCAGCGACCCTTCGCGCAGGTGCATCTCCGGCGTGCGGTGGTAGGCACGCGGCGAAAGGTCCACGACTTCTTCCTTCGGCTTCTCCGCTTCGATGTCGGGGAAAAGGGAGGTCGCCACCGCTTCCGGTGGGGTATCTGTAACGGCAGGTGCGGTGACTGCTTCCGGCTGTGTTTCCTCCTGCCGTGGTTGCTCACGGGGAGTGTCCGGCACGGCTTTCACTTCCATCTTTTCCGCCGCCGCTTGTTTCTCGTTATGCTGCCTTGCCAGTTCCCGAAGTTCCTTCCTGCGTTCCGGCGTCAAATCCATCATCATCTCGTAGAAGCCGTTGATGGGAGGATTGGTATCCCAGTCCAACGTGGCATAGATGTCGTCCGGGTCGGCAGGCTTGGCGGTGTTCTCCGTTTTAGCCTCCTTGTTCTCTGTTACAGTCTTAGGGGTGGTAGCCGTCGGCACAGCCGTAACATTTTGTGTGACATGCACCTGTGGCTTGGGTAGAACGCGCCTTGCCGAGCTTTCCTTTTTCGCCTCCTTTTTCTTTTTGGCGGTTTTCGGTTGTTGGCTGACTTCTTCCGTCATCCCCCAGAGATCGAGCAAGGATAGCTGCACACCGTCAGAATATTTCGGACGTGGCTCTATCTCCGGCTTTTCCTCTGTGGGTTGCGGTTTCTCCGTCGGAGTTTCCACCGCCTGCATCGAAGATGTTGTTTCCATCTTTATGGCAGTACGCTCCACCTCCTTTTGAACGGTAACTTTTTCTTCCGTTCCCGACTGCCGGATTGAACCCGAATACAGACGCATGGCGAGCCTGTAATGGAAATCCTCGTCGAGCATACGGTGCAAATCCCCGGCGATGCCTGCTGCCTTGCCCTCGTGCAGATAGACCATAGCGGGCTTCCCGTATGGGTCGGTGTCAAGTTTCGCCGTCGTATGCACGATGCGTTCCGGGTGGTGGATGAAATAGGCGTTGTCGGTCAGGTCGGTTTTCGTGTCCGTCTGTATTACGGTCATCAGCCGCTCGTCCTGCGACATTTCCTTCTTGCTGAGGTTCTTTTGCAGGACAATCAGGTCACTGCCCACTTCTGTCCCCGCGTTGTCCGTGAACAGGTTGTTGGGCAGGCGTATCGCGGATACCAGATCAGCCTTACTGAACAGCTCGTTACGCACGGAGGTCTTGGTGCTGTTCAATACCCCTTGCGAGGTGATGAACGCCACGATACCGCCGTCACGCACGGCATCCAGTCCTTTGAGAAAGAAATAGTTGTGGATGGCTTTCTGGGCGGAGCGTCTGCCGAATGAGTCGCTCCGCTGAAACTCAGGGTCGAACACGGCTATGTCTCCGAACGGAATGTTGGACACCGCCAAGTCGAAATAATTGTTGAACGGTCTTTCGATTTTCTCAAAACCGCAGGTGCGCGTTTTCTTGCCGGGATAGAGATGCCTCAGGATTGTACCCGTGAGCAGATCCTTCTCGAAAGCCATCACATCCGCATTGGGGTTGTGCCGCAGCATGGAATCCACGAACACGCCAACCCCCGCCGACGGTTCGAGCATACGGGCGGGGCGGACGCTGTAATCTGCCAGCACGTCCGCGATGGTGTCGGTTATCTCTTTGGGGGTGTAGAAAGCGGTCAGCACGGACGCTTTCAGCGAATCCACAAACCGCTTGTACTCTGTTTCGTCCTTGCTGTTCTCACGGATAAGCCTGTGCAACTCCACTGTCGGGGCGAACAGTTCGAGGTCGGATTTCGCCCACCGGACGGCATCCGTCAGTTCCTTTGCAGGGTTGAGGATACATTTCAGACCGCCGAAACCGCAGTACCTTTGAAGTATGGCACGCTCTTCGGTTGTCGCTGTCCTGTTTTCCCTGTCAAGGATGAATGCCGTCCGTATCGCCTCGATGTTGTCCCGCAGTTTCTGTTTGCGGTTAAACGCCATATTCCCCGATGTAAAGGACGGTTGCCCCCGTCAGCTCCGTGTAGAGCAGGTCGTAATCGGAAGACAGGGCGAAGTTGTCGTCCGAAAGGTCATAGACGGAGAACACGTTGCCGACAAGCGGCATGAGTTTCAGAATAAAGGCTTCTTGTTTCTCTTCCGGCACTTCGTCGAAAAACTCGCTCTCCACGACTTCACGGAGAATGGCGTACCGGGAATAGCGCAGCCCGCGCAGCAGCGTGTCCATCGCCTGCTCTTGCGCGCCATCGGCGGGATAGCCTTCGAGCCGCGCCTTTTCATACGTTTCGGCGGCACGGTCGGCCCGTTCCCGTATGAAAGCGGTGTCAGTCGCCTGTTCAAACTTGTTCGTGCGGAGGTAGTCCAGCAGGTACAGACCGTAATAGGAAAAGTCGGTCTGACCCTCGTTTTTCTTCTTGTTGTTCATTACTTTGGAGTTTAGTGGATTGATATTTAACGGGATAATTGATTGGAAAAAGGAAGAAAAAGGCACTCGGTATCCCTCCGAGTGCCACCACTAAATCCAAAGTATGAGTGTAATCCGGTATCGAAGAACAATTCATTACTCTGAACAAGTGGCAAAGTTAGTGCAAATCGAAGACAATACGAAAAAAACTTGTTTGTTTCTATTGTTGAGATGCAGCCTAACTTATCAAAAGTTAGTGATTATTTCCTTTTTTTCGGATAGGAAGACTTGCATTTCTTTTCCGGGAACACGAACGTCGTGTTATATTCCCCGTCAAAGGCGACTATGGCATCGAAGTTCTTGCCCTGCTTGCTCTTGAAGCCTTTGAGCGGCTTGGTGTGCCCGTCGGTGAGCAGGTCTTTGATTTCGTCGTCGGACAGGGTGCGTCCCGCTTTCTGCCGGAACACGGGCAGTCCGCACTCCGTGTTGTCGCAACGTACCACCTTGCCGTAGAACCGCATCCTGCCCGTGCCGCACTTGGGACACGCGCAGCCGGAATCACGGCTGCCGAAGAGCTTGTCGCACGAGAGCAGTTCGGAGGTGATTTCCCGTGTGTACGCCTCTATCTCCTTGCGGAAAGTGTCGGCGGGCAGTTCCCCGCGCTCGATACGTGCCAGTTCCTTTTCCCATTCGCCCGTCATGGCTACATCGGCGATGCGCATCGTCTTCACCACGGAATTGAGGGCGAGTCCCTTTTCGGTGGGAACAAGCGACTTCTTGCAGCGTTCCATGTAACCGCGCTTGAAAAGCGTTTCGATGATGGACGCTCGTGTGGCGGGAGTGCCGATGCCGCAGTCCTTCATCGCCTGCCGCAGCGCGTCGTCCTCAATTTCCTTGCCCGCTGTTTCCATTGCCGAGAGCAGGGTGGCTTCGGTATGCAGCGGCTTGGGTTTGGTCTTTCCTTCGGTGATGGAGGTGGCTTTCAGCGTGAGCGTGTCGCCATCCTGCCAGCCGGGGATGGTAGTTTCCTCCTTTTCCTCGCCATAGACGGCACGCCATCCGGCTTGCTTCACGACACTGCCTTTCACGGTGAACTCCACTCCGGCACATTCTGCCGTGACAGCAGTCACGTCCTTGACGCATTTTTCGGAGAATGCCTCTATCATTCGTCCGGCAATCATCTGATAAATGGTGCTGTCCTCTTTGGAGAGGAAGAGCGGTTTCTCTCCCGTGACGAGCAGGGCATGGTGGTCTGTTACCTTGCCGTCATCCACGCTACGGCGTGTCGGGATGGCTTTTGCCCGCACCTTGTCTTTCCATTCGGGCTGCGTGCCGATAAAGGCGAGTAGCTTGGGGATTTCAGCGAACACGTCTTCGGGGATGTAGCGGCTTCCCGTTCTCGGATAGGTTATCAACTTCTTCTCGTAGAGCTTCTGCGCGATTTCAAGCGTCTGTTCCGCCGTGAAGCCGTGCTTGGCGTTGGCTTCTTTTTGGAGCGTGGTCAGGTCGTACAGCAAGGGAGTTTCCTCCGTCTTCTCCTTACGCTCTGCTTTCGTTACCGTTGCGCTGCCTGCCGCCTTTACCTTATTATATAGCTCCGTTGCCGGTTCTTTCGACTTCCATTTCTCGGAGGATGAGAGTTTCACGACCTCGCCGTCGCAACCGTCTGTTGCGATATGGAGCTGCCAGAATGCTTCGGACGTAAAACGGCGGTTCTCCCAATAGCGTTCACACACCATCGCCAGCGTGGGTGTCTGCACACGCCCCACCGAATACGTGCCATGTCCGGCGGCTATGGATAACGCCTGAGTGCCGTTGATGCCCACGAGCCAGTCGGATTCGCTCCGCGCTTTGGCGGCGAGGTATAGGTTGTCGTACCTGCTGCCGTCTTCGAGGTTGCGCAGTCCCTCACGGATAGCCTTGTCGGTGAGCGAGCTGATCCACAGACGCACGAAAGGAGTGGTGCAACCCGTATAGTGGTAGAGGTAGCGGAAGATAAGCTCTCCCTCGCGTCCGGCATCGGTCGCCACGATGATTTGTTCGCTTGTGTCGAACAGTCTTTTGATGACTTTTATCTGCGACACCACGCCGCTGTCGGGCTTGTAACCTTTCTCCGTCCTGACCTGACGGGGGACGAGCGTGAATGTGTCGGGAATAATCGGGAGGTTGTCACGGACAAATCCGCGCACGCCGTAGCCGTCGGGCATGGCAAGCTGAACGAGGTGTCCGAATGCCCATGTCACGGCATAGCCGCCTCCTTCGAAATATCCTTCCTCTCTCTTTGTCGCGCCCACGATGCGGGCGATTTCACGTGCCACGGAGGGCTTTTCTGCAATGATTGTCTTCATGTTTTCTTGCTTTTTTGTTGATACTTTGGATTTTATTTTGGATTCAGTGGCGGACACGGGATTACATTTTCATGCCTTTGTTGTTCTTCTTTTTCGGCTTCTCCTGCTGCTGTTGCTGGCGGTCGTCCTTTGGGGCGGTCTGACCTTTCTGCAAAGGCTCTTTCAGGTTCTTTGTCGCCTCGTTGGTTTTGCCCTCGTTGTTCACCGCCACCTGTGTGCGGCTCTCGTTGGACGGGGCGACCTGCTGGGCGTTGTCGGGGTTCGTTTCGTAGCGGTACGGGCGGCCCTTCTCCGGGTTGAACTTGATATACATCGTGGCATGGAAGCCCTGCTTGTCGGTCACGTTCTCCAGTTTCACGGCTTTACCCGCCACGTAGTCGGCTTTCTGCTTGTCGGTGAAGTTCACGCCGCTCCATTTGCTGATGGGGCGGATGCTGCCGTCCTCGTTCATCCACGTGTTGCGGCGTTGCTCCTTCTTGGTCTGTGCGGCATTTTCCCCGCCTTGCGCCTGACTTTTCGAGGTGTCACCTTTGGCTTCCTGCGTCTGTGCGGTACGGGGCGACCTTCCGGTTCCCGGCACGAACTCCACGCCGCGCTGCTCCACGTTCACTTGAAGGGTGGTGACGAACTTCCTGCCGTCGTTGCGCTCGATGAGCTTGTCGCGCACGGGCAGTCCGGCGCGGAGCATGTCCTGCTCCTGTTTGGTGATTTCCGTCTTGCCGATGCGCTCCGGGATGCGCACCTTGTTTGCCGGAATGTCCGTGATTTCATTCGTCTTGCGGTCGATGCTGATGTAGGAGGGGATGATTTCGCCCGTTTCCCTGTCCACAATGTCCACGACCCTGCCGAGGTTGCCCGTTTCGCGCAGGTTCTTCCGGTCATCGTCGGAGAATTTGTGTTCCTTGTACTCATCTAACTTCTGCTCCTTGCGGATGAAGTGCGGCACGAGGCTGACATTTCCCTCGCCGTCCTTCTTGAAGGAGAGGCGGGCGTCCAGCTCGAATGATTCGCCGCCGAAGGTGGGCTTGACCTTTACCAAGTCGGACTTGCCGTAGTGGAGCATCTTCGTAAGGTCTCCGGACTTTTCAAGGTCGTCACGCTTCACGCCCCATCTGTCCTCCAGCTCCTGCCAGTTGATTTTGCTCTCGTTGATGGGTTGGTAGCCCTGTCTGCCCTGCGTCTGTTGCGGGCTTTCCTGCTGTTCTTTCTGTTGTTCCATGTTTTCCTGTTTTTGAGGTTCTTGTTTCTCTGTCTTTTGTGCCGCCATCTCTTCCTGCACCTGCTGTTGATAAGGGAAGGTGTCGATTTTGTGCGGTGCAAGGATTTGTTTGTTCTGGTACGGATGCTGAAGCAGGTCTTTCATCACGCCAAGCATGGAATCCACTTGGTCTGCCGCGATGCGGTAGAAACCGAAGCGGCTGGGTTCCTTGCACTGCCGGAAGAAGTTCTTGAAGAAGTTGTCCAGCACGTCGCCGTGTCGGTCGAATTGCAGGAAACTCTGCGCGTTCTCAGCTTTCGCAGGGGTACGCTTGGGTGTGTCGTCTGCATTCAGCCCGGCTACCACGCTGATCTCGCCCGTCTTCTCGTCACGGACTACCAGCACGTCCTTTTCGTCTTTTTTCTTTGCCATTTGAAAAATGTTTTAATGGGTTATTTATGAAAGAAATTATGGATACGAGCCTTGTAGAAGGCTATATCTTCTTTTTTGAAGTCCTTGATATGGTTGGAAAGGAATGTCAGCACATCCTCCTCGCTGTAATAGGTTTTCTTGCCCAGTGTCTTGTAGGGCAATGCGCCGACACTGCGGTAGCGTTGCAGTGTGCGCTTGCTTATCTGGAGCAGCATGCACAAATCCTGATTGTCGAAAAGGCGGATGCTTTCCGTGATAGTAGGCTGTTTCCCCTCAGCCTTCATCGCCAGCAGCAGTTCGTCCTGACGGTCGAGCCGTTCCATCAGCTTCTGCATCCAGCCCTCGAAGTTGTTTCGTGTGAGCAGTTCCATGACCTATGTCCTCCTTCCTTTTGGTTTGCCGCCAGTGCGCAGCGTGTGGTTGCGTTTCAATTCCTGCGGTGTCGCCGCGTCCTCGTTGACGGCACACGCTTCAAGCAGGCGGTCTATTTCCGACTGCCGGTAGCGGCATTTACCGCGAAGCACGACATAACCGATGCGTTGCTCGCTGCGCATACGCTGGAGGGTGCGGGTACTCACGTTAAGCAGGTGCGCCGCCTCGCGTGTGGTGAGCAACCTGTCGGGCGATGCCGCTTTCTTGTCGCCGGAGGCGGCACGGACGTGTGCCGCAATCTCCGCTATCTGTTCCGTCAATGACCGGAAGGCAGAACTTTCCATCGTTATCACTTTCATATTCAGTCCTTTATTTTTGTTTATTTTCATGAACATAGGCTGCGCCTCGGCATACCGTTCAAGCAAGTTTGACGCTCTACACTCGGCTTGCTCTATGTTTCTGCGACAAAATTCGGCAATAAACAAAAGGGGCTTTAACAACTCACTACGTGACTCACGTAAGATTTTTACGGAAGATGGCTCCGTAACCCGGTCAAACGGTGCAACAGGCAGCCTTTCAGCGGAAAACGGTACGTGTTAAGGGCTGCATCGTTACCTTTGCGGGCAAACCGATAATTGCATGAATATGGAAATAGTATCTATCGAGAAAAAGACTTTCGAGATGATGGTGGCGGCATTCGGCGCACTCTCGGAGAAGGTCGCCGCCC
Source organism: Parabacteroides sp. AF21-43 (assembly GCF_003635435.1). Classification (NCBI taxonomy): domain Bacteria; kingdom Pseudomonadati; phylum Bacteroidota; class Bacteroidia; order Bacteroidales; family Tannerellaceae; genus Parabacteroides; species Parabacteroides sp. AF21-43. Next base: position 108,217 of record NZ_QTMG01000009.1, on the reverse strand, counting down.
TAAGGCGCAAAAGCGACACGGGGCGCATGGAAAGATGGCTCACGGGCGAGGAGGTCTGCGGGCAGTTGAGAATAAGCCCGCGCACGTTGCAGACGCTGCGCGACAGGCGGCTTATCGGCTACTCGCAGATAAACCGCAGGTTCTATTACAAGCCGGAGGAGGTTAAGAGGTTGATACCGCTTATCGGCACGCTCTATTCGCACGGCAGATGATTTGATTTATTCACCCACTGAATCCGAAGTTATGATGAACGAGACCAACGATGTTTTTACGATGGAAGACGAGCCGATAGCCTCTGTGATGCAGGATATGCGCAAAGGCTCGAAATGGCTGTCTGTATTTCTGGAAAGTTACCGCCCTCCGCTGGACGGGGAACGTTACCTGACTGACGGTGAGGTGGCGGAACTGCTCCGTGTCAGCCGACGCACCTTGCAGGAATACCGCAACAACCGCGTGTTGTCCTTCATACTTTTGGGAGGGAAGGTGCTTTACCCGGAAACGGGGCTGCGCGAGGTGCTGGAAGCGAACTACCGCAAGCCGCTGGAGTGAGGCGGCCAACATGAAAAAGGAAACGGGCGACATTTTGTGGTGCTGCCCGTTTACTTTTTATATACTTGGGTGTTTTAATGACCTTAAAACCAGTTTTTTGATTGATCCAACCAATTTCTATCGTTAGAAATTCATATAGTTAATAAAAAGTTGTAACTTTGCATTTAACGCAATCTAAAAATTAATTGTAATGGCAATTTTAAACAACATTAAAAATGTACTATCAGAAAAAGGAGTTATGAGCAAATGGTTGGCAAAACAATTACAGAAAGATCCTGCAACAGTATCTAAATGGTGTAATAATCATTCTCAACCTGATTTGTACACATTTGTTCGTATTGCAAATTTGCTTGATGTTGATGTTCATGAACTTATTTGTCATACAAAAAAATAGTATCTAAAGGAATATAGATGTTTCACCATTTTTAAGCATGTAAATAAAGTGTATGAGCAATAAAATTTGGAATTTTGATATATTAGTTGATGATTGTTTTGTTAATTTTAATACAAAAAAGCAAGAAATAAATCCAGATCATAATGACAGGTTATTATCAGTTGCTAATGGCTTTGAAGATGGCAGTTGGAGATATCGTCAATTCAAAGAATTTGTTTTCAGTAATATTGCAGAAACAGCTTTGTCTGCACAAGAACGAGAGAAATTAATAGATAATGATTACGGTAGGCTTATTGAGGCTGCCAAACATTTACGACTTGTTGACAAAGAGCAGAATGGAAAGGGAAGTGAAATAGCGGAAATTATTCTATATGGCATAATGAAGAACCATTATAAAGCCTTATCTGCAATACCTAAAATTTTTTATAAACAGAATGATAATGATAATGCAAAGGGCTCTGATTCTGTACACATTGTAATTGACCCAAATGGAGGCTTTCAACTTTGGTTAGGAGAAGCTAAATTTTATAATTCTCTTGAGGATGCGCGATTATACGAACCAATAAATTCTGTTGAACAAATGTTGCGCAAACCTATTATGAAAAAGGAATGCGGAATAATGACCAATCTCAATGAACTTGATAAACAAATTGAAAACCAAACATTACTTAAAAAGATAAAAGAATGTTTCGATGAGAATACTTCCATTGACGAAATAAAACCCAAACTACATATACCTATTCTTTTATTACATGAATGCCAGATAACAGCAAGTACTACTGAAATGAGTGATGAGTATAAAAATAGTATTATTTCTTTTCATAGAGATCGTGCTCATTCGTTTTTTAAGAAGCAGATCAACAAGCTTAGTTCTGTTCATAAGTATTCGGAAATAAACTTTCATTTGATTCTTTTTCCTGTTCCTGATAAAACAAAAATAGTAAACTGGTTTATTTCACAAGCAAAAAATCTCAAAAATGATGCAGACGAATGATATATATAATACATGTTTAGATATAAGTAATGTTCTAAATGCTGGTGATATAAGTAATGCAAGATCCAAAGTAATTACATTACTTCATGAGATTAATGGTACTAACAATAATTCATATATGGAATTAGTCAACCATCTTATTCGTGAAGTGGGGCTTTTACCGTATATTGATACATATACTGCATCTTGGGAAGATCGGTTTGTATGTGAAGTTTTTAAAGTTAATATTGGAGAAAGAAAACCTTGTGTCTTACATACTGCTCAATCACAGGTATTAAAGAAGTTATTAGAAGGGAAAAGCGTTGCGGTGAGTGCTCCTACAAGTTTTGGTAAAAGTTTTGTTATTGATGCATTTATTGCGATTAAACAACCAATTAATGTTGTAATATTAGTACCTACGGTTGCTCTTGCAGATGAAACAAGAAGACGAATTTGCCGAAAATTCTCTCATCAATATAAAATAATTACAACAACAGATGTAGAACTTGCGGAGAAAAACATATTGGTATTTCCGCAAGAAAGAGCTTTTGCCTATATAGATAAACTTCCTTCAATTGATATTCTAATCGTTGATGAGTTTTATAAGGCAAGTACAAATTTTGATCTTGAAAGAAGCTCCACTTTACTCAGTTCAATGGTAGAACTCGGAAAGAAAGCTAAACAAAGATATTATCTTGCCCCAAATATCCATGAAATAGAAGAAAATGTATTCACTGAAGGGATGACATTTCTGCGTATGGATTTTAAGACCGTTGTAACGCATGCATGGCGGTTATATAAAAGCAGACCAAAGAATGAAGATAAACAGAGTTTTAAGACACGTAAACTTATTGAATTAATAAATACAGGTATAGGTAAAGCTTTGATATATACCGGCACATATAAGGGAATTGAAGAAGTAACAACAATTCTTAACAGAAATTTATATAATAAAGACTCTGAACTGCTTGCTAATTTTTCTGATTGGCTGGAATGCAATTATGGAGAAAAGTATATTCTTAAAGATTTAGTCAAACATGGTATTGGTATTCATAATGGTCAGCTACATCGTTCTCTTAGTCAAATTCAAATAAAACTATTTGAAGAACAGAATGGGTTAGATTATTTGGTATCGACCTCGTCTATAATTGAAGGAGTAAATACTCAAGCAGAGAGTGTCGTTTTATGGTCAAATAAGAACGGGGCTCATAAGATTGATTATTTTACCTTTCGCAACATCATTGGACGCGCAGGCAGAATGTTTCGTTATTTTGTAGGTCGTGTCTATATGCTTGAAGAGCCACCAAGTCAAGAAAATACTAAATTGAGATTAGAGTTTCCTGATGATGTAGTAAAAAAACTTGATGGAAATGACCCCGGTATAAAATTGAATAATGAACAATATGTAAAAATTCAACGATATCAAGATGAAATGATAGAACTTCTTGGAACGGATATTTGGCATAGAATTGAAAGAATACCACAAATCAGAAGTTGTAAACCATCAATGTTAAAGATAATTGCGGAAAAATTGAAAACTGATTCCAATTGGCCAACAAATTGCGATGCTTTACAAAACAATAATACATGGGAATGGAGGGATGCTTTAGGAGATATCATAGAAATTTTGGAATATCATCGAAAAGGACATTTACGGTATTATGCATGTGCATGTAGTAATGGATGGAAAATGACTATAAAAGAGCTATATAACACAGTAAAAGATTATGGTATTACATATGAGGATATATTTACATTTGAAAGATATGTATCCTTTAATCTCTCATCTATTATTGCGGTAATTAATATTATACGTCAAGAACTTTATCCTAATTCCTCAAATATCGCCAATTTTGTATATAAAGCATCAAATGCCTTTTTACCTAAAATTGTATTTCAACTTGAAGAATACGGATTACCGAGGATGATTAGTAAAAAGATACAAAATGCAGGTCTTATAAATCTTGAAGACGATTCTAAAGAGATTACAATCGTTATACAGGAATTTAACACGATAGGAATTGAATACCTTGAACAAAAAATACCTAATCTCCATTCATTTGACAAATATATATTAAAACATTTTATGAACGGAATTCGTTGCATAACGACAAATCAAAAGAATTAAATAATAGCCATATTATTACCTCTATATTTTTTGAGATATGATATGGCTATTTAGATAAGGATCCATATAGAAATTCTTTCGTATAATTTTCATTTGATATCTTCAACAGTACGCAGTTTTTCCGTTCTGTATAAACATCACGTATGTTTGCCGCTTCTCTTGTGAGAGAACCTTTCCTACCAGCCACATGCGGAACAGGTAGGTGTTGTAGGTGTTCAGCCGAAAAGCAATCAGAATAATGATTTCAGGCGCGTACACGTCCGCGTACAGCCCGTTTTCAAGCTGCATGTAGCGGCACACCTTGTAGTCGTTCAGCACGTCAGACTTGCGGACGGCTTTGATGACGGCGTTCACTGCCGGGACGGTCGTATGGAACAGTCCGGCTATTTCGGTGGCGGTCATCCACACATCGTTACCGGTTACGCTGACCGCCTTGTCCTCTATGATGATTATGTCACGTTTCATGGCTCCTCTTTTTTAGATGGTGCAACCTGCAAATTCCTCGACGTTGTTTAACCTTGCGGCAAGGTTTTCCATATCCTGATTGAGTTTTTCTTTGGTTATCTTCGCGTAAATCTGCGTCGTCTTTATGCTCTTGTGTCCAAGCATGGAGCTGACCGTTTCGATGGGTACGCCGTTGGAAAGGAAAACTGTCGTGGCTGCCGTGTGGCGGCTTTGATGCCACGTGATATGCTTGGTGATGCCGCAACGCTTGGCGACGGCACGGATACCGGCAAGGCACGTGTTATAATGCGGAACGGGGAATATCCTGCCGTTCTCGCATAGCCCACGGTATTTGCCGATTATGCGGTTGGCGATGTCAAGCAGGCGGATGTTGGACACCACGCCCGTTTTCTTGCGGTTGATGTTTATCCACTCGTGTTCGTCGAAATAGGTACGGATATTCTCTTCCGTGAGGTTGCGCATATCCGCGAACGACAATCCGGTGAACGCACAGAACAGGTAGAGGTCGCGGTACAGTTCCTGTTTGGCGTTTTTCAGTTTCCCCTCCATCAGCAGGCGTATTTCGTCTTTGGTCAGGAAACTGCGTGTCGTTTCCTCCTTCTTGATTTCATACTCGCGGAACGGGTCGCGTGTCAGCCACTCGTTGTTGATGGCTATGAACACCATTGTCCGTAGCGGGCAGACGTACAGCCACACGGTATTGGTGCAGCAGTGCTTGTCCGTGCGCAGGAACATCTCGAAGTCGGAGATGAAAGCGGGAGTAAGCTCTTTTAGGGCGATGTCCTTCACATGGTAGCGGATGTCGAGGAACTCTTGCAGGTGCTTGTAAACGACACGGTACTTTTCCAGTGTACCTTTTGCTTTCATGCCTGCTTCCACCTGTTTCTCATAGTTCTCGTTGTGCCGACGGAACACCTGCATCAGCGTGTGGTAGCGGTGTTCCAGTCCGAGAAAGGCGTTCTTTACCTTCTCCGCCGTGACGAAGTTGTCACGCTCCATGATTTCCTGATAGTGTCTGTTGATGCGCACCCGCATCTTGTCAAGCATACGGTTCGTTTCGAGTGCCGCCGCGCTTCTGCCCGTGACACGTCCCCCTTTGGTGTCCCACAGCTTCGGATCGACACTCAACTTGCAACTGAACTGCGTCTGGCTGCCGTCCACCGTGATGCGTCCCATGACGGGAACCGTCCCGTCCTTTTTCACTACCTGACGCTTGAGGTAGTAGATTACTGAAAATGTACTCTTCATCGTTCTTAATTTTTGGATTTCAAAATTAGTTGGTGAAGAGTCCGGTGTCGGTACGCAAAACGGGGAGGAACGGCGCAATCTTTTTTCCGTAACCGTATTTGTTACGTGAGTTGTGGGTAACTCACTATAACATAGTGTCTTGTTTCGCCATTCGTACCCGTTTGTCGCATTTTCGGACATGGTTACGAACAAGTAACGTTGCGGCGTCAAGATTTGGCTTCGGCAAGGATTGTAATGGCTTCACGAATTATCGCCACTTTAACTAAAACCCTTGTAACTCAATTCTATCACTATATCTTTCCGCATTTCACTTTTTTGTAGTAACTTTGCTACCGTAATATTAAAATATATAACCTTGAAAGAGAAGGATTTTGAAATAATGGCGCCTGTCGGTTCCTATGAATCGTTGATGGCTGCTATACAAGGAGGGGCCGACTCCATTTATTTCGGTATCGAGGGATTGAATATGCGTTCTCGCTCGTCGAATAATTTCACGACGGAGGATTTGCGTAAGATCGTCGCTATTTGCGGGGAACATGGTATCAAGAGTTATCTCACGGTTAATACGGTTATTTATGGTGAGGATCTTCCGTTGATGAGGGAGATCATAGACGCCGCTAAGGATGCGGGTGTCTCCGCCATTATCGCCGCCGATGTGGCCGCTATGAGTTACGCGAATAGCATCGGGCAAGAGGTGCACTTATCCACGCAGTTGAATATCTCGAACGTGGAGGCGTTGAAGTTTTACGCCCGCTTCGCCGATGTGGTCGTATTGGCTCGCGAGTTGAACTTAAAGCAGGTGCATGAGATTTATCAGGAGATCGTGAAGCAGCAGATCAAAGGCCCGAAAGGGGAATTGATCCGCATAGAGATGTTCGCTCACGGGGCTTTGTGCATGGCCGTGTCCGGTAAATGCTATTTGAGTTTGCATGAGATGAACGCTTCCGCCAATCGGGGGGCTTGCATGCAAATTTGTCGTCGTGCCTATACGGTGCATGACAAGGATAGCCAGATCGAGCTGGATGTGGAGAATCAGTATATCATGTCGCCGAAAGACTTGAAGACGATTCATTTCATGAATAAGATGATGGATGCCGGCGTACGTGTGTTCAAGCTGGAGGGGCGTGCCCGCGGGCCGGAGTATGTGCGTCTCGTGACCGAATGTTATAAAGAGGCGGTCAAGGCCTATTGCGAAGGTACCTTCGATGAGGAGAAGGTAGCGGTTTGGGACGAGCGTCTGCGCAGGGTCTTTAATCGTGGTTTCTGGGATGGCTACTATCTGGGACAACGATTGGGTGAATGGAGCAGTAAATATGGCTCCGGTGCTACCCGTAAGAAAGTGTACGTGGCACGGGGTATCAAATACTTCAGCGGAATCGGTGTCGCCGAGTTTGAGATGGAGTCCGGTTCCTTGAGAGTAGGCGATGAGATCTTGGTAACAGGTCCCACGACCGGAGCCGTTATGCAGACCGTCGATGAGATCCGGGTAGACCTGAAACCAGTGGAGGAGACCGTGAAAGGGGAACGCTTCTCGATAAAGATGTCCGAGAAGATCCGCCCGTCCGATCGTCTTTATAAAATGGAGAAAGTACAAATCGAAAAAGAACTACGATAATGAAGGAATATATTTTTAAACTGACAGACAAGGTTCGCGATTACGAGTGCGATTTGCAAGGCGTGGTGAATAACTCCAATTACCAGCATTATATGGAGCATACCCGGCATGAGTTTCTGGAGTTGTTGGGTGAGAACTTCGGCGCCATGCATGAGAAGGGCATCGATGCTTTTGTGGCCCGTGTGGATATCCAGTTCAAGAACTCCTTGCGGAGCGGCGATCGGTATACTTCTTGCCTGAATGTATATAAGAAAGGGGTGAAACTGGTGTTCGAGCAAGATATTTACCGGGAATCCGATGGGGCGCTGGCTACTAAAGGAGTCGTGGAATCCGTTGTCGTAGAGAATGGAAAATTAACCAGAGGAGAATATTTCGATGAGATGCTAAAGCGAATAGAATCAAAACAAGCATAAATGACAGACAAACAGATTTACCAAATTGGCCTTACTATGATTAATGGGGTGGGAGATATCCTAGCCCGCCATCTTCTGGAAGCGTTGGGGGATGCGGAGGCCGTGTTTACGGAAAAGCGCCAGTCGCTAGAGAAGATACCGGGTATCGGCGATTCGATTATCGCCGAGATTAAGCGGGCGGATGTGCTCTTACGGGCAGAGAAAGAATTGGCTTTTGCCCAAAAGAATGGTATCTCTATCTATTTCTTGAAAGATATGAATTATCCGGAACGTCTGCGGGAATGCCCGGACGCTCCGGTTTTATTTTATTTCAAGGGGAACGCGGATTTAAACGCCGCCCATATCATCAGCGTTGTGGGTACTCGTAGGGCCTCCGCTTATGGACAGGAAGTGACCGAGCGTTTATTGCGGGATTTGTCCGTGATTTTCCCGAATCTATTGGTCGTTAGCGGACTTGCGTATGGCATCGATATTTGCGCCCATCGGAATGCGTTGAAGAACCAATTGCCCACGGTGGGCGTATTGGCGCATGGTTTGGATCGTATCTATCCTCCCGTGCATCGCTCTACGGCGGTCGAGATGTTGGAGCGGGGAGGTTTATTGACCGACTTCCCTAGCGGGACGAATCCGGATCGGCAGAACTTTATCCGGCGAAACCGGATCGTAGCCGGTCTGGCGGATGCCACGATCGTTATTGAATCGGCGGAGAAAGGAGGCTCTTTGATCACGGCGGATATCGCTTTCTCGTATGGCCGGGATGTCTATGCCTTTCCGGGCCGGGTAACGGATATCAACTCTAAAGGATGTAATGGCTTAATCCGGCAGAATAAAGGAGGCTTGATCACTTGCGCTGACGATTTAATCATGGCGATGCGTTGGGATGTCGCTCAAAAGACAGACGCGTTACCGGTCCAAACCCAATTATTATTTCCTGAGAACGAGGAGAGTGAACGGATCTTGTCGTTCTTGGAAATGCGAAAGGAATCTCATATCAATGAATTGTCCGTAGCCTTGAATCTTCCGGTACATCAATTATCTTCTCTGCTCTTTGAGTTGGAATTGGATGGAAAGATAAAATCGATGCCGGGAAGCATCTATAAACGAATGAAACCCCTATAAATAATTAAAGCCTGTCTCACGACAAGCCCTAACCAAACTTTGTTAACCTTAAATCTAATACTATTATGAAAAAACCACAATGCAAAGATAAGCTTGTAAAGCCCCTTTGTCAAGGGTTTTGAGTATAACTTGTGTTAAACAACATGTCTGCCCGGTATAAAAAATGTTTTTGAATTTGAAACTATACAGAATAGGCATAAAATCTTCTAAAATTAACAGTTTGGATGTTGTTTGTAATCCTTGATCTTCACAGTGCTTGTATATATGGAGGAGGTTTATCCATACTAAAAAATCCTTGTAAGCGAACTTACAAGGATTTCTGGATTTGTGCGGCTGAAGGGACTCGAACCCCCACGCCGTGAAGCATCAGATCCTAAGTCTGACGTGGCTACCAATTACACCACAGCCGCATTGGAATCGTGTGCAAAGGTAATGCTTTTTTATAAACTTGCAAATATTTGCGTTGTTTTTTTAGCGAAACCTTATTTCTTCTCGGTCTCGGACAAGAGGTGGGTGATCGCCGCCTCGATAATCGTATCTTTACCTTTCTCGATATCTTCTTGGGTCATAGAAACCTTATATGTAGGATCGATACCGAATTCCGTATGCTGTTTGTTTACATCTAGCATGGGAGACGCGGAGAAACGGACACCCCAGCCGTTGGGCAACTCGGAGTTAAAGGGGAAGCCACTACCGCCTCCGGTGCGATCTCCCATCGTCGTTACATAAGGTATCATGCGTACTTTCTGCACGAAATCGTTGGCGGCGCTGTAGCAATGACGATTCGTTAAGACCACAACAGGGCGTAACCAGCGGATACGCTCGGAAGGTGAGAGATAAAGGGGATAAGGTTCGGAAAAGTCATCGTGCCCTTTACCCGTCTTATGTTGGATATAGCCGGTCAGTATCTTTTCCTCCAAGAAACGGGAAGCGATGCGATCGGCGTTTGATAACATGCCACCGCCATTATCCCGGATATCGAAGATCAAACCTTTGCAATCCTTGAATTGATAGAATATGTGATCCAAACCGCTTTCGCCGGCCGAACTGGAAAAGCTACCGTAGTAAATATACCCGATCTGCCCGTCACTCAATGTCGTGTATTTAAGTCCTCCGGCGATCGAGTAGTTCCTTCCGAGATAATTCTCTTGTATGTCCGAGTCGAAATTATCCGGATAATCGAGATACCAATCCCAATAGCGGGACATATTGAAGGTGGATATCAAATTGGTATGCCCGTCTTTCAGCTCGTTTAGCATATCGCCTAATACGTCAAATAGGACGTATTGGTTCATCGTATCGCTTATCTGCGTCTTATAACGGTCGTGAACCTCGTTCCAATCAATGTCCTTGTATTCGAAGAAGCAGTAATTCTCATCCAATATTTTCCAAAGCGCCTCAAAGTTCTCCTGTGGGGAGGCCACGTATTCGTCCGATTTCTCACATCCGGTAAACAGGAATCCGAGAGATATACATATATATATAAGGTATCGTTTCATTTGATTTCCTTTTAATAATAAGCGCTTCTGAACCGCTGGGTATTCTTTAGGCGTTTTCCTCCGAAAGAGATAAATTCTTTCACGAGGCCGATCATAAAAGAGTGAGAGATTATATGAGACTGTATCCCATTGACATCTGTACGGTAAGAGCTGTTTAGGTAACCTGCCCGTATCGTAAAATTACAAACCGGGAAATCTACCGTGAAAAAGTTCTTCATGGCGAATTTATTATGGAAGGAATTGAATTGCACCACTCCCGAGGCATTCCCTAGGTTGAAGATCTCGTAATACGATTGCCCGTAATGGGGGGAGAATAAAACACCGGCGAAGGGGATCGTGAACTGGTAGCGTAGCGTCATGGGATATTCCTTGACGCGTAACTTATAGATCGCCATGGCAGAGATGTTCAAATCGATATCCGCTTTCGCCGAGGCCGGGTTATTTCCGTTACGGGTATTGTATATAAAACCACCCATGCCATGCACGGCACCACCCGCCAGAAGCTTTAGATCCGGCAATAGCGTGGGCAAATGATAATGGTAACCCAACGTATAATCGATAAAGCCCGCGAAATCCGTAGCGGTAGAGGCGGCATTATCCGTGGTAGCCAGATCGACGCTTATGATTTGCTGTCTGGATACCCGATAGTTTGCCAGCCGGACCCTCTTCATCCGTTCATTCATTACCCGTAATCCGGGGCCTGTATATTTCTTATCTTCCATGCTGGGAGATAAATAGGTGTCCATTAGGTTGTAGCTTCCTATACCGACCATGGTTCCGCTGTTGATAGACCAAGGGATCTCGTCTCCATCGGACTGGGCCTTGGCCGGTGACGCGAGAAACAGCAGGAACAAACCAATCAAACAGGTGATAGCTTTCATAGGTTATTCGTCAAACAATTTCATCTGTCCCGTAATTTCATCGATAATATCCGTGGTACTCTGCCCGTCGTCAGTGTCGTTTCCCTCCTCATTGCCTTCGGTATCGTCTGATTCCGATGCGTTTTCGGAAGGGACGAAGCGATTCGGTTCCAGCTCATTGATTGTCTCGACCTCAAATGTAGAGATTCGTTTACCTTTGGCTTTGAAGCCTTTCACCGCGATAAATTCGTCGGCATCGAGGACGAGAGCCTCCCGGAAGGCGTCATGGCCTCCGAAGATCACCTCGATACGAGGATAGACCTCATCCGTAAGCAACATCAAGCGGTTCTTCGGATTCTCTCCTAGGAAATTCTGCTTCCGGGTGTTTACCTCCAGCAGGAATCGTTTGATATAATAATATTTCTGATCCGCATCGTATAATACGGCAGTCCATATCTTGCTCGGCTGGTATTTCTCGATGACCATGATATTGGACTCGTAGTGATTGCTAAGGTCAAAATTCGTGACGTAGAAATCGCCGTTCGGCAGGATCACCAATATCTGATCGTTGCTATGGAACTCGCCTAGCTCTTCTCCCCGCCCATCGTAATTTAACCGGAGTACGTCCCAGTCGAACCATACTTCCCGGCCTCCCAAGGTGGAAGAGCCTTTCTGCTTGAGGCTGATCTTGTGCACTTCCGCTTTCGTCAGGATATTACCTTGAGAACCCCGTCCCTTAATGGCTATCTCGCTGAAGTTCTTTTCGAAGACGAGTAGTTTCTGCCGGGGTTTGGGTTTCAGGATTACCTTGACGGTCTCCGCCTCTCCGTTCGGGTTTGCGCTGAAGTAAAGGACACGGGAGTTTTCCGTACCTTTGGTCAGGTCGTATTCCCGATCGCGTGTAGCGCCTGTGACGGCGAAGCGTTTGATGTAATTATATCCGAATTTACCGTCCCGGTATATGACGTTGTAAATCGTCCGGTTGTCGTTACGCTTAAATACGTTGACATATAGAATATCCTTACCGATAAAGATCTTATCCGCTACCTTGACGATCTTATAAGTACCGTTGCGATAGAAGATGATGACATCGTCTATATCCGAGCAGTTACATATGAACTCGTCCTTTTTCAGTCCCATGCCGATGAAACCTTCTTGACGGTTGATATACAATTTCTCGTTCGCCTCTACGACCTTGGTCGCCTCGATCGTGTCGAAATTGCGTATCACGGTATGGCGAGGGTAAGCCTTGCCGTATTTCTCTTTCAGCATGGTAAACCAATCGATGGTATAGTCGACGATATGTTCCAGCTTATCGTTGATCTTGGCGATTTGTTCCAAGGTCTGGGCGATGAACTCGTTACTCTTGTCGGAGTTGAACTTTAGGATACGTCCCATTTTGATCTCCATGAGCTTCAGGATATCGTCCCGGGTAACCTTACGGATAAATCGGGGCTTGAACGGCTCTAAACGAAGGTCGATATGGGATATCGCCTCGTCCATGTTCTTGGCGTTCTCGAACTCCGGATCTTTATAGATGCGCTCCTCGATAAATATCTTTTCAAGGGAGGCGAAGAACAGGGCCTCCTCTTGCTCTTGTTTCTGGATCTTGAGCTCTTCCCGTAAAAGCTCCAGCGTACGATCCGTAGAGTGGCGAAGCACATCGCTGACCGTAAGGAAATGCGGCTTGTCCTCCTTGATCACGCAACAGTTCGGGGAGATACTGATCTCACAATCCGTAAAGGCGTATAAAGCATCGATGGTCTTGTCTGAAGAGACCCCCGGAGCGAGATGCACCAAGATCTCTACATCCTTGGCGGTATTATCGTCTACCTTCTTGATCTTGATCTTTCCTTTATCGTTCGCTTTTAGGATGGACTCGATCACGGTAGAGGTTGTTTTTCCATACGGGATCTCCGAGATCACCAATGTCTTATTATCGAGCTTGCCGATTTTTGCACGGACTTTCACCGATCCACCCCGTTCTCCATCATTATATTTGGCTATGTCGATAGAGCCTCCTGTCTGGAAATCCGGGTATAACGCGAATTCCTCTCCCCGTAGATAGGCGATGGAAGCATCTAATAACTCATTGAAATTATGAGGGAGTATCTTGGAAGACAGGCCTACGGCGATACCTTCCACGCCCTGTGCCAGCAATAAAGGGAATTTTACCGGTAAGGTAACCGGTTCCTTATTACGTCCGTCGTAAGAAAGCTGCCAAAGGGTTGTCTTGGGATTGAATACGGTCTCCAAGGCAAACTTGGAAAGGCGAGCCTCTATATAACGAGGAGCGGCGGCTCCGTCTCCCGTCAGGATATTACCCCAGTTTCCTTGGCAATCGATCAACAGATCTTTTTGTCCCAATTGCACCAAGGCATCTCCGATAGAGGCGTCTCCGTGAGGGTGGAACTGCATCGTATGACCTACGATATTCGCGACCTTGTTATACCGCCCGTCATCCAACCTCCTCATGGAGTGCAGGATACGTCGTTGTACGGGTTTCAGTCCATCGTTGATATGCGGAACGGCCCGTTCCAAGATCACATAAGAAGCGTAGTCTAGGAACCAGTTTTGGTACATCCCAGACAAATGATAGGTCGTGACACGTGTATCCCCTTTCCCCGGGACTTTATAGTCGGAATGGGTATTCGCCTCTTCCTCCGTAGTCTCGTTATCTTGGGTATCACTATTTATATCCTCAATTTCCTCGTTTTCCTTATCCTCGATATAATCGTCTTCTTTATCTTCCGGTCTCATAAAATCCAGTTCTTTCTACACAACGCTATTACGCCAAATTGCTAACAGGGTGTAAATATAGCAAATTCTATTCTATTTCTTTGATAATTTGGCTGACTGTAACTAATAATGGGGGTAGTTTATCTTTAATGACATCAAAAACGATTTCGGCATCGACACCATCATAATGATGAGAGATATAATCGCGCATTCTAAAAATATTTCGCCAAGGTATTTGTGGGTATTTAGAAAATAGTGTTCCATGGGTCTTATTATCAATGGATTTTAGGTTTTCACCGATGGTCTGTATTAACATACAAGCGGCATCTAGCTTTTCCATGCCGGACTCACTCAGCAGATAGTCATTTACGGAAAAGATCGGTTTATTTCTGCGTAAGACCGTTTCAATTGTAGATTGAACTCTATGAAGGATTTGCAGTATTTCTTGGTTAAGCAAATATTCCATCGCGTCGTATATTATTCATTAACAATTCATTCAAGTTTTGTCTTAAACGTAGTAGATCGATTTTATATCCGGTCAATTTTTCCAAATCTTCTTGAATATCACATAGAATATAGAAATTAGGAGTTTCTATCTCGACACAGATATCCAAATCGCTTGATTCTGTTTGTTCTCCTCTGGCAACGGAACCAAATACTCCCAATCGCTTTATACCATATTGGGAAGACATAGTCTTTTTGTATTCTTTGAGAATACTTATGATTTCATTTAATGTTTTCATGACCATGTAATTTATTGAGTAACAAATATAGTAAAAAAATTGATATATGCTATTTTAGGTATAAGGTAACTATAAAATTAGGTGTTGGAGTAGGGGTTTTTCAGAATCTTTTGTCTTATCAATAACAATTGATATTTACATATAAAAGAATAATGATATGAAGAAGCTGATTTTATTTGTGTTATGCGCTTTGAGCGGCTTGGTGGTGAGCGCTCAATCACGCTGGGGGATTACTCCGGAGGGTGGATTTGCTGCGGTTAATCGTGTTGGAATGGGATCTAGCTGGCGTGCGGGGGTTAAGGTAGGCGTTGGTGTATCTTACCAGTTTGAACCGGGATGGATTGGATTGAAATCCGGTTTATATTATGCGAATAGAGGGTATTCGTTGGGAGATTATCCGAGAACGACGGAGTCTGCTACGTATGTCTTGAAAGAGATGATGACCGGTGGTATCACGCAACATTTTTTGCAATTGCCCGTGATGGCTGATTTCTCATGGAAAGTGTCGAAAGAGGTACGTATGCATTTTGCGGTCGGTATGTATGCCGGTGTATCTGTCAAGAATGATACGAATTGGGGATCTTCGTTTACGATGGGGTATTCGAAGGAGCCGCAGGCGCTTGGTAAATATGTCAAATCTACTGGCCTAGGGTATAGTTATGGTTATGGCCATTCGGGATATGATGAGGCTGAAAGCGCCGATCATCCATTTCGAGACGTGAATTCTTTTGATTGGGGATTGACAACTTCTTTTGGTATAGAGGTGAATAACTGGGTGATGAATCTGGGGTATGATCTCTCTCTAGGTGATGAGGGCGGTAACTATAAGATCGATGGCGATAATTTCTCTCTGTATGAGGTAAGAAGTGTCGGTGCCAATTACAATACGATGAGTCTGACGGTTGGGTATAAGTTCAAGCTTTAACGGCAAATCACTCATAGGATACGAATCTGACGAATATTCGGTGTCTTTTTTTAATAGATACGCAGCTTTTGAGATTGTTTGATCATCTATAACTTATAGAAACTTAAATAAATAAGATATTATGAGAATCATCAATCCGATAGGTGGGATCATCCTGCTTTTTGTCTTGCTGGGCACTCTGGGGTGTAGCGAGGACTCATTTCAAGATGAGGCTAAGCCGGTGATTTGTCCTAGTGTTGTTTATCCGGAGGGAGCTAAATTGGCACGAGTTTGGTACGGTGCGGGTATTTCCTCTCCTCTGAGTCTAGCGAAGGAATATGTGTACGATGAGTCGGGACGTATCTCCAAGGTATTACATCCATTGAATACGGAGGATGGAGAAGGATACTTGATTGGCTACGTTGAATATGTTTATGACGAGTGGGGTTTTTTGTCTAAAGAAGTTTACTTCAACAGAAACCTAGATCAGACGTATCATAATTTGTCTACGCTTCATTATAAGTATGATGAACAAGGCCGGAAAATAAAGGAGATTACTGAATATCCGGTTATTGGCAAGAGCAAGGTGACAGTCTTTTCTTATAAGAATAATCTTCTGGAACGGAAAGTTGAGTACGACGAACTCGGTCGGAAGCTTACTTATACGGACTATGAGTACGATGAGGCAGGGTTGTTGACAAAAGAAACGATTCGTGATCCCGAAACGTCCGAGGTTCTCCGATATAGCGAGTATCGCAATGAGAACGGATTGAACATGGAGATCATGGTTTATGCCGACCTTCCGACAGAAAAAGAATCCATAGAGCTTCGTCGGATCACGAAGTCCTATGATCAGAATGGCAATCTGCTTCAATTAGTCTCTGAAGAATTGGCTTCTTCTAGCTCCCAGTCGAGTTTCTCGGAGTCCTATGAGTATATTTGAAGGCGTTCGTGATGACTTTATTCGATATAGAATGTCATCACGAATGTTTTTTCCTTCGTATAGGGTGCCTATTCGTCCAATCCTTGTTCGTTCGGATTTCCGGTCTTCATGAAATACCCTTATACAATAAGACCCCTTCCGTAGTTGTTCTCACTCCTTGTACTTTTCCTCCGGTAATTTGAAAATTCTTTTAGTTCTTATGGTTTTCTATATTTGCCATAAATATAACAAAAAATGCAGAGCGTAGCGTAGGGATTAAAAGCAAAAGTGGGTTTCTCTTAGAGGTAACAAAAGTTTCATACTGAGGAAACTTT
Organism: Parabacteroides sp. AF21-43; assembly: GCF_003635435.1. Lineage (NCBI taxonomy): Bacteria > Pseudomonadati > Bacteroidota > Bacteroidia > Bacteroidales > Tannerellaceae > Parabacteroides > Parabacteroides sp. AF21-43. The sequence goes on along the minus strand of NZ_QTMG01000009.1, from coordinate 91,311 downwards.
AGTTTCCCTATAGAGAAACAAAAGTTTTCCGCTTATTAAACTTTTGTTTTCATATGGGAAAACTTTTGTTTTTTAGGTTAAAAAACTACAAATGGCTAGATGTTAATATTTTATCCGTGTTGAAAGGAGATCGGATAATGCTATATGGTGAGTGTGGAGGAGCGTTGTGTTAGGTGATGGAAAAGTGGTAAATAGTGGTAAATAGCGGTAAATAGTGGTAGATAGAGCTAGATAATTGTAGATGTTTTTTATCTACCACCATTAGTTAATCATCCTAAGACCAGATGAATGCAGGGATAGTTGTAGATGTTGTAGCAAATAGGCTTATAAACTATATGAGAGAATTGAAAGTTAAAGCGATGAGCGAATAACTTTCAATTCTCCATGTTTCAATTAAATGGTATAATATTGTTCCCATCCTTTGCGAGGCGGTACTCCACATAGCATCTTATTCGCCTCCGGATCGTTCGTGATCTGTTTCGTGTCACGATCGAAGACGAGCTTGCGGTTCAAGCGCTGGCTTAATACGCCGAGACAGAATACCTGACTTAATGGGCCGGCGATAGAGAACGGTGAGCGGGTTTTCTCCTTTCCCATACAACTTAGCAGGAAGTTCGCGAAATGGTTAGACGGGCTTTTCGGCACTTCCGGTAAGCGGGATTCCATCTCTTTCGCTTTCTCATCCGGGATGATAGATAAGGTACTTCCATGAGAACCACCCTTGAAGGTTAATTCTTTCGAGTAGATTTCCTTGCCCGGGTTCAACTTCGCCGGTTGTATCTTGCCGCCGGCTACGGTCGGGATATTCGGGTCGAGCTCGGAAACACCGTAACCTTCCGGGACGGAGGGGATATTGTCCAGTCCATCGTACCAAGTGATATCCACGGCCGGCATATTCCCTCTTTCCGGGAATTTAAACAAAAGGGTGGATGACATCGGGAAGAAGAACGGGTTATGGTCTTTCAAATAAAGCGGATTTATTTCTGTAGGCAATCCTAAATCTAGGAATTCATGTGCCGTATCCAAAATATGCGCTCCCCAGTCTCCTAAGACACCCATTCCGAAGTCGTACCAACAACGCCATTGTCCCAAATGGTAGTCATGGTTGTAATCATGATATTGAGCTACGCCGATCCATGTGTCCCAATCCATCGTCTCGGGAACCGGTTCTCCCATAGGCATATGCCTAATATTCGGGTTCCATCCGTGCCAGCGACGCGGATTATTCATATGGGCGGTAATGGCGGTAACATCCTTGATAATACCGGCCTCTTTCCATGCCTTGAATTGGAAATAGTTCGCCTCGGAATGTCCTTGGTTACCCATTTGGGTGACAACGCCGTATTTCTTCGCTCCACGCATCATGATCTCTATTTCTTGGAACGTGCGGGCCATCGGTTTCTCTACATATACATGTTTGCCGTGCGCCATCGCCTCGATCGTGATCGGGAAGTGGGAATGATCCGGCACACCTACGCTTACGGCATCGATCTTGTCCGCCATCCGGTCGAACATCGTGCGGAAGTCTTGAAAACGGGCCGCTTTCGGGAACATGTTGATAATCTCTTGCGTGTGAGGGGCTCCCATGTCCACGTCGCAGAGAGCTACTACGTTACACAGACCTGTGTTATACAATTCCTTGGCGATCTCGCCCCCTCGTTGTCCGATGCCGATGAACGCAATGTTTACCCGGTCATTAGCGCTGATTAGCGGGGAAGTAGGTAGAACACGTCCGTGGGCGGGTGTCCAGAACGACGGGATGGCCGATACTGCCGATAAGGCTAGCGCTCGCTTAAGGAACGAGCGGCGTGAGATTTCTTCTGATTTCATGGTATTATCTTGTTTAAATTATACTGTTTGCGCAAACACTAATGATTTACGTCGTAAATATACAAAACTTTCTATAGTTACGGAAAAAATCATTTACTTTGTAACCTCATAAAGGAGACCATGTGCTAATGTGCCACTCAGGCGGGTCTCCGATGGACTTATCATTGGCACATTGGCATATTAACAAAATTGGCAAATTATTAGATTATGGCACAAGAAGATGTATTTAAGAAATTAGTTTCACACTGTAAGGAGTATGGTTTCGTATTTCCCTCCTCAGAGATTTATGACGGTTTGGGAGCGGTATACGATTATGGCCAGTATGGTGTTGAGTTAAAGAACAATATAAAGAAATATTGGTGGGATAGCATGACTTTGCTGCATGAGAATGTGGTGGGTATTGATTCCGCTATTTTTATGCACCCTACTATCTGGAAAGCTTCCGGCCATGTTGACGCTTTTAATGATCCGTTGATCGATAACAAGGACTCGAAGAAACGTTACCGTGCGGACGTTTTGATCGAAGACCATTTGGGCAAGATCGAGGAGAAAATGAATAAGGAAGTGGCGAAAGCCGCAAAGAAATTCGGTGACGCTTTCGATGAGGCTAAATTCCGTGAGACGAATCCTCGTGTATTGGAGCATCAAGCGAAATGGAATGAGATTCATGAGCGTTATAGTAAGGCGATGAACGAGTCTAACTTCGAGGATCTTCGCCAATTGATCTTGGATTGCGAGATCGTTTGCCCGATTTCCGGAACTCGTAACTGGACGGAGGTTCGCCAGTTTAACTTGATGTTCTCTACGGATATGGGTTCTACCGCTGATGGAGCGACTAAGATTTATCTTCGTCCGGAGACGGCTCAAGGTATTTTCGTGAACTTCTTGAATGTGCAGAAGACTGGCCGTATGAAGATCCCGTTCGGTATCGCCCAGATCGGTAAGGCGTTCCGTAATGAGATCGTGGCTCGTCAGTTTATCTTCCGTATGCGCGAGTTCGAGCAAATGGAGATGCAATTCTTCGTTCGTCCGGGTGAGGAGATCGAGTGGTTCAAGAAATGGAAGTCTACTCGCTTAAAATGGCATCAAGCTCTTGGCTTGGGAGATCAGAAGTATCGTTATCACGATCATGAGAAGTTGGCTCACTACGCTAACGCCGCTACGGATATCGAGTTCGAGATGCCGTTCGGATTCAAGGAAGTGGAGGGTATACATAGCCGTACGAATTTCGACTTGAGTCAGCATGAGAAGTTTTCCGGTAAAAAGATCCAATATTTCGATCCGGAGTTGAACCAGAGTTACACTCCGTATGTAATCGAGACCTCGATCGGTGTAGACCGTGTGTTCTTGAGCATCATGGCGGGTTCTTACTGCGAGGAGACATTGGCGAATGGCGAGAGCCGTGTGGTATTGAAGTTGCCCGCAGCCTTGGCTCCGATCAAGTTGGCCGTATTGCCATTGGTGAAGAAAGATGGCCTGCCCGAGAAAGCTGAGGAGATTATAAATATGTTGCGTTTCGACTTCCGTTGCCAATACGACGAGAAGGATTCTATTGGTAAGCGTTATCGCCGTCAGGATGCGATCGGTACCCCGTATTGTATTACGGTAGACCATGACACCTTGAAGGATAATTGCGTAACGATCCGTTTCCGTGACACGATGGAGCAAGAGCGCGTAAGCATCGATAAGCTTCACGATATTATCACGGAGAAGGTGAGCATGAAGAATTTATTGAAAAAGGTAATAGAGTAAACGAATGAAGAAGTACTGGCATATCGCGTTGATGTTGTTTTGCGTGTTCATGATCACCTCTTGTGGGGATGATGATGAGGCACTAGAGGTGGATGAGGTTTGGAAGGTCCAGAATGAGGAGGCTTTTCAAGCCCAGATGCTGGTTCCGGGTTTCGAGCAATTGAGTTCTCAAAGTAATGCCGGATTTATCCTTTACAAGGTCTTGAAGACAGGAGAGAGTAAGGAGCCGATTTATTATACGAGCAAGGTGGAATGTTATTATAAAGGGACGTTTATTGATGGAACGGTTTTTGATGATAAATCGTTTGAGGCAGGTGCCCCTGCCGAACTTACTGTTTCTGAGATGGTAGATGGTTTTGCTACAGCGTTACAGAATATGCACCCAGGAGATCGTTGGGAGATTTGGATTCCTCAACAGATGGGATACGGTTCGGCTGGAAGGAGTGCTTCGGGAAGTGTCATAATAAAGCCTTATACGACTTTGATCTTTGATTTGGAAGTTACAAGGATTGTCAAAGAGTAGGTTCTTTCATTAAGAATAATTACGGCCGCCTCTTTTTAGGGGTGGCCGTTTTTTTATAGTTATATGTAAATCTAGGGAAGCAAACCTCTATAAACAATTAAAGCCTGTCTCACGACAAGCCCTAACCAAACTTTGTTAACCTTAAATCTAATACTATTATGAAAAAACCACGATGCAAAGATACGTTCGTCAAGACCATTTGTCAAGTCTTTTGCAACTAATATATGTTAAGTAACATATCTATGCTTGCCAAAAAGTGTTACACAACACAAAACTCTATATATTACAATCAAAATCTTCTAATTTTAACGATGATTAGGTCCCTTTTATAGGACTGCTAAAGGGAAAGACGTTCTTTGAGTAGCTTATAGCCAGCGCTACTGGCACGAAGATATGTTCCATCCTTTAATCGTACTTGATAGGTTTCTTTTCCGAATAGTTCTACTCGCAATATCTGTTCCGTATTAACGATATAAGAGCGGTGTATACGAACGAACTCCGGAGAAGGAAGGCTTCGCTCGAAATACTTCATGGTTTGCTCCTTTACGTGCTGACCGGAAGTGGTGAATAAGGTCACATAGTCGCCACATGCTTGCAAATAGAATATCTCTTTTATCGGGATGATATGAATACGTGCCCCGTCTTTTACGGATATACGATCTAGAATCTCCTCCGGAACGGTAGTCGGGGGAGGTGCCGTCTTTTCCTCCATTTGTCTCACGATAGGTTCCGCCTCACTCTTTCTTTCCCGACTGGCATACCATTGGGATAGAATGATCCATGCCATTAGGCCGAACAGGAATCGAAAAGGAATCGTGATCGAGAATTCCTCCCAATCTTCCAATCCGAATATTTGTAGCAAGATCGAGCATCCGGCTATGCAAGCGATTTGTACGAGTACGGCGAAAGCCACTCGTGCTTGCATGATATGTAACGTACATTGTACATACCAAAGATAATATCCCGCTACGGCGAACAATGCGATGGAAAGTAAGCTATCGATCAAAGTGATGCTCAACGGAAGATCGCCATAAAGAGTTAATAATGCGCATTGGATCGCTATGGCTAAAAGTAATAATAGGCTTCCCAGCCCTTTATGTAATATGGATGTTGTAATAGGATGTTCTTGCATGATGAGTTTAGTCTCTTAGTTCAAGGCCGCTGAACGACAAGTCTCCACATATATACAACGTGTGCGTCATGTCGGTTGTTTCTGTCAGGTCCCTCATATCTTGGCATCCAGCCAAGAAGGAATCAACCTTTAGACGAACCAGCCATCCTTTAGGGACATATATTACTACGCCGCTGAAGGAGCTATCTATGTTTATGATGGTTTCATCAGCCTCTAATGTTGTTTTTTTAAGATCGAGGATCACATTGCCGAAAGATACGTCTATGTCCGCCCCCTTGAATACGGGGTCCAGTACGATGTGCCTTACCGAGTTGAAAGTGGTGTCAACCGATACGAAACCGTTATCTGTCTCGTAGTTGATCTCATCGTTAGGCTTTCTGTGCCCGAAAGGGGGATGGTTAAAGGGACGTTTATGCTTTTTCGTGCGGATAGAATCTTTCCGCTTCAGCATGATGACCAATCCTAACAGGATTAATCCTAACGGCCAATATACACGTAAAAAATCGTTCGTGATCCAATTTAACTGCGGGAAAAGGAAATAGACTCCCACGCCTACGAGGAGCATACCTCCTACCGGATTACGGTGGAAAATCGTAAAGATGCCCGACACGACAAGCAGCATCGGCCAAGATACAAGCAAGTCAAATAAGGATGGATCTATCATTCCTAGATTCCGCAGTAAAAATAATATACCGACAATGATAAATAAGGTAGCGATCAGATACCCGCTTGTCCTCTTCTCTTTAAAATCGATGTCATAATCTTTCATATCCATAAGTTCCATTTTTTTGTTTTTTATCAAATGTACGGGTTCGTCATTCTATACACAAGTAAATACCGCTGATTTCTATACGAGTATCGGTAAATAACCGAATAATCCCGATTAAAAAAGCCTTTAGTTTGTAAGAAACGTGAATTTGACACCAAAACTTGATAAAAAAACTAGTTTGATAAGATTAGTTGATAATTAAGGAATATCTTTGTCTTTACAACTGCAATAGAGGAATGTAGGGAATGATACGAAATATTATAAATTTAAAGGCAATAATACTTTATTTTGGATTGATTTTATGCTTGATAGCCGGTATGCCGACTCCGGCTTATGGGAGTTCTTCATATCCGGTCAAGGAGGAATCGTATGTATTGGTGATAAATTCATATGTGGATGGCGAACGTTGGTCTGGTAATTTATTAAACATGATCTCGAAGTTCGCTACCCCGGAGGAGTACACTCTCCGGATAGATCATATAAGCGTGATGTTGGTTGATACGCCAGAGAAATTAAAAGAGAAACAAGAGGTCTTCTTTGAAGCTAACAAGAAGAAGCCGGATGGAATTATCTACTTAGGCGTAAATGGATGGGCTTTTATGCGGGATAAGATCCGGGAGAAATGGGGGGATATTCCCACTCTGGTCTGTTCGGAGACGGGGGAAATGGCAGAAAATGAATGTTATTTTAATCAGAGGCATTCCTCTGATAGGGTGATTCCTTTACAAGAGGCGGTTAAGGGGTATAACGCTACGGGCTTGGTTATCCCTTATTATGTTAAAGGTTCGATCGACTTGGTGAAGGAATTAATCCCGGGTTTGAAACGTCTGATTTTCATATCCGACAGACGTTATGTCTCCACATGGCTTCGGGATGAGATGGAGAAACATATGGAAACTTCTTTCCCTGAGGGGAAAGTGGATTTTTATACGGAGGGTTCTTGCTCCATGGATAGTTTAATGGCGGTTCTGTCGGAGAAAGACCCACATCGAGCGACGGCCGTGATGTATTACTCGTGGATTACCGAGAAACCTTTCTTGAATCACTCGTTATTATATAGTACTTTGTATCAAGGTATAAACGGCATTTCTAGGCATCCTGTTTTTTCTTTATATGATATGGGCGTGGAAGAAGGATATACGATTGGTGGATATTATAATAGCTCTAAAACGATTGAGACAGCTCTAATTCCCTTGCTACAGCAAGTTTATAACGGTGAAGATATGGGCAAGATCCCGGTTTCAACGGTGGATGATCCTCATAAATACTTGAATTATGTTTCGCTGATGAGCGCGATGTCTAATGAAGATAATTTCCCACATGATGCGATCTATTTGAATGCGCCTCCCTCTTTTTTAGAAAAATATTGGATGCCGCTATTAGGCTTTCTGATTTTCTTTCTGGTAGTCGTGTTTTTAGCGTGGCATTACGTGTATCGTTCTAAGCAAAAGATGAAGGAAGTGGAGTTGAGGCTATTATCCCGTTACCGTGATTTATTTAATAATATGCCATTGCCTTATATACGGCAGCGGCTGATTCGGGAAGGTACGCAAATCGATGTGCAGGTTTTGGATGTAAACCATGCTTTCGAGGAAAAAATCGCTCCTAAAGATTTCGTGGTAAATAAGCATGGAAAAGAGATCGCTAATTTAATTGGGGGAAGTTATCCTTTGCTTCTATCGGCTGTGCCTACAGTTCTGGAGAGTGGGAAATCCTTTACTTGTGAGTATTATTTTGAGCCGACAGGGCTTTACTATACGATTATCATCATGCCTACCTCGGAAGAGAATGTAGTTGACGCGTTTTTTATTGATATTACGGATATCCATAAATTCCAGACGCATTTGAAAGCCATGAATCATAAGCTGGCTATGGCGTTAGAGGCGGCAGATCTTTTACCGTGGCGATATAATCTGGCTGAAGGGAAGATTATCTATGAGTCGAAAGTACATCCGGAAGATAATATAGAGACTGCCGAGATACATACCCATGAGGTTTCGTTGAAGGAATATTTCAGCAAGATACACCCGTCTTTCAGGGCTTGCGTGGAAAAGGCTTTCGATGATTTGTGTAATGGGAAAATAAAGAAAGTACGAAAAGAATATTGTCTGGAGCGGTTGATTCCGGGAGAAGATCGCCATGAGTGGGAGGAGATACAGGTAATGGCTGAATATGATGCTTCCGGTGAACCGAAAGCGTTGATCGGTTCTACGATATCTATTACCGAGCGTAAGCAATTGGAACATGACCTTCGAATGGCTAGGGATAAGGCGGAAGAGTCGAATAAATTGAAATCAGCGTTTTTAGCAAATATGAGCCATGAGATACGTACACCGTTAAATGCGATCGTAGGTTTCTCTAATATCCTTGCCTCGACCGATGACCTTGAGGATAAGAAGGAATTCGCTGATATTATCGAGAATAATAATTCCCTATTGTTGCAGTTGATAAACGATATCTTGGATTTGTCAAAGATCGAGGCGGGTACCTTGGAGTTTACTTATGACTATGTGGATATTAACGCTGTATTGAGGGATTTGGAGCAATCGGCTCATTTGAAGAATAAGAATCCGGATGTACAGATCTCATTTAAGGATTATCTGGAGCCTTGCGTGATTTATACGGATCGAAATCGTCTGTCTCAACTGATGATCAATCTGTTGAACAATGCCATGAAATTTACGCTGGCAGGATCGATTTTATTTGGCTATAAGTTGAAGGATGATAATACGTTGTGGTTCTATGTAGAGGATACGGGCTGCGGAATCCCGGAGAATAAGCGGAAAGATATTTTCGGACGTTTTGTAAAACTGAATACTTTCGCTCAAGGAACAGGACTGGGTTTAAGCATCTGCGAGATGATTGTTACCCAGATGAAAGGAACGATCGGGGTTGATTCTATGGAAGGGAAAGGCTCTAAGTTCTGGTTTACATTGCCTTTTCAGCCGAAGAAAGAATTATTTTCTAGTGAAGAGCAGAAGCCTGTTACTTTGGAGAAGATCGCCCGAAGTGAGGTTACGATCTTGATCGCTGAGGACAATTCCAGTAATTATCGCCTGTTTGAGTCTATATTGAAGCCTGAATATAAATTGATTCATGCATGGAATGGAAAGGAGGCTGTGGAGCTATTTCATCAGCACAAACCGCAGTTGATCTTGATGGATATAAAGATGCCGGTCATGGATGGATACGAGGCTACCGCAGAGATTCGTAAGGTTTCTGCTAGCGTGCCTATTATTGCGGTGACGGCTTATGCTTTCGCCCAAGATGAGCAACGGATCATTAATAGTGGATTTGATGCCTATACGGCGAAACCGATTAATGGGAAGATCTTAAAAGACAAGATATCAACTTTATTGACGCATCGGATTATTCTGATGTAATCGAAGGGCTTTGCGGGAAGCAGACCTTATAAAACAATTAAAGCCTGTCTCACGACAAGCCCTAACCAAACTTTGTTAACCTTAAATCTAATACTATTATGAAAAAACCACTATGCAAATATACGGAGTTACCGCTATTTGTCAATAGTTTAAGTGCTAAATTGTGTTTTGTAACATGTAATAAAATCTAATAGGAACTTATGCCTCATTGAAATCTTTCGATAGAGTCGCATATATTCTTTATACCTCCCTCTTTTTGGATCATCTCGCCTATATGAGCGGCATTTTTCTTATAAAGCGGATTGGTGACCAGATCACAAACCTTGCGTTCGATCTCCTGCTCGCTCGCTTTCGCTATCTTAACCCCTTCCGGCCCTAACCCTAATTGGTGGATTCGATAGGACCAATAGGGTTGATCGATAATCAACGGAGTGATTAATTGGGGCTTTCCCGCCCTTCCTACGCTATGGGTCGTGCCGCAACCTCCATGATGGATAACGCCGTCGCAGTGCGGAAATATCAAATTATGCGGAACCGGCTGCTTCATTAAGAATAAATGTTTATCCGCTTGTAAGGTGATTCCTGTCTTTGCCCAACCGGAACCGATGATGAGCCGATAATCATGTTTCTTGCAAATATCGACCAAGGCTTTGCTGAAACGGTTACCATCCTTGGAACTACAACTCCCGAGGGTAAAAAAGATAATAGGGCTTTGAGCGCTGTCGACGAATGATATCATTTCCTCGTAAGCCTTCTCATCATATTGAAAAGTGTCATTGAAGCAATAGCCTCCGATCGACCATTCGAACGTCCAGTCCGGATCTACGTTTCCTAGGTGCTGGCTGAAAAGCAAGTAATTATATGAACGCTCTCCCGCGTGATAGCCAAAATTGCGGATCGGAGCGAGTCCGTATTTAGCCCGGTTCTTATTGATCGTGTCTTTGACCATGAAATTGGTCATCCGGTTCATCAACTTCCATAGGATAGCGGGAGTGATGATCGGGTTGGGTTTGGGAAATGGCAATACGGCCGGGGGAATCTTCTTACCCGGCAAGAACGGGGCGTAGGCGGTACGTATCAAGGGTTTCTTGCAATACTCGGCGATACTTGCGACAGCAAATTCCGAGTTGGTCGATACTAAAATATCATGCTCTTTTAGTAGGGGAATCAATTGATCGAACTGTTTATCGATCACGTTCCGCATCCATTTAAGGAATGGCCGGAATTTATGTGAGTTTTGCGCTGCGCTATCGATCATGCCGCCGATATCGTCAAACTGTTGCAATACGTATTTAAATCCGTAGGGTTTAACGGTCTCCTCGAATATTTGAGGGAGATTGATGGTCACCTCATGACCGCGTCTTTCCAATTCGGCCGCTATGGCCAAATAAGGAAGGACGTCGCCTTGTGAGCCTCTGGTTACTAATAGTATTTTCATGCTACGTTTATTTATGGGCTATGAGGGTCTTGTTTACCGGATATTCAGTTGACGCAAACGCTCGATGTCCAGATGGTATTTGGCTTCCATCGTTTGTAGTTTCTGCTCATTGATGGCTAAGGGATGATTCAATCGTTTCGTTTCCCGGTATCCTTTATATACGGAGCGAATCATCTTACGTGGATTGAAAATGACGGATGAGGTGATCCAGCAGCCGTGCGTACACCAACAGTTGGCTTTATACCCATGTCCGATAGCGGCTATTTCCAGTTTCATCGCTTCGCTATTCATCACTTTACTTATATCGCAACCATACTCTTTTATATTTCCGAGCGGTTCCCGTAACTCGCAGGCACGAAAACGTCCGTCGTAGTCGATTACCAAGGTAGTCTCTCCGGCCGTACAATCCATCCCCCAAGGGGTCGGGTGATCTATGTTGCTGGCACGCACATTATATAAGGTACGTATAAGGCCGAGATAGAAGAAGCGTGTGATCGGTCTCCTTAAGCCGGTGGTATCCGCTACCATCCGATCCGCATAAGCTGAATAGATAGGGGATATGTCATCTTGTATTTTGCGTAGCGTTGACTCGGTTAGGATTTTCACGCCATCGTCACGGGTCATGCCTCTGGCGGCCTCAATCGTATGTGTGGAGGTACGGAAACGTCCGTATACCCAAGTCATGAAGTCTTCTACCTGGTCTATATTGTATTTCGTGATAACGGTTGCTATATTTTTCAGGACCTTGCCGTCGTCTCCGAAATTCTCCTGTATCTTACGCAGGGTTTCCAGTGCCTTATAGAAGTTTCCCTGTACGCCTCTCTGTGTATCGTGGGTCGTACCGAAACCATCCAAGGAAAGGCTTACGTTAATATTACAATCCGGGCAGTTCTGGCGGAACCGTTTTACCCATTCGACGATCCGGTCTGGTTTTAAGCCGTTCGTAGGGATGTTCACATCTTTGATATGGTTGTTTTTGTAGAATAACTCCAATATTTCCGGTAGATCCTCACGCAGGGTAGGCTCACCCCCGGATATCCATAATCGGTTGAATTGCCCAACGGTTTCTGATATTTTCTTGATTTCATCGAAAGTGAGGTCGGGTTGCTTCTTATCCATTTCTTGGGCATAGAAGCACATCGCGCATTTGGCGTTGCATCGGCCTGTTACGAAAAGGAAGATCGACTCGAGTTTTCTTTCCGTGCTCATTGCCCTGAAAGAACTGGTGGTTCGTTTTTTGTCCATTTTATTTTTGTTTTACCATTTGTCTTATCTGGCGCATGATTTTTTCCTTGTGTTTGATCAACACCCGGAGAAAATAACATAAGAAGCCAAATAAAATACTTATTAGCATATACTATATGATCTTTAAAGGCAAAGATCGACGATAAAATGACGCTAAACAATCTCTATTTGCAGTATTTTGTGGTCCATGTTTAAAAGGTAGGTCTATAAACAATTAAAGCCTGTCTCACGACAAGCCCTAACCAAACTTTGTTAACCTTAAATCTAATACTATTATGAAAAAACCACGATGCAAATATACGGACTTTTCAATTCCTGTCAAGATCTGTAGTGCTAAATTATGTTTTTCAACATATAACAAAAATAAAAAGGCGCCTTTCTTTTAGAGAAAGACGCCTTTTCCATGATATACTAATCAAATATTAGTCTTGTAGCTTAGCGCAAATGAACTCACGGTTCAAACGAGCGATGTTACTAACGGAGATGTTCTTCGGACACTCCATCTCGCAAGCGCGTGTGTTCGTACAGTTACCGAAGCCAAGTTCATCCATTTTAGCGACCATTGCTTTCGCACGGCGGGCAGCCTCTACCTTACCTTGAGGTAATAAAGCCAACTGGCTAACTTTAGCGGATACGAACAACATAGCTGAACCGTTCTTACAAGCGGCGGCACAAGCGCCACAACCGATACAAGCGGCAGCGTCCATGGCTAAGTCTGCGTCCTTCTTTGGGATAGGTATCGCATTAGCGTCGGGTACACCACCTGTGTTGACAGATGTGAAACCACCCGCTTGGATGATTTTGTCGTAAGCGTAGCGGTCTACCATCAAGTCGCGGATAACAGGGAAACCTGCGGAACGCCACGGTTCGATCGTGATCGTCTCTCCATCGTGGAAACGACGCATATATAACTGGCAAGTCGTAGCTCCAGTTGCCGGTCCGTGCGGGTGTCCGTTTACATACAATGAACACATGCCACAGATACCCTCGCGGCAGTCGTGATCGAATACGATCGGTTCCTTACCCTCGTTGACCAACTGCTCGTTCAAGATATCCAACATTTCCAAGAAAGAGACACTCTGATTGATCTTCTCAATTTTGTATGTCTCGAACTGTCCTTTCTCCTTCGGACCTCTCTGACGCCAAACCTTAAGTGTTACACTTATATCTTTATCCATGATTCTAATTTTTTCTGAGATTGATGATTATTACTTCTTGTAGTTACGTGTTTGAGGAACAACGAACTCATAGTTCAAATCCTCTTTCAACATGACAGGATCTTTGTCCTCGCCTTGGTACTCCCAGCAAGATACGTACATGAACTTATCGTCATGACGCAAGGCCTCACCTTCTTCTGTCTGGTGCTCCGTACGGAAGTGACCACCACAAGACTCAGCGCGGTCCAAAGCATCGTGTGCCATCAATGTACCGATCTCGATAAAGTCGGCTACACGTAATGCTTTCTCTAACTCGGTATTCAAGTTGTCTGCGTTGCCTGGGATGAATACGTTGCTCCAGAACTCTTTCTTCAAGTCTTTCAGCATCTGGATAGCTTCTTGCAAACCTTTTGCGTCGCGTGCCATACCGATATGTTCCCACATGATATGACCTAGTTTGCGGTGGATAGTGTCTACGGTTTCTTTACCCTTGACGTTCATCAATTTTTGGATACGATCCTTGATGGCCTTTTCTGCCTCGACGAACTCCGGCAGATCCGTGCTGAAGCGAGGAACTTGGATTTGGTCGGACAAATAGTTCTGGATCGTGTATGGTAATACGAAATAACCATCGGCCAATCCCTGCATCAAAGCGGAAGCACCTAAACGGTTCGCTCCGTGATCGGAGAAGTTTGCCTCACCGATAGCGAACAGACCCGGAATGGAGGTCATCAACTCATAGTCAACCCACAATCCACCCATTGAGTAGTGCAATGCCGGGTAGATCATCATCGGAGTCTCGTATGGATTATCGTTCGTGATCTCTTCGTACATATCGAACAAGTTACCGTATTTCTGCTTAACGACCTCTTTACCCAAGCGATTGATCGCGTCGGAGAAATCCAAGAATACGGCCAAGCCCGTGCTGTTCACGCCGAAACCTGCGTCGCAACGCTCTTTAGCGGCACGAGAAGCCACGTCGCGAGGAACCAAGTTTCCGAATGCCGGATAACGACGCTCCAAATAATAATCACGGTCTGCCTCGGGAATATCTTTACCTTTCTTCGTTCCGGCCTGTAGAGCTTTAGCGTCTTCCAGTTTCTTCGGAACCCAGATACGGCCGTCGTTACGCAAGGATTCGGACATCAAAGTCAATTTAGATTGGAAGTCTCCTTTCACCGGTACGCAAGTCGGGTGGATCTGAACCATACAAGGATTAGCGAAGTAAGCGCCTTTCTTGTAGCATTGCCATGCGGCGGAACCGTTAGATGCCATAGCGTTGGTTGACAAGAAGAACGTATTAACGTAACCACCCGTAGCTACAACTACAGCGTGAGCGGCGTAACGCTCGATCTTACCTGTAATCAAGTTGCGGGCGATGATACCACGAGCACGACCGTCTACCTTAACTACATCCAACATCTCATGACGAGTGTACATCTTAACCTTACCCAAACCGATCTGACGGCTCAACGCTGAATAAGCGCCTAACAAAAGCTGCTGACCCGTCTGGCCACGGGCGTAGAACGTACGTGATACCTGAGCGCCACCGAATGAACGGTTATCCAACAAACCACCATATTCGCGAGCGAAAGGAACGCCTTGAGCCACGCACTGGTCGATGATTGAGTTAGAAACCTCAGCCAAACGATAAACGTTAGCCTCACGAGCACGGTAGTCACCACCTTTGATCGTATCGTAGAACAAACGGTAAACAGAGTCACCATCATTCTGGTAGTTCTTAGCGGCGTTGATACCACCTTGAGCGGCGATAGAGTGCGCACGGCGGGGAGAATCTTGGATACAGAAGTTCAATACGTTGAATCCCATCTCTGCCAAAGATGCGGCAGCGGAAGCTCCGGCCAAACCTGTACCGACTACGATAACATCCAAACGACGCTTGTTAGCGGGGTTCACCAATTTCTGGTGATTTTTATAATTAGTCCACTTCTCAGCCAACGGGCCTTGAGGTATTTTAGAATTTATTTCAGACATAATGATTTAATTTCAAAAGTTCTTAATTATAAAACCTGTAGCTTGCAATTAAGCACCTACTCCGTTTAGGAAGAAGATGATAGTAATGATCGCGAAAAGTCCGCAAATAACCGTAGCTACGATCTTAGAGATACATTCCCAACGGTTCATCCAGATCGTATTATTCCAACCAATTGTTTGGATAGCGCTCCAGAACCCGTGAGTCAAGTGGAACCACAAAGCCACGTACCAGATCAAATAAAGAACAGTGATCACGGCATTACCTTGGAAGTAATAGTTGATAAAAGCGGCTCCGTCTTGTGGAGATACCATAGCTGACCCCAATGCAACTTCGTGATGACCGATCAATTCGGCGAACATCATCTTATACCAGAACTGGCTGAAGTGCAACAGCATGAACAGGATAACGATCAAACCCAAAACGAACATGTTCTGAGATGCCCATTCCACGCCTTTCGGACGAGCGTTGATAGCGTAACGGTCGTTACCACGTGCCTTACGGTTTTGCAAGGTAAGAATGATAGCGTACACGAAGTGGATCACAACGCCTGCGGCCAATACGAGAGTAGCTGCCACAGCGTACCAATTAGAGCCCAACAGCGAACAAACCATGTTATAAGCCTCTCCGGAGAAAACGGCCGTCACGTTCATCGACAGGTGGAACAATAAGAACAGAACAAGAAAGAGGCCTGATATACTCATTATCAGCTTCTTCCCGATAGAAGAATTAAGTAACCACATAAGATAATAATTTAAGTTATTTAATTGTATTTAGAAATTTCTACTTAAACTATGTAATTATCACGCAAAGGTATGCTAAATCCATATATTGCGCAAACGATTAAAGAAATATTTCTGCATTAATGGGAGAGGTCAGGGCATGTGTCCCGACACATGGAATAATGCGGAAGGAAAAGGCTTTCCTTATGAATAATTTATATACATTTGCCTATATGCGTAAGGATTTGAATGGGCCACGGCATTTTTCCATAGGGATCAAGTTTACGATCTTATTATTTACGATCGTGATCTTGGTTCTTGTGCTTTTTTCATATAGGAGTGACAAGCATGGCAACCTGTTCTGGCAGGTAGAGAAATTGATTCCGCATCATCCGGACAGTGCTTTGGTGTTATTAGAGAAAGTGAGGGATATCAATGGATTATCGCTTCGAGAGAAAGCCCGTTATTGTCTGTTATGGACCGAATCACGGGATGAGGCGGGATTGAGGCATACATCGGATTCCATAATCTCTATCGCTACGGATTATTATAGGACGACACGAGGCTGTTACTGGCCACCCAAAGCTTGGTTTTACCGGGGGAAGGTCTATGAGGATATGGATCAACCGTCCCTAGCTTTGGAATGCTATTTACGTGCGTTGGAATATGAGGGAGGGAATTGGGATTACGAATTTTGGGGACGGTTATATAACCAGATAGGGAGGCTGTACGCCGAGCAGGAATTATATGGCAAGGCTATGTCTTTTTTGAGAAAAGCGAGTGCCCAATATCAGCTCTTGAATGATACGGCCGGACAAGGCCGGATACTGGAGGAAGTCAAGAAATACGAGGCGTTACGGGATTCTATCGGATCGCTGTCAGCGAGAGAATCGATTTATCAGATCACTTCCCGGTATGATGTAAGGCCGGTTCGTGAGGACTTATATAGGAAAGAATTGATGCTATCGCAAAGGGGACAGGAGCGTTATCTGTACGCATTTATTATCGGCATAATCCTATTTATTTGCTTCCTCCTTTATCGGCGATGGAGAAATACGCAGGAAAACGCTCTTCGAAGGGAAGAAGCCTTGCGACGCTCGATTGCTAGCCAGCAACAACGTATGCGAGAAGAAAAAGAAGGGAATGAACGGCAAATCGCCCTTTTGGAAAAGAGAATTACGAAAATAAAGGAAGAAAAGGATCAAGAGTTGATGTTGGTTTCCTTACAATTGGAAAAACAACGGCTGGAGATTTGTAACGAGTCGATTCATAATAAGGAGAGTAAGCATTTATTATCTGTCGCGATCTTGCGGAAATCGGAGGTCTATGAGAAGTTTCACGATCGGGATGCCGGCAAGATTATCTCTGAGGATTGGGAGCTTTTGGAGGTTTTGTTGAATAAGGCTTATGATGACTTTACCTTACGGCTGAAAAAACTATATCCTGCTATTTCCGATACGGAGTTGAAGGTCTGTATGCTTACGAAGATCGGCGTTCCCGCCAACCAGATCACACGGGTATTGAAATATAATAGTTCGGTACTTCGTCCTCGTCTATTCCGGAAGATTTTTAAGAAAGAAGGTTCTACGGAGACATTTGTGGAGTTTATCTCAAGTTTTTGATTATTATGTATTTATAGCTGTTTTGGCAGGTTTGTTCTCATTTTTGTTCTCATTTATCATGTGATTTGTGAGATATGCGGGATATTTTTGGAGGCAAAAAAGCATGGTTATGAAAAGTGTAAAGTTAGCCTCTATCTTGTTTTATTTAAATAGTGTTTTTGTCGTTTCTTGTTTCGCGTCATGCGGTTCTTCGCCAACGGAAGCGTCCTCTCTTTTAACCGCAGATATAAGAGGGGGGATGGATAAACCGGGGCTATTGGGATTAGGCGATGAGATCAAGGGGGTTACTTTTGTCCCTTTAGAGGTGACCACGGATGATGCCTCGTTGATAGACGGAGTTTATGATTATGCCGTGACAGATCGATATATCTATGTGCTTCCCGTAAAAGAGCCCCGTATCGTCCTGTTCGATCGGCAAGGGCGTTTTATCCGGACGTTGGTAAAAGAAGGGCAGGGGCCGGGTGAATTTAGAGGTATTCTGCCATGTATCCAAGTGGACGAACGTAATGATCGCCTTTTTTTATTTAGTAATAATCGAGTTTGGGAATATACGTTGGAAGGTGAATTTATCGGACAATCCACCCATGAGTATTCGGTAATCTATATGCGTCATATCGGAAAGGATCGTTTCGCCGCCATATCATTCCCTTTTCAGCCTTTCAACGGAGGAGGATTCGGATTAGGCCTATTTTCGAGGAAAGGGGATACGATAGCGATCAAGAATGATTTTTATTCCTTTTTATTACCCCATGAGAAGAGCGGGTTCACGACAAGTATCGCCCCCGCTTATTCTGATGCGCAAAACTCTGTGTTGTTTAAGACCGGTAGTAATGATACGGTCTTCTGTATCTCGGCGGATCGAATAAGTGCGGCTTGTGTCCTTGATCTGAAAAACTCGGATGCGGAAGTGATTCGTTCGTTGGATGTTACGGACATGAGTAATTTGCGAATTGAAAAAAAGGACCCCAAGGATATCTTTGTGCAAGATATGATTGAGTTTCCGGGACATTATTATTTCCGTTTATTGTATAACCAAGGCTATTATATAGCCTCTGTAGATAAAAAGACGGGAAAGACACTTGTGGAAAAATGTGTGATGCCGGGTTCTATCTATGAACTGGCGGATGCGAACCTTCAACATGGCATGCAGGGTACGAGAAGTTATCGGAATTTCCCGGTCTGGGGGAGGGTCATAAAAGATGAGCTGGTACAAGTAGTGACCCCGTATGAGCTAAACTTATATAAATCGCTTCGCTCGATCACGATTCCGCAGGAGTTGGACTTAAAAGGAGAGGAGGGCAATCCGGTTTTTGTGTTTTATTCGCTTATCTGACTTCGATATGTATCGCTCGGTTGTACTTCTTGTAATAATCTAGCGATAGAAGCTATAGTATTCATGGTTACTATCTATAGAAAATCTGATTTACTATTGATAGTAATCTGATTTATTATAGATAGTAATTGGATCGGTAATAGGCGTGTATGTATAACTGCTTAGATATCAGCCATATACTAATATTTACGTGCAAAGTGGGCATATTGT
This sequence comes from Parabacteroides sp. AF21-43, assembly GCF_003635435.1. Taxonomy (NCBI): domain Bacteria; kingdom Pseudomonadati; phylum Bacteroidota; class Bacteroidia; order Bacteroidales; family Tannerellaceae; genus Parabacteroides; species Parabacteroides sp. AF21-43. Next base: position 72,202 of record NZ_QTMG01000009.1, on the reverse strand, counting down.
GTATTTTAACTGTTCGGTAAATAATCGTGTTCTTTTATCTTTTCTATGCCTTTGATGGCTATTAGTGTTAATTAATGTATTGTTTATATTTATATTACGAGCATTTCGTATGTTTGCGAAACCAACGTAATATCCGGATATGCTTAGAGGTTGGTAAGTATGTGTAATAACGGTATAAATAACATTAAAACGGATTGAAAATGAAAAAGGCGATTATGAACACAATGATCATCCTGTTCGCTTTGGCGATGTGCGTAGGATGCGGACAGTCTTCGGAACAAAAAGAAGAAAGTGTTCCGACAGATGTAACAAAGGCAGAAAAACAAGAGCAAGTACAGGTGGAAGCGGAGGACGAAGATACGCTGGAAAATGGAGAGCAGGTATTTAGGGTAGTAGAGGTGATGCCGAAGTTTCCCGGCGGTGATGCGGAGCTTTTGAAATTTATAGCCAAGAATGTAAAGTATCCACAAGAGAGCCAAGACAAAGGAGAGCAAGGGCGTGTGATTTGTTCGTTTGTGGTAACGAAGGATGGAACGCTTACGAATTACAAGGTCCTTAGAGGAATCTCCCCGGCATTAGACCAAGAGGCGGTTCGAGTTTTGCAAATGATGCCTCGTTGGACACCGGGCACGCAAAGAGGCGAGCCGGTAGCCGTGAAATATACGGTGCCGATCACGTTTAAGTTGCAATAATTCACGATTGCAGGTCTTGTGATTCTTATTTAATGTTAATTAACGTGCCTTCCGCATGCCGTTTACGACTATTTCGTAGCTTTGTGGATATACATTAAATAAAAGGATAAGATTTATGGAGAAGCTAACGATGCAGGAAGAAGAGGCGATGCGCTGGATTTGGCGGATCGGTCCTTGTTTTGTGAAAGATGTGCTGGCCAAATACGAGGACTCGAAACCTCCTTATACGACGCTCGCTTCCGTGATCAAGAATCTGGAGCGAAAGAAGTACGTGAAGGCGAAACGTTATGGAAATACGTATGAATACCGTCCTTTGATAGAGGAAACGGAATATAAACGTACGTTCCTTGGGGGCGTGGTAACGAATTATTTCGCTAACTCGTATAAAGAAATGGTTTCTTTCTTTGCGAAAGATCAGAAAATCTCTACGGATGATTTAAAGGATATCATCGATTTGATTGAGAAAGGAAAAGAATAACCTAAATCCCACATACCATGACACCGGAATTTGCCTACTTATTGAAGGTAAATGTAGCCTTTGTACTCTTTTACGCCTTCTACCGGTTGTTCTTCTATAAGGACACGTTCTTCAAGCTACGTCGTGCGATCTTGCTGGCGTTCTTTGGCTTGGCTCTGTTTTATCCTTTGCTGAACATCCAAGATTGGGTAAGGCAACAAGAGCCTATAGCGGACGTGATTTATATGTATTCCGCTATGTTGCCTGAGGCGACGGCGAAAGCGGATGCCGCGGCGTCCGTGGATTGGTATGGATGGTTGTTGGGATCTTTGGGGTTTATTTATTGGGGGATCGTAGCGTTCTTATGCGGACGTTTTCTCGTGCAATTAAGCAGTATCTTATGGTTGGCTCATACCAGTGAGCGTGTTGTTATTCATGAAACTCCGGTTTATGCGTTGCGGAAGGCCGCCGGGCCATTCTCCTTTTTCCGTATGGTCTTCTTGCATCCGGAGAGTCATTCGGATAAGGAAACGGATGAGATATTGACACATGAATGTACGCACGTATCCCAATGGCACTCGATTGACGTGATCTTGAGCGAGATGATGTGTATGGCTTGCTGGTTTAATCCTTTTGTATGGTTATTGAAGCGTGAGGTTAGGCATAATCTGGAGTATCTGGCGGATAACACGGTGATCCAGTCTGGTTACGATAGTAAGAGCTATCAATACCATTTATTGGGATTGGCTCATCATCAGTCCGTTACTACTTTGTATAATAGTTTCAATGTGCTGCATCTGAAGAACCGGATTATGATGATGAACAAGAAGCGGAGCCCGGGTATCGTACGTACGAAATATCTGATATTTATTCCATTGGTAGGGATCTTGATGCTGTTAAGTAATATCGAGGCGGTAGCCCGTTTGACTGTCCGTCTGGCGAATGAGGCTACGGTCTCGAACGCTGTGGTGACGGCTACGGGCATTCTGGTTGATGAGACTGGGCAGCCTTTGATCGGGGCATCAGTTGTGGTGAAGGGCGGTAAAGAGGGGACTATCACGGATAGGAAAGGGGCTTTCTCTTTGGAGGTCCCTGCGAATGCGATTTTGCGATGCAGCTATCAAGGAAGGGAGTCCCAAGAGGTCTTGGCTGCTGATATGACAAATAATACCCATTTGTCCTTATCTTCCAAATCCCGTGAGATGAACGAGCAAGTATTTACCGTGGTAGAGAAGATGCCTAGTTTTCCGGGTGGGGATGCGGAGTTGTTGAAATACATAGCCACGAATATAAAGTATCCGAAAGAGAGCCAGGATAACGGGGAGCAAGGGCGTGTAATCTGCTCGTTTATCGTCGGGCGTGATGGTTCTGTCAATAATCCGGAGGTGCTTCGGGGAGTGACTCCTTTATTGAATGAGGAGGCCGTAAGGGTAATAAACACTATGCCTCGCTGGAATCCGGGAATGCAACGTGGAAAGGCGGTCGCCGTGAAATATACGGTCCCGATTACGTTCCGTTTGAAAAGTCCGGTAGAAGAAATGAAGGAAGAGACTTTGACGGTAGTGGACGTGATGCCGCAATATCCCGGAGGGGATCGTGAATTATTAAAGTTTATCGCTCAAAGCATAAAGTATCCGACGGATGCGCAGGAAGCGGGAGTGCAAGGTCGTGTGATCTGTTCGTTTGTGGTAGATAAGAAAGGAAATATCGTGGAACCTAAAATCATACGGGGAATAGATCCCTCCTTGGATGCGGAAGCTTTGCGAGTCATCGGAATGATGCCCCGGTGGACTCCCGGTCGTCAGGACGGAAAGGCGGTCCGCGTCTTATATACGGTGCCTATTACTTTCCGGTTACAGTGAAATAAGAATAGAGGCTATGTTGGTCGCTTAATCAGTAATCTTAAAAATATACAGATATGAATGCGAAATGTAATTTAGTTACAGTTCTGTTACTTTGTTGCCTTATTTTTCCCGGAAATGCTCAAGAGTTTAATTGGCAAGACTTGGTGAACCGTAAGCAATATGCGGCTGTGATCGCTCATGCTGATAGCCTTACACTAGCTGATTCTTCGAATTATGAGATTATGAACGCTATCGGGCAGGCTTATGAGGGTATGCTTCGGTATCAGAAGGCTTATGACTATTACCGTCTTTGCTTTTCTATGGATACGACGAACTTGGATATCTTAAACATCTTGGCTCGGACGGCGACGAACTTAGGCCGTGCGGAGGATGCCGAGCGATATTTTCATCAGGTATTATCCGCCGATAGCTCGAACTTCTACGCTAATTATCAGTTGGCACGTCTGTATTTCCAATTGGGGGAGTATGAGAAAGCAGTTGATGCCTATGAGAAATTGCAAGCTCAGAATGAGGATAATACTGTCTTATACCGTGCGATTGGCGATTGCTATACTCGAATGGAACAATATCCTTCTGCTACGACCGCTTATTTTCAGGCGTATAACTTGAATCGTGAGAATGCGGGGTTGGCGGTTGCGTTAGTGAATTCATTGTATCGGATGGGGGCTAGTAGCCCGGATTATATATCGGAAGGAATAGCGATTTGCGATACCGCCTTGTTTTATAATCCCGGGAATCGTCAATTATTGCGTAGTAAAGGATTGGGGCTATATATCGTGAAACAATTTGTTCAGGCGGATTCTGTCTATTCCAGTTTGTTGGCTGATGGTGATTCCACCTACCTTACCTTGAAATATGGGGGAGCCTCGAAGTATTATGCCGGTCTGTATATGCCCTCGGTAGATATCTTGGATATGGCATATGAGCAGGATACGACCTCTGTCGAGGTATGCCTCTTATTGGGTTCCGCCTTGGGTAAGACGTATGACCGGAAGCGGGCTTACGACTTATTTGACCGGGCGGAAAAGGGATTGGAACCCAATCGTTTCTTGGTAAATCAATTATTGGCCTTCCGTGCGGAGACTTACCAAAAAGACGGGAGATACAAGGAAGCGTCCCGTCTCTACTATGAGGCATGGAAGAAGAATCCGGAACGACTGGATTTCCTAGCGGCGATCTCGCATATGTATAGTGAGATTGACGTGTCTAAATTCCAGAGTGAAGAGGATCGTCAGCGAGGTCTTTTTATCTTGGTACTTTATATGAATGAGAGCTTAAAGAAAAAAGCGGACGAGAGGACGATGGTGTTTAGCCGGGCGCTTCTGCAATCCTTCTATGAGGATATGTTTTTCCGTAATGTGGCGGAGGAGACTATGATAGACCCGGATGGGAAAAAGAGCAAGATATCTATCGTGGATTTGCGTAACCTGATCAATCAATTGCCGGAGGAATCGGAGATGGTCATGGAGATTTGTGCCATGAGCGCCAGAAGCTCGGGTAAGATAGAGGAGGCGGCTCGTCTGCTTTATCGGGCGTGGGAGGTGAAGGGTACTCGTGTAGAATTGCTTCGTGAGATTGCGAACCTATATAGCCATCCGGATATCTCCGGATTCAAGAATGCGGAGGAGCTACAGAGAGGTGTATTCGCTCAAGTGACTTACGCGAAGGAACTGTTGAAAAACGAGTCGGATCTGAGTAACTTGACTTTTACCCGGCCTTTCTTGGAGTCATTAAATTCGGATATGTCCAAACGGGGTATCACGGAGCAAACCATGCTGGCTCCAGATAACCGGAAAAGCCAGCTTTCTATAAATGAACTCCAATCTCTGATCCAACAACTGCCGGAGACATCCGATGAGGTAAAAGAGATGATACGGATGATGAACAAAGAGAAAGCGCTAAAGAGCAAGAAATGACATCGAACGAAAGACTTTAAACATCATAAAAAATGAGAAAATTAACTACGAACGCAGTGGCTATGCTACTCGCTTTAGTCGGATGTATGGGATGTGGCAATCGGTCCGCTTCCTCTGTCGATAACCTTATAAGGGTTGATGTCATGGCCGATTATCCGGAAAAGGAACTGATACTTCAAGATCTTGTGGACGTGGAATACATCGCGTTGGAAACCACGGATGATTTTATAACTAAAGGTGCCGTGAAAGCGATCGGAAAGGATATCATGCTGGTGACGAATCGGGGCAGTGATGGGGATATTCTTGTTTTCGATAGAAACGGAAAGGGACTAAGGAAGATAAACCGTTTAGGGCAAAGCGGTGAGGAATACACGCAGCTTACAGGGCTTGTCTTGGATGAGGGTAACGATGAGATATTCGTCAAGGATAATCCAGCGAGAAAAATAGGTGTCTATGACTTATTAGGAAACTATAAAAGGAGTTTTAAGTTCACGGATACCAGTTATTATAATTATATATTTAATTATGATCGTGATCATTTGATTTGCTATAAGAGTTATCCATCGGAAAAAGGCAAGCGGGAGTGTCATTTGATTATTTCCAAACAAGATGGCCGTATCATTCATGAGATCCAAATTCCCTCTAAGGGGACTGAGACTCCGGTTGTAACAGAAGGGGAGTTTATCATTACGCCGGAATTTTATCTTACGTTTCCGGATCGGGATAAATGGATACTTGTCAATACATCGTCTGATACCATATTCCATTACTTGCCGGATGGTAATCTGAGTCCTTTTATCGTAAGAAGCCCTTCCATATCCTCCATGGATACTAAAGTATTTCTTTTTCCAACCGTCATCACCGATCGCTACTGTTTCATGAGAACCATGAGAAAAGAGGTTGACTTTACGACGTTTAAAGGTTTCCTTGGTGAAGATCTGGTGTATGATAAACAAGAAAATGCCTTATTCAGCTATATTCTATACAATGATGATTTCATCAATAAGGAAGAAGTCTCTCTAACATCAGAGCCAAGAAACCCCGAAATAGCTATCTGCCAAACTCTAGATGCCCCGGACTTAGTTGAGGCTTACGAGAAAGGCCAGCTAAAAGGAAAGTTGAAGGAGATCGCCGCAAACTTGGATGAAGAGTCGAATCCTGTGGTCATGCTGCTGAAAAAGAAAAAGTAATATATTGCTCCGGCTGCTACCTTGCTGGAAAAAAGTAAGTTGATGGCTATATTATTTTTTGATAAACACGTACATACCTGATTCATAATACGTAAATCGATTTTAGAGAGAAATGCCTATTAATTCTAGGGAGACTGTATCAAATACTATCTATTGCCCACTTATGTTCCGGAAATAAAATGTTCCTCTCCTGTTGAAATAGTTCTCCGATAACCTATACATTCCATAGCGAATAAGTATTTATTCTTAAATCAGCGCCGTGAACTGTATAAACCACGCCGTGGAATGTGCAGACCACGCCTTGGTTTATACAGTTCACGGCATGGTTTATAGAATAGATGAGATAGCGATAAACTTTATATATAGGTAAACATACGTTTTATTCTAGATGAATCCGTTTGCGTTTTCGAGTAAACCAGCTACATTTGCCGGAAAGAATATCTAGATGAGGAAGTTCCTTTTATTGTGGTTGGTTGGGTTGATGTTGGTGCCTTCTGTGATGGCTGAGCGGAAAAAGGTTGGCTTGGTGCTGGGAGGCGGTGGGGCGAAAGGTGTCGCTCATATCGGGGTGTTGAAGGTATTGGAGGAGGCCGGTATCCCGATTGATTATATTGCCGGAACCAGTATGGGAGCTATCGTTGGTGGCTTGTATTCCGTTGGCTATACTGCCGCTGAGATCGATAGCATGGTACGTTGGCAGGATTGGAGCATGTTGCTAAGTGACCGTGTGAAACGTAGTAACCTTACTTTTCCGGAGAAAGAGAATTCCGAGCGATATGTCTTTTCCCTTCCTTTTGGCCGGAGTAAAAAAGAGATAACGATCCAAGGGATGATAAAAGGTCAAAATCTCCAGAACCTTTTCTCTGATTTAACGATCGGTTATCATGATTCCGTGGACTTCAATCAATTGAATATACCTTTCGCTTGTGTGGCGTTGAATGTGGTGGACGGGCAAGAATATGTTTTCCATCATGGAAGTCTTCCGTTGGCTATGCGTGCCAGTATGGCGATTCCTGCCGTGTTTGCGCCGGTACGTTTGGATAGCATGGTGTTGGTAGATGGTGGGATCAAGAATAACTATCCGGCGGATGTCGCACGGGATATGGGGGCGGATATCATTATTGGCGTAGATCTGGGTACTAGCGACTTGAAACAGTTGGAGCGGATAAATACCCCTTGGGATATCGTAGGGCAGATCATCGCCTTGCATGGTTATGAGAAATACGGACCGAATAAGGAACAGACCGATCTGTTGTTCCGCCCGAATACAGACCCTTATAATTCCGCTAGTTTTGGGGAGACGGCCCTGGATACCTTGATTGACCGGGGTGAGCAAGTCGCCCGCAAGCAATGGGATGAGATTCTTGCCTTAAAGAAGAAGATTGTTTTATCCGATAGTTCGGATATGCACCGAAAGAGATTAGTACATTCCTATCCGGTAGCCCCTACCGATACGTTTCATATCCGGCGTGTCTTGTTTGAAGGTATAGATCCTCGTGATGAGAAATGGTTGACGCAAATCAGCGGCTTGAAAGAGAATAGCTTGCTTACCGTGAAGAAATTGCAGGAAGCCATGTCTATCGTGATCGGTACAAATCTTTACTCGAATGTGAGCTATAAATTGGTCGGTGAGAGGCAGGAGGATTTGGTGCTTACGGTACAGGAAAAATCAAATAGTGCGATTAATGTGGGCTTGAATTTTAATAGTGAGGATATCGTCGCCCTGTTGCTGAATGCTACTTTTGACAATCGGGCTCGTTACCATTCGAAGTTCTCCGTAACGGGAAGGATCGGGAAACGTATGTATGGGCGAGTGGACTATGCGATAGAGCGTAATTCCTTGCGTAACATCAATCTGTCTTACATGTTCACGTACCATGATCTCGACGTCTATAACCGGGGGGATAAAATCGTAAATACGACGTATCGCCACCATTTCGTGGAACTTGGATATTCGGACATGAACTGGCTGAATTTCAAGTTGAAGCTAGGAGCCCGTTATGAGTATTTTGATTATAACTCATTCCTTTATACGGCGGAAAACCAAAAGTATCAAGTAAAACCGGAAGGCTTTATCAGTTACTTCGCTCAGGCCCATCTGGAAACCTTGGACCGCCGTTACTTCCCGAGTAAAGGCGTTTCTCTGCAAGCGGATTATTCCATTTATACGGATAACTTCGTGACTTATAAGGGACATACCTTCTTCTCCGCTTTGAAACTCAGTTTCCTTTCAGTATTGCCGCTGACTTCCCATTTGAGTCTGTTGCCGTCTATCGATGGTCGCGTGTTGATCGGGAAAGATCCGGCTTATCCCTTTTTGAATGTGGTGGGAGGCGATATGCCGGAAAGGTACCTTCCCCAGCAGTTACCGTTCGCGGGGATCAATCGGATGGAGATATTCGATAATTCCGTGGCGATCGTCCGTTTGAACTTACGTCAGCGTATCGGGCAGCGGCACTATATCTCATTGATAGCCAACTATGCGATCCATGAGGATAATTTCTTCGACCTGCTCAAGGGAGAAAGTGTATGGGGAGGCAGCATCGGTTATGCCTATAATAGTATGTTCGGTCCGATGAATACGAACTTCGGATTGTCGAACCGGAATAATAACCTGCAATTTTATCTGAATCTGGGTTACAGTTTCTAATATTTCTTACATTTGTAAGGATTAAAAATAGAAAGTTATGAATGAACAGATCATAGAGTTCTTGACAGAGTTGAGGAGCCATAACAATCGGGAATGGTTCCAAGACAATAAAAGTCGTTACGATGCGCTACGTAAGGTTTTTATTGATGAGGTACAGGATTTAATCGGTCGTATCTCCTTATTCGATCCCGAGGTAGCCGGGTTGGAGGCGAAAGATTGTTTGTTCCGGATATACAGGGATATCCGTTTCTCTCCAGATAAGACTCCTTATAAATGTCATTTCGCCGCTTACATCTCCCAAGGTGGTCGTGCCAGCGAACGGGGTGGTTATTATATCCATCTGGAGCCGGGAGGTTGCTTGCTTTCCGGTGGTGTATGGTGCCCGCCACCTGCGCTATTAAAGAAACTTCGTCAGGATATATACGATCATATCGAGGAATTTACGGCTATTATCGAGGAACCTACATTTAAGAAAACATTCCCGGTGTTAGAGGGGGAGATGCTGAAACGCATGCCTGCCGGCTATCCAATGGATTCCCCTTATGGTTATATCATGAAGCATAAGGATTTCAGCGTGGTGTCTTATAAGCCGGATAATTTCTTTTACGCTACGGATTGGATGGATAAGGCGGTGGATGACTTTAAATTGTTATTACCATTCAATCGTTTCTTAAACTATACGGTAGATGAATATCTAGGGAGAGTTTAAATCTCCCTAGCCTAAGGAAGTAGGGCTGTTAGTTTCTCCAGCTGCGTCTTTAACTCTTCTTGGGTCGCCTTATCGGTTTCTGTCCGGTAGGCCGCCTGTAAGTTGGGTAAGAAAGGTAAGTAATGGGTATCCGCTATATACCGGGCTGCCCGGATACGGACGGCGGGTGAAGCGTCATAAAGCAATCCTTGTACCCATCGTTTGGCATCCCATGAATGATGTGCTTCCAGCCAATCCAAGGCGGCAACCTTTTGCTCGCTTTCTCCGCTTAAAAGGATTTGAAAGGCTTTTTCTTCCTGCTTTAAATCATCGGTAGCCATTAATGATTCATGATTGAACAGGTCTGGACGTACGGCGGAGGATTGATAAGGGATAAAAGGCTTATTCAAGGTCCAACGTACCATCCGGGGGATCATCCACATCATGCCGGGAGTACCTTCGGGGTGGGCGATGGAACTAAAAACACGCCCTTTCCCGTAGTTATTGGCTACGAAGAATGGCTTACCGTTTGTCATATTAGCCGGGGCGTTTCCTTCCTCATGCACATCGCTTTCCATGATGGCAAGCGTGTTGCTTTGGATCGTATCAGCCGGATTGTTTATAAATACCGGTCCCTCATAGTAAATGACGAAACTCGTATCGCGGTTGGCTAATTCGGGGAATATCTTCTTACCCTCCTCACATAAGGTGAATTTCGCTAATCCATGCCCTCGGTTGTCATGCTCGATGTCGATCGCTTGCTGTCCATTTAGCTGTATACAGGTGTAATCGGGAGTATTCGAGAATAGATAGGCTCCGGCACAGATCCCGACAGCCCCTTTACCTTTAGCGATGAAGTCCTTGATACGTTGTTGATTTAAGGTCCCTAGGTTTAAGTACTGACTTTTGCCACTTCCTCCCGGGATAATAATAGCGTCGATCGAATCGAGCACATTATTAGCTATATCTGCTGTAGTAATGGTACATACCTCCATTTCCGGGTCCAGCCGGATAGCGGCGACAGTTTCCCAAATACAGGTCTGTGCTCCTCCATGCCCATCGAATACACCCACCTTTATCGGCTGAGTACTAATCTCTTTTTTCGTGCTCTTGTTTTCCGGCACTGAGCACTGAACGCATAAAGCCAGATAGGCAAGAAATAAGATGGCGGTCGTTTTCATTTTACGGAGGATTTTAGGTTGTTATTGTTCTCGGGTATAAATCCACTTATCAACCGTATTCTTACTTTTATACCATTGTACATGTTTGCTATCTCCACTTACCCATTTCAATAGATCCGGATAGGCATCACCAATAAAAGCATGTTCCACAGGGTATTTGAAATCATCCGGTATCATTAAGGCCCATATGCAATTATCATTTGAGTAATAACGGTATCTGACCCCTTTGGGGGTATAGCTATAATTACGTTGGTGGATTTCCGTGCGTAAGACCTCTCCTTCCCGCTTTAATACGGTCGTGAAAAGATCGATGTCATCAATGGTCAAATCTTTTAAGGCACCGGCTGCGAACGAAAAGGTGATCAAACGTTCTTGCTTTCCCCTATATGGAAGGTCATTATCTGTATTAATCATTTCATGAAAAGAGAATAATCCATGTATATCATCCGATAGGGCATAAACCGGAGTCTCGGTTTCCGATTCTGGAGTCGTGGTCCAGCCATTTAACTCGGCTTTTTGGATGTCTTTGGACTTTATGCAGGGGAGATGGATGAAAGCTCCGGCCCGCTTAGTTCCACCTAATGCACGGAAAGTCAGTTTTATATTGGCGAATTGTACATAATCGTCTTTCATGGAAGTTTTCATCTGGACTTTTATCACGGCATCATTAAAATCATAATCTCCATAATTAGGGAAAGAGTCTTCTATTATAAATGTATAGGTGGAAGACACGCTTCGGGTCGGGGTACGGCTAACCGGAGTAGCGGTTGTTTCCTGCGATACGGCTAACGAATCGAAAGCACAGACATTATCATTACCCGGTGTTAAGGTGACAGGAGCGGTAACTTGATATCCGGTAGGGGTCGTCAATTGTATGTAAACTTGATCCGACTCTCCCTTTGGATAGATAATTTTCTTATCGAAAAGCGTTTTCTTTGAGCAAACCCCGGTAGCGAGAAGATTCGCATCTTGATCTTCCGGACTTTTATCAAATACTTCTACCAGATAATTATAGGTGCCATCATAGGGGTCGAAAGATTGTACGGTAAGGTGGGATATTTGTATCATCGACCAATCGAAATTAGAGGAAATTGTTACCTTTGAGAATGGATTAGTACCTTCTCCCGGAATTTTATCGGAAGGATCATATACATCCTTTGTACATCCTGAGAATAGGATAAAAAGAAAGGATGTGATAAATAGTTTCATTATTTGTCGCATGTCAAGAAATCAATTTGCATTCTGCCTTTGCAAAGGTAAGAATATATTTATTAATCAATAGATTTTTAATTTATTAAAAAAGCGGTGTCTAAAGTTTTCTTTTGAAAGTTACATCCGGCTGGTGGTAAATAATAGATATTTAAAAATCGGGGGAACTTACGATTTGGTTTACAATATGTCAGTAAACATGGGGGAATCGAAGGGAATGAAGGTCTTGAATGTGTTAAATATTGTGATATTGCTAACGATTTGTCACTTTGCTTTTGGTGATTGTCGGGAAACTTCCTTACTTCGCGGTACAAAATGATAGTAACCTTATAAATTAAAATAGTATGAAGACATCAGTTTGGGGTAAAAGTATTCTTGCGCTAGTTTTTACTTTCATGTGTAGTTTAGCGATAAGCGCAGCGTCTCCTAAAGATTATCTATATGATACAAAAGAGGAGAATGGTAAGATTATCTCTAAAGTGGTATTCTTACAGGAAAACGGACTGTTGAACAAACAGGTAAGATATGAGTTCCAGTACAACGAGAACGGCAAGGTTTCCGAGAAGAAAGCGTTTCGTTGGGATCGGACAAACGACGAATGGGTTCCATTCTATCAGATCACTTATCAATATGATGATCGAAGTGGAGAGATAAAGACAAATTACGGTATGTGGGATAAGAAGAAGAAAAACTTTAGCTTAAATGTCCAGAACATGATTATCCCGAGTACTAATTACGAAGAAATTTTCTCATAATACATACTTTAAATTAAGACTTTCATAGACAAATAAGGGAAAGGGGCGATTTGGTATCGCCCCTTTTCTTGTTTTTATCAGATGATTTTCTCCAAATCTTTCAAATTGTTAGCTACTTCCTCATCCGTTACCTCATAGTTTGTTAGATCACCGGATAGATATTGGTCGTAAGCGGCCATATCGATCAAGCCGTGGCCCGATAAGTTGAACAAGATCGTACGAGGTTTACCTTCGATCTTGGCTTGCTCTGCCTCATGGATAGCCGCGGCGATAGCGTGGGATGATTCCGGGGCCGGTATGATTCCTTCCGCTTGCGCGAATAAAGTAGCGGCCTTGAAGGTATCCAATTGCTTGATATCCACGGCGCTCATCAATTCGTCTTTCATCAACTGGCTGACGATGGAGCCGGCGCCATGATAACGCAAACCTCCCGCATGGATATTCGCTGGAGAGAAATTATGTCCCAACGTAAACATCGGGATTAGCGGGGTATAGCCAGCCTCATCTCCGAAGTCATATTGGAATTGCCCTCTTGTAAGTTTCGGGCAAGATGCCGGTTCCGCTGCTATAACCCGGATATCCTTACCTTCCGTTAGTTTATGGCGCAGGAATGGGAATGTGATACCGGAGAAGTTGGAACCACCCCCGAAACAACCGATAACGACATCAGGGTACTCGCCAGCCATTTCCATTTGTTTCTCAGCTTCCAGTCCGATAACGGTCTGATGCAGCATAACGTGGTTTAATACGCTACCTAATGTATATTTACAGTTCGGTGTCTGCATGGCCAACTCTACCGCCTCGGAGATAGCGGTACCTAGGCTACCTTGATAATTAGGATGGTCTGTCAAGATCTTGCGTCCGGCTTTCGTACTCATACTTGGGGAGGCAACAACTTGTGCTCCGAAAGTCTGCATGATCGAACGACGGTAGGGCTTCTGGTGGTAACTAACCTTTACCATATAAACGGCAAGTTCCAAGCCGAAAGCTTTTGCCGCGTAAGAAAGAGCGGCACCCCATTGTCCAGCGCCTGTCTCGGTCGTGATATTTGTCGTACCCTCTTGTTTACAATAATAAGCCTGAGCCAAGGCCGAATTCAACTTATGTGAACCGATCGGGCTTACACTCTCGTTCTTGAAATAGATATGGGCGGGCGTATCCAGCGCTTTTTCCAATCCAGTGGCACGAACCAACGGAGTCGGTCGCCATACCTTATAAAGCTCGCGTACTTCATCGGGGATCTCGATCCATGTGTCTGTCGTGTTCATTTCTTGATGAGAGACGCCTTTCGAGAATAGAGGATATAAATCTTCCTCCTTTAAGGGCTGTTTAGTTTGTGGATTTAAGATCGGCAGCGGTTTGTTCTTCATATCCGCTACGATATTATACCATGCCGTAGGTATATCTTTTTCTTCTAGCAAAAACTTTTTAGTACTCATTTTCTTTATCTGGTGTTTACAATATTAATCTAATTTGACCTTTAAGGCTTACAACTTGGAAGCAAAGGAACAAATAATATTTCGTTTCTTCAAATTGAATCCATAAAAATATATACATTCGCGGCTTATAAGGTAAGAAAAATAACAAACTGAATTATAATGAGACGGATTACCCTGTTGCTCGTGGGGATGCTAGCCTTATTTTCTACGACAGCGCAAAGAAAAAACTTCACTTACAAATTCTACGGCTTCGTCCGTGGAGATCTTTTCTACAATTCCCGGGCTAATATGGCTCCGATCGATGGGAACTTTTATCTCTATCCTTTGGATAAGAGTTTTGATGCGGATGGCAAGGATTTGAACGCCACGCCGAATGGCAGTTTCTATACGTTCACTTCCCGCTTGGGCTTGGACGTGACGGGTCCCGATATCGGCAAGGCTCGTTCCTCCGCTAAGATAGAGACGGACTTTGGCGGTTTTTCCAGTAGTAATACGATGTTACGTATCCGGCAGGCATACGTAAACTTGGATTGGGGAAAATCGGCGGTATTAGTAGGGATCACGTGGCATCCCTTGTTTGGCGCCGTGATGCCGGATGTCTTGAATCTTTCCACCGGAGCGCCGTTCCAGCCTTTCAACCGTAGCCCTCAGATCCGTTACCAGTATAAGGCGAATAGCCGGGTACAATTGACGGCTTCCGTGTTGTGGCAATTACAATACCTTTCCAGCGGACCGAAAGGCATGAGCGAGGATTATATCAAGAATAGTTGCATTCCGGAGATGTTCGTGGGGGCGGATTTTACCCCTGCGGATGGTTGGTTGATGGGGCTCGGCGCTCATATGATCTCCTTGAAACCCCGTACTTCCACAGAATGGAAGGAGCAAACTTTTAAGGTGAACGAGCGAATGACCGCATTCTCTTACGAGGCACATTTGAAGTATAGCGGAAGAAACTATACCTTTGCGGCGAAAACCTTGATGGCCTCAGCCTTGGATCATACCGCTTTATTGGGCGGTTACGGGGTGAGCTCGGTGGACTCCCGTACGGGCGAGCAGGGATATACGCCTTTTCGCCATTCTACGACATGGGTGAATTTCGCCTACGGAACGAAATGGAGACCGGGAGTTTTCGTCGGATATACGAAGAATTTGGGAACCGGGAAGTCCTTGGTCTCAGCGGATAAGGTGTATGGTATGGGATTGGATATCGATCAATTAATAACCGTCAGCTTAAACGTATCGTATAATTTACCGCATTGGAAGTTCGGTTTCGAGTATTGTCCGGCGACAGCTTATTATGGCACGACCGACTTAGAGAGCGGACGTATCGAGCAAACACATGCGATAACGAATCATCGTATATTAGGTTTGATGATGTATTATTTTTAAAGATAGATTGACCGGAATGGAAATGAAACGCAACTTGCTTCTTTTGATCGGCCTATGTATGGCGGTATGCGTACAGGCGCAAAAGAAAAACTTCTCTTACAAATTTTACGGACAGGTACGTGGAGACTTGTTCTATAATTCCCGTGCGAACGCCGAGATCGTGGATGGTTTGTTCCACCTATATCCGAAGGACGTGGCGTTGGATGCGGATGGCAAGGACTTGAACGCTAGTCCGAACGGTAGTTTTTACCTGCTTTACTCCCGTTTGGGAATCGATGTACAAGGACCGAAGGTTGGTTCGGCCAAGACTTCCTTGAAACTGGAGGCCGATTTCCGGGGTTCGGGTAGCAATTGGGCGGTGCTCCGTATCCGTCATGCCTATGTGAATCTGGATTGGGGCAAGTCCGCTGTCTTGATCGGACAGACATGGCATCCGCTATTTGGCGAGGTCTTTCCACAGATGTTGAATCTTTCTACCGGCGCTCCGTTCCAGCCCTTTAACCGCAGCCCGCAAATTCGTTATCGTTATACGGACAATGGGTGGCAATTGACCGGGTCGGTTCTATGGCAGTTGCAATATCTATCGGCCGGACCGAATGGAAAGAGTGAGGAATATATCAAGAATAGTTGCGTACCGGAAGTCTATCTCGGGGTGGATTATAAGAAACCCGGTTGGCAGGTAGGAGCCGGTATGGAAATCTTGTCGTTAGTGCCGAGAACGCAGAACGAGGTGGATGGCAAGATTTATAAAGTCAGCGAGCGGGTTACTTCCGTATCCGGCGAGGCGCACGTGAAATATCAAGACGCGAATTGGTTGGTGATGGCGAAAACATTGCTGGCTTCTAACTTGACGCAAACTTGTATGTTGGGTGGTTACGGCGTCACCTCTATCGACCCACGTACCGGCGAACAGGAATATTCACCGTATCTTTTCTCTACTTCTTGGTTGAATATCGTGTACGGAAAGAAATGGAAACCGGGTTTGTTCTTAGGCTATTTGAAGAACTTGGGAGCGAATGAGGCACTGGTAGGCAAAACCTATGGCGTAGGTCTGGACGTAGATCAGGTATTTACGACCAACCTGCAACTTTCGTATAATCTTCCGCACTGGAAATTAGGTGTTGAATATAGCCCTTCCATCGCATGGTATGGTAATGTGGATTTGCAGGATGGCGGACGGATTCATGACACACATTCGATAACCAACCATCGGGTATTGGGCGTATTGATTTATACGTTTTGAGAAGGCATGGAGGAATTACGCTAAGCATAAAAAAGCGGGATAAGAGTATTCTCTTGATCCCGCTTCCACGTATATAGAATTTACAAAGTTGTCTGTTACTTGATATTACCCACCTTTAGCAAGTATTCGGCGATCTGCACGGCGTTCAAAGCGGCGCCTTTCTTGATCTGGTCGCTCACGGTCCAGAATGTCAAACCATTCGGGTTGCTGATATCCTTACGGATACGGCCTACGTAAACCGGATCGTGATCCGCTACGAACAACGGCATCGGATAATCCTTGTTTGCCGGTTCATCCTGCAATACCACACCCTCAGCCTCGGCGAAAGCCTTGCGAGCCTCTTCCACGCTGATCGGACGCTCTGTCTCTACCCAAGTAGATTCGCTATGCGCGCGCATAACCGGTACGCGAACACAAGTAGCGCTCACCTCGATATCCGAGTGCATGATCTTACGGGTCTCGTTATACATCTTCATCTCCTCTTTCGTATAGCCATTTTCCGTGAATACGTCTACGTGAGGGATTACGTTATATGCCAATTGATAAGCGAATTTCTCCACTGTAGGCTCCTCGCCCTTTAATAATTGCTCATATTGTTTTACCAACTCAGCCATAGCGGTAGCGCCTGCTCCACTGGCAGCTTGATAAGTAGATACGTGAACACGCTTGATATGAGATAAGTTCTCGATCGCCTTCAACGCTACAACCATCTGGATCGTGGTACAATTCGGGTTAGCGATCACTCCACGAGGACGATTCAAGGCATCCTCCGGGTTTACTTCCGGTACGACCAATGGAACATCCTCGTCCATACGGAACGCGCTGGAGTTATCGATCATCACCGTACCATGTTTCGTGATCGTCTTCTCAAATTCCTTGGAAGTACCACCTCCGGCTGAAACAAAAGCAACATCGATTCCCTTAAAGTCGTCGTTATGCTTCAGTTCCTTAACGGTATACTGTTTACCACGGAAGGTATAAACACGTCCGGCACTACGAGATGAGCCAAAAAGTACCAGCTCATCCATCGGGAAGTTTCTCTGGTCGAGTACACGCAGGAACTCCTGTCCTACGGCTCCACTTACACCAACAATTGCTACTTTCATTTTGAGCACTGATTTAATTTGAATAATGTAAAATAGTTATAACTTTGCTGTCTGTAAAGGGCTTTCATATTTTTGCCTTTTGCGCCCTATTATTTACAGTTGTAACTTATTAGGGTGCAAAGATAGAGAAATTTATAACTAAAACGATATAGCTATGAAACAATTATTATTAATTCTTGCGTTTTTACTTCCGCTTTGCGCTTATCCCCAGTTAAAAGAACCGTTTAATGGACCGGAGATTACATCGGATAACCCTTGGACGGGTGATTTAGATTGCTTTGTGATTGAGAACGGATGGCTGGTCTCACGTGCGGATCCTACCCGGAAAAGTGTTTCCATAGAAACTCCTCTCGTTTATTCCGCTACAATGGAATGGGAATTTGAGATTCGGATGGATTTCAAACCAAGCGATCAAAACCATATCCGGCTACATGTTTATTTAGATGATCAGAGGATGCTTGGATTAAAAAACGATTATTATGTCCAAATCGGCAGTAATAAGAAAACGATAACTTTTCGGAAACATACCGCAACGGAGAAGAATCCAAAGATCTTAATAGAGAAAGCGCTCGATGTCTTGTTGGGAGCCGTGGATTTGAAAGTGAAACTTACATTAGAAAATCATAAGATATGGAACTTATATGTGCTAGAGAAGGGTAGGTTTGTCTTGATAGGTAGTTGTGAGTCTGAAGTTTCTTCTTCATGTAAAGGGGGACAACTACGTTTTGAATGCCGCTATTCTAAAACTCGAGTAAATGATTTTGCGTGTAACTACATCATTATATCCGATAATATCTCGATAGAACCAGAGAAGCCGGATACTCCCGAAGAGCCAGAAGAACCCAATGAGCCCGATGAGCCGTTGGTTTTTCCGCGGCTTCTTGCTATCCAACCGATCACCGAGTCTGTTTTCCAATTACAATATAATCTTCCGGTGGATATCCGTGAGGCGATATTCTCTATATCGGGTATCGGTAATGCCTCTCGTATGACCTATGCGGATGATATGCGGATCCATGTGAATATCAGCTTTGATAAGGAGTTGAAGGTTGGTATGGGTTATGATTTGTTGTGCTCGGGGTTAATGGATCTTGAGGGAAATAAGATTCCGGAGAGTTCTACCGAGATTCGGTTAGAATATGAAGAAGAGCCCGACGCTCCGGAGGAACCAGAAGTGCCGGATGCTCCTTCTTTCCCCGCCGGTAGTATCCGTATTAATGAGGTGATGGCTGATCCGAAAGGACAAAAGGCTTTTCCGGAAACGGAGTATGTGGAACTTTATAATACGACGGATAAGGCTATAGAGTTAAATGGTTGGTCATTCTTATATGGTAGTAAGCCAACGGTATTGACAGCTTTGCTTTTGGATGCGGATGGATATATCGTGCTTTATCGGTCTGGTAGGGATATACATATTGACGATTCGGGACAAGATATGCCCTTGGATAAATTCCCGGCGTCCTTGGCGAACACGGGGAAGGAGCTTGCGTTATTCGATCCTTCCGGTAAGGAGATCGACCGGATTGCCTATGAGAAAGCGAAAGCCGGTATCGCTTGGGAACGTTCTGAAATCGGTTTTTATTTATCAACGGATGAGCGAGGAGGCACGCCGGGTTCCGCAAACTCTTCTCCTGACGATGAACCAGAAGATCCAGATCGTCCGGACACTCCCCATAAACCGGGTATCCCCACGGACATTATAGTCTTACCCAATGAGATCGTTTTTAATGAGTTGTTGTCGAATCCTTACCCGGAAGGGAGTGAGTATATCGAGCTTTATAATCGTTCGGACCGGACATTGTCTTTGGCTGGACTGTCTGTTGCTACCCGCAAATCCGATGGTACATTGAGTACGCATTATCCTTTATCTTCTATAGTCTCTCTGGTAGAACCACAAGATTATGCGTTGCTGACTAAAAGTATAGAAGGAGTGAGCGATTTTTATCTGATATCTTCGCCGGATGCTTTGCATGAATTAAAACTTCCGGTCTTGGCAAATACCTCCGCTACGCTAGTCCTGTTTCGTACAGAAGATGAGGTTATGATCGATGAGATTCGTTATTCCTCTAAATGGCATGCCCCATCCGTGAAAAACGAGAAGGGGATTGCCTTGGAGCGGATTAATCCTGATAGCGATACGCAGGATGAGATGAATTGGACCTCGGCTTCGGCCACGGCGGGATACGGTACGCCCGGCTATCGGAATTCCCAATATGGAAAGCAAGATGAAGGCGAGGTCACGGGCATAGAGTCTCCCGTTTATTCTGAGGCAACGAAGGAATATACGATCTCCTACCATCTTGATGAATCCGGCTATACCTGTCGAGCCTGGATATTTGATATCTCCGGAAGGCATATCAGTGAGGTGGTAAATCATGACTTATTAGGGATAGAAGGTGAATTGGCTTGGAACGGCCTTGCGGTGAATGGTTCCAAGGTGAGAACCGGCGTTTATATTTTCTATGCGGAACTTGTTCATCCTCAAGGACAGATAAAACGATATAAGGAAGTGTTTTTAGTGAAATAAGTTCATTTGTGAAATAATATTAGTATTTTTGCTATGAGTAACTATAACGGTAACATTGAAAAAAGAAAAGCGGCTCAGGATTTAATGAAGAACAGAAGAGAAAATACTTCAAAGTATTTCTTCGATTTGTCAAAATTAACTTTTGCCGCTCTTGTATTGGGAGTAGGAAGCGCATTATTAAACCGCTGGGAGGATACGAGAGATATCATGCTGTGACCTCCTATATTCTGGTATTCTTTATTTACTGGAATGTTTATCGCTACAGTATTTGCTTTGATTGGGTATAAATTATTAAAATAGAGAAATATGTTATTAGCAGTATTCTTTACGGTTATTTCTATAATGGCGGCAGGTTTCTTGATATTCCTGTATACCCCTCGTGGTAAACGCTGGCTAAGAGATGAGTTTTAATCATTGATATACATCTTTATACCACTCAAGATCCTTGTACCACTCATTTAGTTTGGGCAAGGCTTCTTGGGGGACGTAAATGGATAAACCGCTGAATTTGTTGATTGATAAAGGAGTTCCTGACGGATAAGGGTAGGAGTAAAAACTCTTTGGAGTGGCCGCTTTATACGTAATAACCTTATCTAGGGCTTGCTTGAATTTGGCATATTGTTCTGCCGTAGCCAGCCGACTTATATAATCGTCAAAATCATATAAGGCATGATAATTATGGGTTAAATATTCCATTATCTGCAAGTCTTTCACGGGCACGGCGAAAAGATCCGTTTCCGTCTTATCTTTGAATATCGCACGACTGATAGTGGCAAGTTCATCTAACGCTGAGCTTTTTATGACGGAGATTGTGGCGTATGGATATATGCCATTCTTATAATGTTCATAAAATTGGGTGGCTATCCCCACCACGTCCGCATCTTTCTTGAACATATCCCCCATTATCGATTGATAAGGGAAGCCGTTCGCCAATATCTCCGTTGGCGAGCCGATAATATAATCCGCGCATCCCCGGAAAGCGTAAGCTACCTCGGCACACGACATATAACAAGCGTCGAACAAAATAAAATCAAAATGATACTTCGATAAAGCGGAGGCCAAATCATTGATCTCCATGAAATTATTCTTCCCATCCTGCCCGAAAGAACGCAGATAGCTATAGATATCCGAAGGTAGCCATCCCGTTCCGTGACTCCACAGCACCAACCCGTAACTATCCGCCGGATATTCCTTTTGTACCTTGTCGATTATTTGCGTCAGCGTCTCGGTAGAGGCCGAGTTCTGGTTCGAGTCGTAGGTCTCGAGCACGATCTGCCGGATGGTATCCGCTTCCAGCTTTAATTGAAAAAGCTGGGGAGCCTCGTTCTGCTTATCCGTATAGATCAACAAATTGCCGTTGTTCAATCCATCTCGCTCAATCCCTTCCTTTATCGCCCTCAGGTTTTGGCTCACGTATCCACTCAAGCTATTATCCCCCGCGAAATAGATAAGAACCGTACGAGGGGCGGTAGTAGGGATAACGACCTCCTCTTTATCGCAAGCGACAAACGAAAGGAGTGACAGGAAAAAAATCACGATATATTTAGCCTTCATGAGTCATATTCTGGATTTATTTTACAAAGGTATTACAATTTCTTGATATACGGAAGAATGAGGAAGATGATTTATCCTTACTTTCCACTCTACTATTTTATATATGAGAGTGTAATTTGCTAAGCTACTTCCGGTATTATCTGTTGAATATCTCGTGCTTTGTTCAACAAAACCATTTGCGGCAGTTATCATCATTATTATAGGAGCTATGGAATCAATCGGAGCTGTTCTATTGATTAATTTTGTAATCGTTTTGAGATTTCTCCGCAGTGCGTTTCACTTCATTGATTTCATTGATGAGCTGTTCGGTAGTAGGCAGGTAGAGTTGGTATTTGCTTGCGAGAATAGTCTGATTGTTTTCGGGCAAAGCCAACTTCACCGCCGTATCGTTTTTGTCGGTGCAGAGAAGAATACCGATAGTAGGGTTCTCATCCTCCGTCTTCACATAGCGGTCGTAGTAATTGACATACATCTGCAACTGTCCAAGGTCTTGGTGCGTGAGTTTCTGCGTTTTCAGTTCAATCACCACAAACGAGCGCAGCAGGCGGTTGTAGAACACAAGGTCGGCGAAGTATTCGTCATCTTCCACAAGTAGTCGCTTCTGCCTTGCCACGAAAGAGAAGCCCTTGCCCATTTCAAGCAGAAAATCTGCAATGTGCGAGATAATAGCACTCTCCAAATCTCGCTCATAATAAGAAGCACGGCGTTCCAATCCGAGGAACTCCAATACCATTGGATCTTTGATAATCTCCGTGGGCGATTCGGGAATTCGTTGGTTTTGCGCCACGGCAAGCACCGCCTCCTTGTCGTTACTAAGCAACAGACGCTCGTAGAGCAGGGAATTGATTTGCCGTTCCAGCTCACGTTTAGTCCAGCCGTTGTTCACCGCCTCCAATTGGTAGTATTTGCGTTTATCTGTGTCGGGTATGGCTATTAGCAACTTGTATTGCGACCAGTTCAATTGCGAACACACTGTATTCGCAATCGGGTAAGTACGGTAAAACTGACGGCACATTTCGAGCTGACGCACCGAAAATCCGCTACCATAGTCGGGCGTGATGCGCTTCGAGAGGTTCTTGATAAGGTAAGAGCCATAGTCGGCACGCTCTTTGCCCTGCTGCTCTTTCTCGAAAATGCGCTTGCCGATGTTCCAATACATTTGCACCCGACAGAGGTCCACACTCCGCACGGCATTGGCACGTGCGCTATCTATTATCTGTTTTATTTCGCCCACGAACCCGTCTAAGGAATTTACCATTTCATTCTTCATATCATCCATTGCAAAGAACCGATTTAAATTCGTTTAATGCCTGCAAGTCAAACTCGCTAACCGTGAGGTTGCCAATCATCAAAGCCAACTGCGATGAAGCTAACTCGTTTACTTTTAATTACTACAAGAACATTTAGTGACTTCTGTAGACAAAGATAACGTTTTTCATTTGAAATCATGGATATTATATAAGTTAACGTACAAATGAACTGATAAATAATATTTATATTTGTACGGTTTTGCCTCTTAAATAAACAAACCTAATGAACCGGGAGATATGAATAAACTATATTTACTGTTAGTATTTCTTTTGTCAACCTTTATGGATATTCAAGGACAGGTCGTGGCCGTGAAGACCAATGTGCTTTATGACGCGATCACTACGCCGAACGTAGGGGCGGAGGTCGCGTTCAACAAGCATTGGTCGGTTGAGGCATCGGGGTATTATAACGGTTGGACATTTTCGAGCGATAAGTCCTTTAAGCATTGGATGATACAACCAGAGGCGCGTTACTGGATACACGAGCGTTTCAACGGACATTTCTTCGGGGTTCATGCCCAGTATATGGATTACGATTTCGCCGGTTTGAAGCTCCTGTATGGGATGGAGAAAAAGAATAGTTATAACGGTAATGCTTATGGCGGCGGTATCTCTTATGGTTATCAGTTATACGTGTCGCCCCGTTGGAACGTGGAGTTCACGGCGGGTTTCGGATACTTGCATTTCGAATATGATAAGTACGCTTTTCCTAGAGGAGATGCGCCTATCGGCAAGTTCCGCAACGAGTATTGGGGATTAACAAAGGCGGGTATCAGTATCGTTTACATCATCAAATAAAGAGATAAATCTATGAAGACATTCATTTATATATGCTTGCTTGTGATCGGCCTTGTTCTTCCGGCAGGAGCGCAGGTACCTATACAATCTTACCGGGGGCAAGTCTCCTTGAAGCAAAACCGCATCGAGCGGGAGGGCAACTCCTTGCGTCTAGACCTAACGATCAGTGTCTGCGGACTCTCCGTGGGACGATATCAAACCCTGTCCTTGATGCCGATGTTGCGTAGCGACAGAGATTCCGTAGTCATGGCCCCGGTAGTACTAAACGGGGCAAACAAGCAAAAAATGTACGACCGTACCTTAGTTTTCGAAGGCAAGAAAGCCGCCGATGGCGACACTTATACGGTAATCAAGAACACCCCGGAACTGATCCGGGAAATCCCCTATGAACTATCCATTCCATACCACCCATGGATGAAGAACGCCGCTCTGATCTTGGTTGGGGAGTTGGATAATTATGAAGGTGCGCCATTACGAACATTCGTAAACGTATTGACAGAACATTTGGACATTCCGTAAAATAGTTTTTAACGCATTCCGTTATCTTGCAAGTACTGTCGAATAAGCGTAGGCGGTAGACTTGGGTATGGGCTTGTGCCTGCAATGTGTTCTGTATCTTTCGCTATGTTTCAGTGTTGAAAAATAGGTCGATGCCATATTCGTACATTTCTTGTACTTCTGTGTCACTGGCTCTTTTCACGAAAGTTTCCCCATTCCTGAAGTCAACTAGGTAAATGGCAAGTTTGTCACTCGGTAATTCCAGAAAGTCGTTAACCACATAAGGACTGTGTGTCGTTATAAAAAACTGGTTTCTGTCCGATTGGATAATATCCTGCGTTACCTTTGATATGAAAGGAGGGTATGAGTGGGCTTCCGGTTCTTCAAAAACTAATGCGGACTCACTGTTACTTTCAATAGCCGCTTTGTAGAAAATCATACGCTGCAGGGTATCGGCTATGGAATGAAATGGAATTAAAAATATCTCTCCCGGTTTCTTTTCTTTTATTACTTTAATCTCCTGGCTATTGGTATCGAAGACATATTTCAAGCCATAGTCGTTGAAAATAGTTCTTAATTCTTCTTTCAACTTGGGCATCATGGAAACAATATTCATCAAATTGCTTCCTCCCGGAGGTAATAGGAAAGGGATCGGTAATTTCTCCTTATCGAATGCTGGTGGATAGAGATAGCATTTGAAAGGATTTGCAGGTTTTCATATTTTCGGATTATGTTAAAGATTCCATATTCTGAAAAACAATCTATCCATGTGTATGTTTTCTTTTAAAGAATATGAATCAATAATTTGATTATCATGAAGATTTTAATAATAGTTACTAGCACAGGGACTTTTGCCAATGGGAAACTCGCGACCGGATTATGGCTTAGTGAGTTTACTCATATCTATCATAGTGCAAAAGAAAGCGGCTATGACATAACGGTAGCCAATCCGAAAGGAGGTTATATTCCCATTGATCCCGAAAGTTTAAAACCAATTTTTTTAGATGAAATGTCCGAAAAGTATTGGGAAAAGCCAGAATTCAAAAAGCTGTTGGATCATGCAAACAGTTTGGATAACCTGTTGGAACAACAGTTTGATTGTGTCTATTTAGCCGGCGGACACGGTGCGATGTATGACTTTCCTGATAATGAAGCTTTAAAGACTATCGTAAGGAAACAGGATGAAAGTGGGAGGATAGTGTCGGCCATCTGCCACGGGGTCAGTGGGTTGTTGAATGTCAAACTATCCAATGGCGAATATATGATTAAAGGCAAAAAGCTGACGGGATTCAGTTGGTTTGAGGAAAGTCTTGCCAGAAGAAAAGAAGACGTGCCTTTTGATCTTGAAGCGTTGTTGAAAGAGAGAGGAGCGGATTATGAAAAAGCATTGATACCTATGACTTCAAAAGTAGTTGTAGATAATAATCTGATTACTGGGCAGGACCCGTTCAGTTCTAAAGAAATGGCGAAGGTCGTTATGCGGCAATTAAATAAAGCACGATAATAAATGGCTGAAGTAATCAGCTGGGAATAAATGTTTAATTCAAATCAGTATCATTATGAATTTAGATGAAGTCCTTCATCATCGTCGTTCTGTACGGGTGTATGATAAAGAAAAACCAATAGATACGGAAAAGGTAAAACATTGTTTGGAACTGGCTACATTGGCTCCTAACAGTTCTGATATGCAATTATGGGAATTTTACCATATTACAGAACCTGAATTATTGGCAAAAATTTCAAGGGACAGCCTTGGTCAGAAAGCGGCTTCTACCGCTTCACAAATTGTCATTTTTGTGGTTCGGCGTGACTGGTACAAGAAACATGCGCGATTCGTACTCAATTTTGAACGGGAGAACATTCGTCATTACAGTCCTAAAGAACGTCAGGCCAAACGTATTAAGGATCGGGAAATATATTACGGTATATTGATGCCCTTTGTTTATGCCCGGTTCTTCGGTATTCTCGGATTGCTCAGGAAATTGTTGGCTAATATAATCAGTATTTTCCGTCCTATGATGCTTGAAGTTTCCGAGAATGACATACGTGTGACAGCCCATAAATCTTGTGCGCTTGCCGCACAAACGTTTATGATTGCGATGGCAAACGAAGGCTATGACACGTGCCCCTTAGAAGGGCTGGACAGCCGTCGGCTAAAAAGGACATTGAAACTACCTCATGGTGCTGAAATAAACATGGCTATTCCTTGTGGGATACGGGATGGAAATAAAGGCATTTGGGGAGAACGTTGCAGAGTACCTTTTGAAGATGTTTATCGTAAACTTTAAGGCCTCCTTTTTTAAGGCTGGAATTTTCACTCACAAATAAAAAGTACAAATATCAAGTATAAGTGGTAGATGTTGTAGATGTTCGCATGAGCCGTTAATTCCCTATCTCGCAAAAATAAGTGACTTGTATCCATTGGCCATTCTGAAAGTGGATAAGTTGAAGGACGGCTCGATGGCTGTTGATGGTGAGGTTGGCGGTAATCTGCTCCGTGGTGAATGAGTGGTGAGCGTATTTGGCAGTGTGGTTGATGATCTTGTTGGCATACGTCTCTTTTCCTTCCTTTTCCCACGTGAAGATAGCGCGATCGAAATCTAGCGTGAAACGATCATGGAAGGTGTTTCCTTTCCATGTCTGACCCAAGGGCTTGATGCCTTGTGGAGTATCAACGCATTCTGTTATCCGGCAAGTGTTGTCGGATAAATGTAGGTGATAGACTTGGGCATGGGCTTGCGTGGCAAGCAGGAGCCATAGCGACAAGACGGGTAACAGGAGGATCGTCTTCATTTAATGGATAAGGGCAACCTGTCTCCATCGGTTGCCGGGCTAAAAATACAGAAGCGTGGAAACTATTGATATTACCGTATTGAGGCTCTGGACGGCCCTATCCATGTAATAAACAATAGCCCACGCCATGCTGTTATATCGTCCAGAGCAATTACTGGTAAATATACCACCGACGTGAGCGTTTATTGTCTATTATCCATGGATATGAAATTGTCCAGATTTCAATACGGGATAATATCTTTAAACGCTCTTCGTTAACTTATGCCCTCCTTCAGTGACCTACGCTTAGATATGAGGGATTATCGCAAATATAGGAAGAATAATTGATATCCGTATGCTATGTGGGGAGAAGTTTCCTCGCAGATTGACATTTTGACAAAATGTAAACGGAAGTCCGTGAGAGTCGATTATTTCGGGCGGATGTACGTCTCGCTTCCAAATACGCAAGAAAAAAATAGCAATTGTTTAGTAGACAGACAGATGTTGGAAAATGGCCTTTTATTCTAGCGAAATTAATTCATCGTAACTCATGGTTTGCCGGGTGTTTGGGCTATTCCATAAGGTTACGATAGGGTTATAATAAGGTTATAACGCCTTTCTCATTAGGTTATAACCCTATTCTTAGCTGCTTACGATGCCCAACGTGACCATATGTGTCGCCTAACGCGGCCTTTCGCGTTGGCTTTCGCGACCTATTGTGTGTGAAAAGGGGGGCTTTCGAGGAGAAAAAGGGCACTAATGGCTATCTCCTTCTCGTTGTTTTGTGGTTCTTGCGAGAAGGGGATGTCACGATATATGGCTTATATTGCTCAAAAAAACAGAATAACACCTGTTTCGCTAACAGAATGTATTTTTCGCCATAGGGCGCTAAATACGTACGTTCTTAAATACCAATCTCACCAGAACCTTCCGGGCCTTCTGTCCAAGGATTGATGGAGGCACCTACGTTGATGTCTTCGGCTTGTATGGTGAAGGTATATTTCTGCTTCTTGCCGGCGATGAATGCTTGGGAGGGATGAACCTCGTAGGTATGGTCGCTGATGGAGAAACGGAACGTGGGAGCCTCGCCGGGCCAGAGCAGGTAGTTTGTCGATACGGTAGCCTCGGCGGGAGTGATGGTAATCGGTGCGGCGAGCGGAATTGGATAGTCCGCCACCGTATTCGAGGCGGTTAACCGGCCGGTCTGGATATTCATGTGGATGGATGACGGGTAATTTACTAACTCCACTTTTTGCAAGATTAGGGGTTCCTTGATATCATCGGCTTTCTTTATGACGATCGTGATGGCGGATAATTGGTGGTTGAAGGTGAGGGCGACGGTGGCGGTGGCGGTTGAGCTGTTGGTGTCGGTCTCTACGTCCATCTTTCCCTTGTTTAGGATCGGGGTAGCATACATGATATCGATCTGGTCTTTTAGGTCGTAGCTAGCTTCGGAATTACTCAGCGAGGCTTGATACGGATAGTAAGCGTAGAAATCGATGACCGTATCGGAGGCTACCGGGAAATGAGCGTCCATATCGGAGGTATAGGCCGTACCGTCTGTCGTGGTATAGGCTTGGTTGGTTAGGTCGGGACGTGGGGTGAGGGGGGCGGTTTGGCCTAGCTTATGGCCCCATCCGTATATCCCAATCGGCAGGTCGGTCGGCATGGTAGACTCGGTATGTATCGCTTTCGATTCCAACCTGTAGGGGGAGGCGCTGAAAAGGATAACGGTGGGTGTCTGTTGGGAAGGCACGGAATTATCATCGTTAGTGCAGCTATTTAGCGAGAGTCCCATAAGGAGGGATACGGTGATCAGTTGTTTTGTGTATCGCATATTTTGTGTTATATCTTTTCGTTTGATTTAGTCGATTGATAGATGGATATGGTACGGGTTTGGGCCCGATGCCTTGGTTTGGGAGGCGGTAGCGGTAGAGTCCGTAGGAGTCTCCGGGATCTCGCCTCCGTTGTTTACCTCTTCGTTCGGTGTAGCGTTATCATCTACGGGAACTTCGGGAGAGGTTATTTCCGGTATATTCCGGTTGATCGTTATATCGTATTGATAATTAACCCCGGCTTCCCAAGTCCGCGGTTCATCGGAAAGGGCGACGTGGAACACGTTGCTTTCATCGTTTCCGAAAGTTAATATCATTTCGTTCGCTTTTTGGGGGAACAGGAGGAATTGGCCGGGGATTGAATTATCTCCGTTGCTTAATGTCGTGTTGGTGTCTAAAGTATAGGTTGTTTGTCCTGCGATGTCGCTTAATTGACCGTGCCATATATCTAGGGTGGCGCTTTGTGGGGCGACAATTTGTACTTTGGTTAGAGGGAGGTCTATAGTGACTCCTGTATTTTTTATGATGTTTATTGTTATTTGGGTAAGTAAGTGGTGGAACTCAAATACTAATACGGAGGACTTCTTTGACTGATTCAGTAAAGAGGCGTACATGAGGTCGTATTGATCGACGGTGTTGTCTTTGAGGGTGACGGTGGTATATTGGGTATTTCCATAATCAGAACCTATTGTAGGAAATGATAGAAAAGGATAGATTGCAAAAAAGTCAAGTTGTTCTTTATCTGGGAAATAATATGTATTATTATATTCAATATCACCATTGAAATTAGAAATACCTTTAATATTGTCAAATAAAATTGGTTCCCATAGATTTATTGTCGTGTTTTCTGGATGTTGTATTGAGAATATGCTGATATTAGATCCTTTAGGTAATTTGTTATTCTCTATGATTCCTTGGCTTTTTGTGGATACATTTATACATGATGATGAGAATTTGATAGGTGTAGAATGTTCATATTCATACATTAATCCTTCATTATTACAACTATTCAGTTGTAATAATAAAATGATGTATACAATGTATGAATAAATAGTTCTCATTATATAAATGTTTTTTAGCGAAAGAGGTTCAAGCCTCTTTCGCTATAAGTTTTATTATTTTACTGTAGCATTGCCGTTTGTACCGCCATCTGCCCAAGCTGTAATTGATGATGTTAATTCAATATTAGAACTTGTTAATGTAATTGTCAAAGTAGTCATTTTACTTTCCTTGAAGCTTAGTGAACCAAAAGAAGTAGTAGAAAGAGTTTGACCGTCAATCGTCAATGACAAATTTGTTATTGAGGCTTCTGGGATAACAATAGGAGACCAATCTGTATAAATATCTCCATCTGCATTTTCAATAATTGTATATGTGCTTGCTTTAGTTATTGTGACTGGGCTTGCACTTGTCGCATCTCCTGTTTGGGCTACCATATCAAAAACTTTTGAGCCTTTATCTAGGCTTACTGATATATTCGTTAACTTAGCCTCTCCAGTGTAAGATGCGTCTTTTTTGAATACAAATTTGATTTTTGAAAGCATATGTTTAAAACCAATGTTAGCAGGAGAAGGTGCAGTACCTTCATACTCACTAGTTAGTTCAAGCTTTCCCATCAATAGGTCTGTTGTTTCTCCAGTAGTCGGAACAGTAACGGTGATCTTTTCTGCATTACTACCAGAAGCAGCTGTCCTTTTGTAATTTGCATTAGTATCGTCAGCTATTCTTGGATAATATGCATAAAATTGATGTTTTGAACCACGTTTCCAAAACATCGTTTTATTTTCAGTAGCTGTTTCGGAAAGTTTATTATCTGAGCCAACAGTAAAAGATACATTATCTTTACTTGGCGTACCTAAACTTGCTCCTGTCGGTACTTCTCCTAAATACATTGTTATCCCCATTATCTCACCTACGTCAAAAGCTTCAGCTGTTTCTCCTGGTGCAGCTTTTGTCTGTACCCCCAATATTGAACTCCCAAATTCAATAGGAGTAGGTTCATTCTGGTTCACTTGTGGTTGATCCGGATTCTCAATCTCATTTGTACAGCTAACCATGGCTGCCATGGCCAACATACTAATCATTAACTTTTTCATTTTACCCTAATTTAAGTTGTTACTATTTGTATATCATTTTAATCTTATTCGATTGTGGTCTCTTCGCCGGGACCTACTTCCCAGTTCGTGAGGCGGATCGTGAATTTCGGGCTCTTCTCAACCGTGGCATTTATAGTCACGTTGACATGAGGAGTGTCTATTTCATTTAATTTGTCCTCTAAGTCGGCGGTAGCGGAAACCATGCTACCGTCGCTTAGGGTAAAATTTATTGTCACTTGATTCGTGACAGGTTTTTGTTCTTCTTCCTTAGGGAGGGCGGTACCTAATATGATCAGATCGCCGTTTACTCCTTTATCGGAGGTTTCCATATCGAACTCTACATTTGTGGATGCCTCGGTCACTACCTTGCGTTTACTCAAGTTTAATGAGGTGGATACGCCCGATAATGAACCTTTGCAAGTCTTTATCTCCTCCGGTTTGTCTACCTGTACCGTAAAGGTTACGTGGCGGACCAACGGAGTCAGTACCAAAGTGCCCGACTTGTCTTGCCCCGGTGTGATCTCCAATGAATCGACGACAAACCCATACAACGGGGTTATGCCTTGCGATGCCTGTCCGGTGGCCTTCGTCTGGAGGATATAAGCCTCCGCTTCGTCGAACCTTGACATATTACGAAAGTCGATATTCTTCGCGTCGTAATTAAAAACCAGTATTTTATAGGTGGCCGGCGGTAAGAACAACATCATGCTATTTGCGTCCCCATCCGTCTGTATCATAGGCCCTCCCTCCGAAGGGTAAATACAATATCGAAGTTTCTCGGGAGCCGGAAAGCCGGGTATCACGCTATCCCAACGAAGGGTGTAGGTGATGAAACCGGTACTCTCTTTTTTCGGTTCGTCAGATCTCTCGCAACTGCATTCTATCACTAAACTCGTAATAAATAGAATGGCGATCGTGATCTTTAAGATAATACTTGTCTTATTGTACCTATACATTTTATTTTTCTTTGAAAATCAATTATGATTGACCTTCTGGACGCAAATGTATAGGTAATGCTAAAGGGGAGAATTGTTATTTTTGTCCAAAGAGTTGCAAAAGTTGAGAAGTTTTAAAAAAATCATTGAATATTATGTATTTTCATCTTTTAGAGAACGAATAGAGCGGGGAGATTGGCCGAAATTAGCCCTGCAGAAGTGCGAGAAGTTAGAAAGCGATTCAAAACCATACTTGTAACAAATCTCGGATATGGAAAGCTCGGTCATGATAAGGTCGTTGTGGATGTCTTGGCATTTGCGCTTCAGCATCCATTGATAAGCGGGCTCTCCGAACGTATCCTTGAAGATACGGCGGAAGGTGGGTACACTGTAGCCTCCCAATTGAGCGAAGGTCTCCACGTCTTTCGCCTTTTGGTAGTTCTGCATCACGAAATACTGGAAACTGTGGCTATACCGGTAAATCGGGGCGTAAAAGGCGGCTAGCTCCTTGATGGGGTAGTAGCAGTTCAGCAAGTAGACCATCTCCGATCGTTTGGCTTGCATCAGTCCGGAGCATCTTAAATCATCGTTGAGGTAGAGCTTCATGCCCTCGATGAAGAGTTGTATCGGCGGGATCATCGTCATGACGATGGGCTGCTGGCGTTCGTTCTCCACGATGGAGATGCCTTTATTGAAACGGTTGTCGCATATGTTTTGCGGACGCTCGAAGAGATAGATGATACATTCGGTGTAGTCGAGTACCTTGCACTCCACTTTCGAGCCGATCGGTTGCAATACGAACTGTCCGCCCCGGAACGTAGTGTCCGGGTGCTCCTCGCTGTTCAGCCAGATCTCTCCCTTGACTAGGAAAAAGACCATGTTCTGCATGCATCTTGTCTGAGGGATCACGTACCCTTTCGGATAAAGACGATACTTGAATATGTCCCTCTGGTAGAAACTACAAGAGGAACAGTCGGTATATTTGGTGCAGCGATGGTCGGTTAACATATATTGTTGTCTTTATAATTTTACTTTCTTTGTCTTGCCCTCGCTCTCGTTGTGAAAGCGATCTACGGCGGTCACTACATAGCGGTATTTTACCTTACCTTTCTCGTAAGGCATCAAGTAGCCGGTTTCCCGGGTGATAGCCACGATCTTCGAGGGATCGCTCGTGTCTATCGGCTCCTTGTCGTTAAAGCGATAGACCACGAAATAGGAGGCTAGCTCCGGATTCGTGGGGCTTTGCTCCGCTTGCCAATGTAACAAGAAGCCTTTAGGTGTCCATTCGGTCTTTAGCTTGCTTACGTCTTTTGGCGGACGGTTATGCATATGGGTATAGGCCGGGATAAGGGCCGGGTAACGGTGGTAGTTCCGTTTCAGGCTGTCGGCTACGCCCTTGTTGTTCCATAGAATCTCATTGGCGGGCCAGA
The DNA here is from genome assembly GCF_003635435.1 of Parabacteroides sp. AF21-43. Lineage (NCBI taxonomy): Bacteria > Pseudomonadati > Bacteroidota > Bacteroidia > Bacteroidales > Tannerellaceae > Parabacteroides > Parabacteroides sp. AF21-43. The sequence goes on along the minus strand of NZ_QTMG01000009.1, from coordinate 38,667 downwards.
AACAATTGCCACTCACGTGAGGCAAGGCACGCTCGTAACGCATCTTGCGGGTTAATTGGTCCGCTTTCATGGTGCGGGCCACGTCTTGCCCGATATATAAATGACCTCCGTTGGCGTTTTTGTCCCACCATTTGATAAGCGTGATGTAATCCGCCGCCGGGTGTCCGATCTCCCAATAGATCTGGGGGATGTTATAATCGATCCAACCTTGCTGTACCCAATAGGTGATATCGGCGTAGAGGTCGTCGTAGTTTTGCAGGCCGTTGGTATTGCTACCCGATCCGTCTGCGGTGCTTTTCTTGTTGCGGTAGATGCCGAAGGGACTGATACCGAAGCGTACCCAAGGCTTGGTGAGCAAGATGGTACGTTTCAATTCCCGGATCAGGGTATTCACGTTCTCCCGGCGCCAATCGTTCCTTTGCGCCTCGCTGTATCCTTTTCGCAAGCCGTATTTGCGGAAGCTGTTATCATCTGGGAAAGGCATACCCGCTACGGGATAGGGATAGAAATAATCGTCCATATGGATAGCGTCCACGTCGTAACGGCCGACGATATCACGCACTACCCGGCAAATAAACTGACGGCTTTCCGGCAATCCCGGGTCGAAAAGGATTTGTTTATTATAAGTGACAAACCACTCGGGATGCTTGTGATAGATGTGGGAATCGGCGAAACGGGTGTTTCCCGCCGTGCTCGCCCGGTAAGGATTCAACCAAGCGTGAAACTCCATGTTCCGTTTATGGCATTCTTGGATTAGGAAGGCCATCGGGTCGAACTCACCTGCTGGGGCTACGCCCTGCTCTCCGGTGAAGAAGCGGCTCCACGGCTCGATATCGGATTTATAGAAAGCGTCCGCCTCGGGGCGCACCTGAAAGATGATGGCGTTGATGCCGCATGCTTGCAGGTAATTAAGCTTGCGGATGAAGTCTTTTTTCATCCGGGCGGGAGTCATATCCTTGTATTCGCCTTGAAAAGCGGTCTGTATCCATGCTCCCCTAAACTCTCGCTTGGCCTCCTTGCCCGTACTCGTAGCCGGACGAGGCTTCTCGCGAACCGTAGAACATGAGGTTATCGCACAAAAGAGAATCGCTATTAAGAAGCGAAAATATTTAATGTACATGGGTGCCTTGCTGTGTTTGTCTATGAAATTTTCAACAAATGTAGAAGATTCCCTGTAAATATGAAATATTTCACCCTTGTTATTTTATTTACTTGGCAGTAGAGACGAGGCACACCCTGTCTAACTGTGTGAATTAGTTCGATGAAGATAGGGCAGAATCGGTTAGTTTTGGCTATCTTTGCGTTAAAGAAAAAGATAAAGGTAATATGTCTGAGAGCAATTCGATTTTCATCAAGGGGGCACGTGTCAACAACTTGAAAAATATAGATGTAGAGATTCCGAGGGACAAGCTGGTGGTGATAACCGGGCTGTCGGGGAGTGGAAAATCATCGTTGGCGTTCGATACCCTTTATGCGGAGGGACAGCGCCGGTATGTAGAGAGTTTATCCGCTTACGCCCGCCAGTTCTTGGGAAGGATGAGTAAGCCGGAATGCGACTATATTAAGGGAATACCGCCCGCTATCGCTATCGAGCAGAAGGTGAATACCCGTAATCCGCGTTCCACAGTCGGTACATCCACCGAGATTTATGAGTATTTACGCTTGTTATATGCTCGCGTCGGGAAGACGATATCGCCGGTTTCCGGCACCGAGGTGAAAAAACATCAGGTGAGCGATATTATCAAGGAGGTCATGCGATACCCAGAGGGGACTCGTTTTGCCGTATTCGCCCCGGTTGTCTTGCCGGAAGGCCGGGATATGAAGGAGCAGCTGGAGATCTTGCGGAAAGAAGGATATGCCCGTCTGTCGGTGAATGATACGGTATATCGTATCTCGGAGGTACTGGCGAGCGAGGAGTTGCTGTCTTACCCGATCGAGTTGTTGGTGGACCGCCTGACGGTATCGGACGATAAGACCTTGAAAAGCCGTTTGGCAGACTCGGCCGAGACCGCTTTCTTTGAGGGCCATGGTACCTGTTTGATCCGTATTTATACGGAGGAAGGGGTAGTCGTGAAGGAATTCTCGAAGAGGTTCGAGGCGGATGGCATGATATTCGAGGAGCCTACCGATATGATGTTTAGCTTTAATAATCCGTTGGGCGCTTGTCCGACTTGTGAGGGGTTCGGTAAGGTGCTGGGTATCGATGAGAATCTGGTGGTGCCTGATAAAAGCTTGTCTGTCTACCAAGGAGCCGTGGTTTGCTGGAAAGGTGAGGTGATGGGGGAATGGCTGAAAGACTTTATCGTGAAGAGCGAGAAATATAACTTCCCGATCCACCGTCCGTATTACGACCTGACACAGAAAGAGAAGGATCTGTTGTGGCATGGGGCGAGAGGCTTACACGGTATCGACGATTTCTTTAAGTTCGTGGAAGAGAATCTTTATAAGATACAATACCGGGTGATGCAAGCCCGCTATCGGGGAAAGACGACTTGCCCGGTTTGTAAGGGGAGCCGCTTGAGACCGGAAGCGCTGTATGTGCAAGTGGGCGGTAAGAATATCGCCGAGCTGGTGACGATGCCGGTTTCGGAGGCAAAGGCTTTCTTTGATCAACTGGAACTGGACGAGACGGATGCGGCGATCGCTAAACGTTTGCTCACGGAAATCAATAATCGCTTGCAATTCCTGTTGGATGTGGGGTTGGGTTATCTGGCTTTAGATCGCCTCTCGGCCTCTTTATCCGGAGGAGAGAGCCAACGTATCAATCTGGCTACCTCGTTGGGTAGTAGCTTGGTGGGTTCGTTGTATATTTTGGATGAGCCGAGTATCGGTCTGCATTCCCGGGATACGGATTTGTTGATCAAGGTATTGCGACAGTTGCAAGCCTTGAGGAATACCGTGGTCGTGGTGGAGCATGATGAGGAGATTATCCGTGCGGCGGATTATATCATCGATATCGGTCCGAAAGCAGGGCGTTTGGGGGGCGAGGTCGTTTATCAAGGCGATGTGAATAACCTCCGGAAATGTACCGATAGCCACACGGTACGTTATTTGACGGGAGAGGATCAGATCGAGATCCCGCCTTATCGGCGTCCGTGGAATAATTATATAGAAGTGACAGGGGCTCGGAAGAATAACTTAAAGGGTGTGGACGTGAAGTTTCCTTTGAACGTGATGACGGTGGTTACCGGTGTGAGCGGTTCGGGTAAAAGCTCCTTGGTTCGTGATATCTTCTACGAGGGCGTGAAACGTCATTTGGATGATGCCGCCCGCCTGACCGTGGATTGCTCCGGTATCAGTGGAGATTTGAATATGATTCAGGCGATCGAGTTCGTAGACCAGAACTCGATCGGAAAGAGTTCTCGCTCGAACCCCGTGACGTATATCGGTGCTTACGACGAGATCCGTAAACTATTCGGCGAGCAGCCCCTAGCGAAACAGATGGGATATAACGCCGCCTATTTCTCCTTTAATAAAGAAGGAGGTCGCTGCGAGGAATGTAAGGGCGAGGGCAAGATCACGGTAGAGATGCAGTTTATGGCGGATATCACCTTGGAATGCGAGGCTTGCCACGGTAAACGCTTCAAGCAGGATGTATTGGATGTAGAGTATCAAGGCGCTAACATATACGATGTATTGGAAATGACCGTGAATCAAGCGATCGAGTTCTTCGAGAAAGGTTCCGGCTCCCAAGAGAAGAAGATTGTGAAACGCTTGAAACCGCTGCAAGACGTAGGTTTGGGCTATATCAAGCTGGGACAGACTTCCTCCACTTTATCCGGTGGTGAGAATCAACGTGTGAAACTGGCTTATTACTTAGGCCAAGAGAAGCAGCAACCTACCTTGTTCGTTTTCGACGAGCCTACGACCGGTTTACATTTTCATGATATCAAGACTTTGTTGAAAGCTTTCAATGCCTTGATCGAGAAAGGTCACTCCGTGGTAATTATCGAGCATAATATGGATGTGATCAAATGCGCGGATTATGTGATCGATTTAGGACCGGAAGGCGGAAAGGCCGGCGGGCAGTTGGTTTGTGCCGGTACACCGGAGGAGATCGCGGCTTGCGAGGCATCCTATACCGGAAGGTTTTTAAGGGATAAGTTATAAAGAGACGATATAAAAAGACAAATGTAAATAGCTCCTGCCCGAATATTCGGATAGGAGCTATTTCTTTTAAGAGGAATGGGAGCATTCCCATTAATATCCTGGGTTTTGCTCGATGATTCCATTTTTCGCAAGGTCTATAACCGCTTGCGGTATCGGGCCGTATTCGTGAGTCCCTTTGATGAAACGGGCATTTTGGAGATGAGAGCGGAATGTCTTCTCATGCTCGAAATAAGTGTTCATCACGTCTGAGGCGATTCCCCAACGGACTAGATCAAAGAAACGTTCACCTTCTAAGGCGAATTCCAGACGTCGTTCGGTACGTAAGGCTCGGATCGCCTCCTCTTTGTCGGAAAATGACGGATATAATCCGATCCGGTATTTGGCGGCATCCGCTGTCCCGTCAGCGGTTTTTACGGTCTGGCTGTTCATGGCACGCTCGCGAACTTGGTTGATGTATTTCAATCCGGTAGCCAAATCGCCTAGTTCGATAGCAGCTTCGGCACGCCACAATAACACGTCCGCATATCGAATAATATAAACATTCAATGCGTTTACGTATGGCCAGATAGCCAAATAGTAACTTGAGTTCTTGGAGACAATACGTTTTTTCGGGCTATACGGACCGTAAACCGTAGCCTCACGAGGAGTCCAGTCATAGAGTTGGACATCTAGGAACATGATTCCGGGGCGGGCTACCGTGTGGTCTAGGCGGGTGTCTACATAATCATTTTCCGAAACGTCTATGCCGTCTTCCAAAGGCAAGCCGTTGGAGTCGGTCTTATAAGCGTTTACTAGGTTTTGGGAAGGACGAAGGAAACCATAGTTGGGATAAGGGCCTCCCGGAGGTAACAAACGGTCGCCCGGATTTCCGTTGTAGTTGTTCGGGGAGCCATCGTTGATAGAGGCTTGGACTGAAAATAAAATTTCAGGGCAGTTGTCATTTTCCGGCAAGAAGATATTCCGGAAGTCGGGGAGTAGCTGGTATTTGCCGGAATTGATCACCTCATCCGTCGCTGTAGCGCATTCCTGCCATTTGCCTTGGAACAAGTAAACTTTAGCCATATAAGCCCGGGCCGTCATCTTGCATGGACGTGCCACATCCGGCTGGGAATCCGGGAGACCTTCGTAGGCGGCCTTAAAATCATTCAGTATCTTCTCCCATAATTGATCGGATGTATACTCCTTATTCGAGATAGAGGCGAACGCGGAAGGATCGCTGACACTCTCGTCGAAATATGGGATCTGGTTATAGATGATCTTTAAGTTGAAATAGAAATGGGCACGCAGGAAACGCATCTCGGCGATACGGGTCTCCTTTTTATCATAATCGCTGCCTTTGAGGATACGGATCGCTTGGTTACAGCGGTTCACGCCCTCGTATAAGGCTAGCCATTTCCGATTGTAATCTTGGATAGTCGGGTCGATATGGAAGATTTCCATCAAGTGAACCGGGTTCTGGTCTCCCGTACCACCTCCGCCTTTGTAGGTATCGTCTGAGATCACATCGCCAAATTGCCAGTTGGAGCATCCTGAATTCAAGCCGGAGCTGGCATCGTCCATCTGGCCGTCTAGGATGGAATAGGCGGAGATAATCAATCCCTCAATGTTATTGGGATCTTGTGCTTGTTCGGGAGTCAGTTCGCCTACAGGTGTCTCTTCCAGAAAATCGCTGCATGATGTCAATGCGAATACGGCACAGGCCGCTATAATCATTTTCTTCATATTCTTGTTTGTTGTTGTTTGATGATTAAAAACTTACGTTTACTCCAAAGGTGAAGGTGCGGGATAACGGATAGATGCCGCGGTCCACACCCATATCTAGGTTACGGTAGTCACTGGAGTAACTTTGCAATCCCACTTCCGGATCGATACCGTCGTATCCGGTGATCGTGAATAAGTTGGTTGCTTGCGCATAGATATACAAGCTATTGAACTTAATCTTGGATAGGATGGACTGAGGTACGGAATAACCGATTTTCATGTTCTTTAAGCGAACGAAAGAAGCGTCTTGCACATAGTAAGACGAGGGCCGGATGTTATTGTTCGGATCGTCCATGGTGACACGGGGTATGTCCGTATTCGTGTTGGTTGGTGTCCATGCATTAACGACACGGCTGTTTTTGTTGTATTGCGATTGATTGTAGAAATCACCCACATAACGGGTCAAGTCGTATACATCGTTTCCGAACATTCCCTGAAAGAATAGACTGAGGTCAAAATTATGGAAGTTGACTCCTAATGTAAGGCCTGCCGTGACATCGGGGAGCGGGTTACCGATATAGTCACGGTCGTTACCGTCTATTACGCCATCTCCGTTTACGTCTACGAACTTGATATCACCCGGTTTTGCGTTAGGTTGGAGCAGTTCGCCTTTATTATTGGTATATGATTTGATCTCCGCCTCGCTCTGGAATAAACCGTCTTCTTTATAAGCGTAGAAAGAGCCGATTGGTTGTCCGATGGCGGAACGAGAAACCTCTTGATCGAAGTTGAGGGAGTGAATCACGCTGGTAGGCAGTCCGATATAGGAGACATCACCGTCTAATTCAGTCATCTTGTTTTTGATAGCGGACATATTGAAGGCGACATTGAACCCGAAATCTTTATTGATGCTCTTATTGTAGCTGACCTCAGCTTCGAAACCCCGGTTACGCATTTTCCCGACATTGTCCCATACCGTTTGGTTCGTACCCCCCACGGTACCGATCAAGGGACGCTCCCATAATAAGTCCTTGGTATCTTTGTTAAACCAATCCAGCACAACGGTTAGGCTGTTATCTAGGAAGCCTAGATCCAGCCCGACATTAGTTTGCGTGGTGGTCTCCCATTTCAGGTTTGCGTTACCGTAACGGGTTTGGGTGTATCCGGTTGTCACGGAACTTTGGCTACCGTCGATCGGATAGTTGGAGTGGTTCGGATTACTCATGTAAGAATCGATCGTAGAATAAGCCGGGATATCAGAGTTGCCGTTTTGTCCCCAACCTATGCGGACTTTCATGTTGCTGATAGCCGGAATATCATAAAACGGTTCGCTACTGATACGCCAGCCTGCGGAGACAGCCGGGAAATTACCCCATTTATTGTTACCAAGTTTAGAAGATCCGTCACGTCGGAACGTGGCTGCGAATAAGTAGCGGTTGTCGAAATTATAATCAATTTTACCGAAATAAGACATCATCTTGGAAGTAAAGGCAGAACCTGCGTTCTTCTGGGAGCCACTATCGCCCGCATCGAGGAAATGGAAGTTATCGTCATCCGAGGCAAAGCCTTCACGGGAGGCGGAGAAGTATTCCTCTTGATAACGGTTTGTCTCGATACCTAATAAGGCTCCGATCGTATGTTTATCGAATGTCCGTAAATAGTTTAACGTGTTCGTGAATACCCAATTGAAGTTCCAACGGTTTTGCGTGCTCAACGTACTCAAGGGTTGCTGGGTGTTCAATTCGTTGTATTTGGCCTTGAAGCTTCGTTTATACAGGTTTTTGTAATCCGCTCCGAAGTTGGTCTTGAAATAAAGTCCCTCTAGGATATTCAGTTCGGCGAATAGATTACCGAATAGACGGGTGGTACGATCTTTATTATCCTTATTACGGTATAATTCGCCTAACGGGTTGGAGATGTCGGCGATCGGGTTGCTGCCGAAATTCCCGTCCAGATCGTAAACAGGGGTAATGGATACGGTCTTATAGGCGTTGTATAACATACCTCCCAGTGCGGCGTTATTGGTGACCGAGGTTCCCCACGCATGTGATAATGTGGCGTTCTCACCGATTTTCAAACGATCGTTGAAGAGCTTGAACTCATTGTTGAAACGTCCGGATATACGTTCGAAACCAGTATATTTCATAAGACCGTCTTGGTTGAAATAGCCTAGGGAGAACAAGTGGCTGCTAACTTTATCTGCTTTCGCCAGAGAGAGGTTATAGGACTGGACCATGGCTTTTTGCATGATCTCGTCAACCCAATCCACGTCTCCCGAGGGAAGGCGGTGATCTGCGTCAAGGAATTCCGGAATTACGGCGGTCTCGCCGGAGCCATACACGTCGCTTACTGGTGATTTCCCGTCGTTACGCTGTGCCTGCCATAATAAGTCACCATATTCTTGGGCGTTTAGCATACGCATCTGTTTTGCCGAGGTTTGTACTCCCACGTAAGCGTCTAGGTTTACCCGGAAAGTACCTTCCTTCCCTTTTTTTGTACTGATGATAACCACGCCGTTTGCCGCACGTGCGCCATAGATGGAAGCGGAAGAAGCATCTTTCAATACCTGCATACTTTCGATATCATTCGGGTTGAGAAAATTGATGCCGCCCTCTACTGGTACGCCATCGATGATATAAAGCGGATCATTGTTACGGATCGTGCTGAAACCGCGTACACGTACCGCTACGCCTCCGCCGGGCATATTATCCGGGATTACGTTTACGCCGGACAATTTACCTTGCATCATTTGATCTACACTGGATACCGGGGTATCTTTCAGATCGCCTACCTCCAGTACGGAAACAGCACCGGTAAGGTCTTTTTTCTTCTGTACACTATAACCTACCACGATAACCTCGTCTAGGTTCTGGGTGTCATCCTGCAATTGGATCGTGAGGGGAGAACCATTCCCGGCTGGAATCTCCTTGGTGTTATAACCGATATAAGTAACGACCAATATGCTTTGCTTGTTTTGCAGCGAGAGAGAAAATTTGCCGTCAAAATCGGTTACGGCTCCATTTGTAGTCCCTTTCTCAATCACGTTAGCCCCGATAATTGGTTCTCCGTTCGTATCGGTGACTACGCCACTTACCGTGAATGTCTGTTGAGTGATCGTCATTCGTCCAGTAACGTTTGGCAGATCCTCCGCCGATGCCGCATTGATTGGCTGTAAGTATGCTACGCCTAGCAAAAGAGCGGGAATCGCCATCGTAAAGTAATTTCTGTTGTCCATCCTTTTGTCCTTAAAATATATTAGAATTAATCTATTTTTTCAGAACGCAAAGGACGTGTGATTATATTACGATGATATGTCTATGTTATTAAAAATATGTTCACGATTGTATTGCCTTTCAGGGATATGACGATTAGGCTACGATTACAAAAATGATATTGGCTGTCTTTTGCGTATTGGTTAATGACGTTTTAGTACTAGTGAATAAAATGTAAGAATTATGAAAGTAACTCATTTTAAGAAAGTAAGCGAAACAAGTGGTGTGTGTGTCCTGTTAAGATTGTACTTATTTATAATCGAATAATTTATACTGTGCGTAGTCTTTATGAGACATTCAAGTAGCCTGTGAGGGCGAAAAAGCAGTAATATTAATACTAGTGTAATAAAATAAAGTTCATTCAGCCTGTTCTTCTGTGAAGAAAAACAGGCTGTGTTTTTATTGCTTGGCAGGATCATCGTCTTTATTCCACTTATCTCGCATTCTCAGACGTTTGACTTGCAGATAGCGTAGAAGGATGATGATGACGAGCGTAGCGCCGATCATCAAGAAATATTCGGTATAATTGTTTCCGGGATTGTTTCCCGGCCAGCCGATGATACTCATTACGATTAAGTAAACAAGTAAGGCAATTGTTGTGATATTGATCTTCTTCATATTCGTTTTATTCTAAAAACAGGGCAAAGATATAAGATTGTTTCGGGCTTTAGGAGGTTAAAACGCATTTGTACTGTGCCCGATAATGTTCTGTTTGAATAATTAAGATATATAAACCTTGTGGGAGGGGAATCGGGAGGATAGGGTTCCCTGCCTGTACCGCTTGCGTGAATACTAATATGCCTGCCGGAGTAAACAGTTCGACTTTACCGGGGGATGGAAGATTAGTAATGAATAAAGTCTTGTTCTCTAGCTGATAGCTTAATTCCGGAAATGAAAATACTTGATTGGAAACAGGGGAATCTTGTCGGGCTTGAGGTTCCGATGTCGGGAAAGATATGGGTGCGTTCGTTGATAATAATTTATAATTGGCTGGTTCGGATGTATTATATACAGATAGGCTGGTACTTTTATTCGCTTTGACAAAGAAAGCGGAGAATGGAGGGATGGCGAAATCGCTACCGATCACGTAGGGTTGGTAGGTGGAGCCGTCATATATATAAATGTATCCGTCTAAGGCCGAGTTTGATTCTATTTGACTAAGAGATAAAGGAGCCGGCAGAGGATTACCGCATAGATACCAGCCGTTATGATTCTGGTTCTGGCTTTGGTTGTTAATGCTTACCGGAATAGAGGCTTGACCGTTTTTTCCGAAATCTATAGGGATATCTCCTGCTTTCGAGGAGAAACGAAGGTTCTGACGATCGGCGGAAGCGTCAATAGCGATTAGGTATCCCTTGTTCTTCTTGAAGATGGGCTGGGATGTATTGATTATTGTTTGTGGTATGACTTCCCAGTTGTTGGAAGGGCTTTGTGAATTAGCTCGCTTTTCTCCGTTATAGGTTTGTACGTAAAAGTAATTACCGTTTGTATCGCTTTTGTCATCACCCAGTTGGAAATCCGGGTCTATGCCGGAAGCGAATACATCGAAGGGGAAGGAGATAAAATACCATTTGCCTTTTTGAGCGAAGGTCTTCTCGATTGTTATTTTGCCGGAGATGTTAATAGTTCCAGACGATCGCAAGGTGGAGGAAGACGCCAAGATACCATCATTAGGATAGATGGTAAGGTTATTTGCGGATAGATTTCCGGTTGGTAAAATATGGATATTTCCATTGCCAATAAAGATATCTTTACAGCTGATATTTGTATTTATGGAGATATTGCCGTTAATCAAGGCGTTGCGGTGACGGTAGGCGGGTAGGTGGCTCCAGCGATCCTCATGGTTCCAATCGCTGTTTCCGGTAAATAGGGAATAGGTAGGAATCATGCCGTGTGCGTAAACGCTGTCTACATAATAATAGCCGTTTTTGGTATTGGCGGCCTGTGTGGGGACGATAATATCCAATCCCGGGGGATTGCTGCCTATATCCGTCTTTTCGAATGAAGCAGTAGCATCGTCTTTATTTAAAGTTATGATCGACACATATTCTGGTTTGTTAGGGCGGTAAGTCTTAACTTGCATCTTTTCTCCGAGCATTAAATGGATGCCCCCTTTCCGTATACTGATTTTTATATCTTGATGATCTGTTAACGTGAAATGCTCGAAAGCCGCTTGCGTATTCATTGGCATTCGTAACCCGTAGTTTCCGTGGCTGTTAGGAATATCTTTCACGCCGGAGATATCTTCAATAAGGGCTTCACCTGTAATGGCATAATCCCAATTATCAGAAGCAAGTCCCTCAAATGTCTGCATCCGAAACGTATCTCGAATAGATATATTTGCGTTACTTTGCACAAAGCTTTCCCATGTAGACGGATTTGAAACTTGTGACTGGATAAATTGTTGTACGAATAGGAATACCGTACAAACGACAACGCGTCTGGATAGATGCCAAATTCTCTTTTTCATAGCTAAGTTGATTTATATTTGTAAATATGTTCGCGAATATACGTAAATAATTGAAATAATATATCTTTGTGGCATGAAAGAATTTATCATATCTGAGGCACAGACCGAGAAGGCCGTTTTGGTGGGTTTGGTTACCCCTGAGCAAAATGAGCAAAAAGTTAAGGAATATCTGGACGAATTGGCTTTCTTGGCCGATACGGCAGGGGTGGATGCGGTAAAGCGTTTTACCCAGAAAATGGATTACCCGAATTCCGTCACTTTTGTCGGGACCGGTAAATTGCAGGAAATTAAGGAGTATGTGGTAGAGAATGAGATCGGTTTGGTGATCTTTGATGATGAGCTGAGTCCGAAGCAACTCCGTAATATAGAGAAAGAATTGCAGGTGAAAATCTTGGATCGTACGAGCTTGATCTTGGATATCTTCGCTAGCCGTGCACAGACCGCCCATGCGAAGACACAGGTGGAGCTTGCACAATATAAATATATGTTACCCCGCTTGACTCGTCTGTGGACACACTTGGAGCGTCAGCGAGGCGGCGTAGGTATGCGTGGTCCGGGTGAGACACAGTTGGAGACTGATAAACGTATTATCTTGGATAAGATCGCACGATTGAAGAAAGAGCTGGTGGATATTGACAAGCAAAAAAGCGTACAACGGAAAAACCGGGGTAAGATGGTACGTGTAGCGTTGGTCGGATATACGAACGTAGGTAAATCTACCTTGATGAACTTATTGAGCAAGAGTGAGGTCTTTGCCGAGAATAAGTTGTTCGCTACGCTAGATACGACCGTACGCAAGGTAATTATCGAGAACTTGCCGTTCTTGCTGTCTGATACGGTCGGATTTATCCGTAAGTTACCGACCGAGTTGGTGGAATCTTTTAAATCTACCTTGGATGAGGTACGGGAGGCGGATTTGCTGGTACATATCGTGGATATCTCACACCCGACTTTTGAGGAGCAAATAGAGGTCGTGAACCGTACGTTGGCGGAGATCGATAAGACCGAGAAACCGATGATCATGGTTTTCAATAAGGTGGACGCATTTACCTTTGTCCCGAAAGAGGAAGATGATTTGACCCCTCGTGGTCGTGAGAATATCGATCTGGATGAACTGAAACGTACGTGGATGGGAAAATTGCAAGATAATTGCATCTTTATCTCCGCCAAGGAACGTACGAATATAGAGGCGTTGAAAGAGATGTTGTATGAACGGGTCAAACAAATCCATATCACCCGTTTCCCTTACAATGACTTCCTCTTTCAGCAATACGATGAAGAGTAGAGTCTTACAAAATTAGTACCAATGAATCATTTGAGAAATTTGCGGCCGGATGAGATCGCCACCTTGCGATCTCAGGCTTGCCGGGCCGATGATTGGAATCAAGTTTGGGTTCCAGAGGTGTTTGATATTGAATATGTGAACCATGTACGTTTTTCAGGAGTGGTTAAGTTAGGAGCCTTTCGTAAGGTGTTTACCCTGCCGGGAGGATTGGTAAAGCATAGCGGGCTTCGTCATGTTACCCTGCATAATTGTACGTTGGGGGATAATGTGCTGATCGAGAACGTACAGAATTATATCGCTAATTACCGGATCGGTGATGACTGCTTTATCCAGAATATAAATGTTATGTTGGTGGAAGGCAAGGCTACGTTCGGGAATAATGTCGAGGTGTCGGTCTTGAATGAGACCGGCGGGCGTGAGGTTCCGATTTACGATGGCCTGTCGGCTTCATTGGCTTATATTATCGCTTTGTACCGCCATCGTCCGGCCTTGATCGAACGCTTGCGGGATATGATTACCGCTTATACGGAGGGTATCGCCTCTACGGAGGGAACGGTTGGCGATAAGGTCAAGATTGTCAATACCGGTACGATCCGTAACGTGAAGATTGGTGATTACGCGACCATAGAGAATAGCGCACGTCTGGAAAATGGTTCCGTAAATAGTAAGAGAGAGGCCCCGGTATTTATCGGGGATAGTGTGATCGCGCAAGATTTCATTGTCTCTTCGGGAGCCAAGATCGCGGATGCCGCTAAGATTATCCGTTGCTTTATCGGACAGGCTTGCCAAGTGACGCATAACTTCTCGGCCCATGATTCCTTGTTGTTCAGCAACTGCGCTTTCGAGAATGGGGAGGCTTGCGCTATTTTCGCCGGTCCGTTTACGGTGTCTATGCATAAGAGCAGTTTGCTGATAGCGGGAATGTATTCGTTCTTGAACGCGGGAAGTGGCTCCAACCAGAGTAATCATATGTATAAGCTGGGACCGATTCATCAAGGGATCGTGGAACGTGGTTCCAAGACGACCAGCGACTCGTATATCCTTTGGCCGGCCCGTATTGGCGCTTTCTCTTTGGTAATGGGTCGCCATCATCACCATAGCGATACTTCCGATATTCCCTTCTCCTATTTAATAGAGAAGGATGATGAGACTTACTTAGTCCCGGGAATTAATCTTCGCAGCGTAGGTACGATCCGTGATGCCCAGAAATGGCCGAAGCGTGATAAACGTACGGACCCGGATCGCTTGGATATGATTAACTATAATCTATTGAGTCCCTATACGATCCAGAAGATGCTGAAAGCGGTGGATATCTTGAAAAACCTGCAGGCATTGGTTGGAGAGACTTCCGAGATTTATTATTATCAGAATACTCGTATAAAAGGTTCCTCACTCCGGAATGCGTTGAACTTTTATGGCATGGCAATTAATAAGTTCTTTGGTAACTCGTTAATCAAGCGTTTGGAAGGTACGACCTATTATTCTATGGAAGAGGTCTGGGAGCAATTGCGTCCTACGGAATCCAAAGGCTCCGGAGAATGGCTGGACTTGGCGGGCTTGATCCTCCCGAGGGAACCGCTAGATGCCTTGTTGCAAGATATCGAACAGGGGGAAATCGCTTCCTTAGAGGATGTGGAATGCTTTTTCCGTTTGGTTCACGGACGTTATTATTCCTTGGAATGGACATGGGCCTACGAGATGATCGAACGTTATTATGGGGTGGATCTCCGTTCGATTTCCGCCGCGGAGATTATTGATCTGGTTCGTCGTTGGCAAGAATGTGTGATCCGCTTGGATGAGATGCTTTATGAGGATGCCCGTAAGGAATTCTCTTTGACTTCTATGATCGGTTTCGGAGTGGATGGTTCCAACAAGGAAAAACAACAGGATTTCGAGGGTGTTCGAGGAGATTTCGTGAATAATCCGTTTGTTACCGCCGTGCAGGAACATATCGTGAATAAACGGGCGCTTGGGGATGAACTGATCGAGAGGTTGAAACCTTTAGTATAAAGCTTATGAAACCATTATTTCAAGAACTGCCATTCCCGATAGATAGTCACATTCATTTCTATGTGGAGGATCTACCGCATTTTATAGTGCCTTGGCACTACCATCCGGCTATTGAGATAATGTATATCACAAGTGGTACGGGTACTCGCTTTGTCGGGGATCATGTGGAAGGATATTTCGAGGGCGATGTTTGTATGATCGGCCCTCAACTGCCACATGAGTGGAGAAACGACCCTGTTTATTTCGATAAGAGCTCTGGCTTGCGGGCTACTTGTATTTGCTTGTTCTTCAAGCGTCAGATTTTTGAACCTAATTTAATCCGTCTTCCGGAGATGAATAATATCCGGGAATTGATAGAGCGTTCCCGTAGAGGGATTAAGTTTGTGGGTAAGTCCCGGAAGAAGATTGCCGAGCTGATCAGCCAATCCGCCAATGAGACGGGAGCGAGTAGGGTGATCAAATTGATTGCTTTACTGGAATTAATGGCGACTTCCGAAGAATATGAGATATTAGCCAGTACGGGGTTTACGGAAACGGTCAACTCGGACGATTTCGAGCGTTTCAATAAGGTCTATAAATATCTGGTGAAGAACTTCACGTCTCCAGTGAAGCTGGAGGAAGTCGCCGCTTTGGTAGGCTTGACTCCGACCGCTTTTTGTCGTTATTTCAAGAAACGGACCAAGAAGACTTTCGTGGAGTACTTGAATGACATGCGCATAGGACACGCGAAAAAACTATTGATAGAGGGAAATCTGAAGATATCCACGATTAGCTCCGAGGCCGGATTCAATAATCTATCCAACTTCATCGGCCAATTTAAGAAAACCACGAATATGCTTCCATCCGAGTACCAGAAAAAATATAAGGAGCGCCTGGATGGAGAATAAGGGCAGGATTTCATAGTTGTTTGGAAAAATACTAAAATAAAGCCCAAGGTATTCGATCTATTTTTGCGATATAAGTTGTATCGTAAAATAGAATATCATGGAACATAAAAAGATTGTAATCCCATCCTTGTCATTTTTTCAAGATGAGCTAAAGGGGGAAGGTGTGGTAAAGAGCCGGAGAACTTTAGGCGAGCTTGCCGGAATTTTTGAGAATCAAGATGCTTATTCCCAATTACCATTAGATCAATTAGCATACGAGGTATATAGTTATTTACCGGAGCGGGAAGGCACTCCGGGAGGGCTTTATTTTGGTATTACTCAATTATATCCGGGAAAGGTGGGAGATGAGTATTTCATGACGAAAGGCCATTTTCATCAACAAGAGGATCGTTCGGAGTATTATTGGGGATTGGAAGGCGAAGGTATGTTGATCTTGATGGACCGAGAACGGAATACGTGGGCGGAAAGGATGATGCCGGGTAGCCTGCATTATATACCGGGCGGTGTAGCGCACCGGGTAGCTAATACTGGAAATAGCGTCTTGTCATTTGCTGCGTGCTGGCCTTCGGATGCCGGGCATAATTATGAAGAGATCGCGAATAAGGGCTTCTCGGCCCGATTGGTAGAAGTGGACGGTACCCCTAAATTGCGATAGCTTATGTATACGATAGCGATAGATTTAGGGGGGACGGTCGTAAAGATCGGACTATTGTCTGATGGTGAGATCGTAGACTGTGTGAGATTACCTTCCCGTCTGGCTCTGGGATTAGCTCCGAACTTACCTAAGATAAAGGAGGCGATTGATCGGTTGTTGGCCGCTTGGCGTATTGATGTGGCTGCGCTTCGTTGTATCGGCCTGGCTTTTCCCGGGCTGGTAGATCCAATTCATAACCGGGTAATCTCTACGAATGAGAAGTATGATGATGCCTGTTCGATCAGTCTGGATAAATGGGCATGGGAGAATTGGGAAGTTCCTTTCTGCATGGATAATGACGCTCGTTTGGCCGTAGCCGGAGAATGGTGGCAGGGTGCGGCCCGGGGAAAGAACAATGTAGTCATGATGACAATCGGAACCGGTATCGGTACGGGAGTCGTGATTGATGGACGGCTCCTGTATGGACAGCATTTTCAAGCGGGTTCTTTGGGTGGGCATTTTGTGCTGGATTATAAGGGCCGTCGGTGTTCATGCGGGAATAACGGCTGTGTAGAAGCTCTGTCTTCCTCTTTCTTCTTACCGACCATTGTCAGGGAGCATGCCCTTTTATCGGAATCGTTTAAACGAGATGCGGATGTCTATGATTTCAAGCGCATTTTTAGGTTAGCGCAGGAGGGGGATGAAGATGCTTTATTAATTAGGAATGAATGTATGGATATCTGGGCGTCGGCGATAATAACCTATATACATGCTTATGATCCGGAAGTCGTGATTCTAGGTGGGGGGATTTTAAAAAGCCAAGAGGTGATTATCCCTTATATCAGCAAACGAGTGGATGAGTTGGCTTGGTGTCCTTCCGGGAAAGTCCCGATTGTGCCGGCAATCTTGGGCGATGACGCCGCTTTATTCGGTTTGGAGTATTTCATGGTAAAACAACAGCAAAATGAACGGATTTGTATTTGATAAAGGAATTGATATAACACCGGTTCAATCGCCTATGGGGTTTACCTATGGGGCGGGTGTATTTGGTCCGGAGGTCGAGATTCGCCGGCTGGAAGATATACGGGCTAGTTTGCGTGATCCTCAATGCAAGGGACCGGAGCAGGTTTACTCGATCGCTATGGATGTCGGCAAAGAAGAACATCGTGCGTTGCTGAATAAGTTACATTTGTTATTCGGGGTAGTGACATATAGTGCTGGTAAATTGGGGCAGGAGCCAGTCAGAAGTCAAGGGCATATTCATAAGATATCTCCTTATAGCGGTTGGTCTACGCCGGAGATCTATGAGATTTGGTCGGGAGAGGCGATTATTTATATGCAGGAGTATGCGGAGGATCAGCCCGGTCGATGTTATGCGGTACATGCCTTTCCGGGGGATGTAGTGATCGTTCCTCCCTATTGGGTACATGCGACGATTAGCGCGAATCCGAGATTGCCTTTGACTTTCGGAGCGTGGTGCGATAGAGATTATGGTTTTGTGTATGAGGGGGTTCGTAAACACAGGGGAATCGCTTGGTTTCCTGTATTTAATGGAAGCGATGAATTAGAATGGATCGCAAATTCGATGTACGATTCCTCTCATTTGATTTGTAAATCTCCTTCGGATTATATTTCTTTAGATATTCGGAAAGGGGTATCTATTTACAGACAATTCGAGGAAAATCCGGAGATTTTCTTATATGTGCCTAATCCGGCGTTGAAGGCGGAGGTATGGCGTGATTTCGAGCCTTGAGTTTATAGATGGATTAAATACACAAGAAAAACATGAAAAACACGAGCTATAGATATTGGATGATTTATGTAATAGCGATTGTCGCCGCTATGGGAGGACTATTGTTTGGCTTTGATACCGGCGTGATTTCCGGGGCGATTCCTTTTTTCCAGAAAGATTTTGGTATAGACGATAGTATGGTGGAGGTAGTTACTTCCTCCGGTTTGCTGGGAGCTATTCTGGGAGCGCTGTGTTGTGGTAAATTGACGGATCGCATAGGACGTAGGAAAGTCATTTTGACTTCGGCTGTTATTTTCGCTTTCGGTGCGTTAGGATCGGGTTGGGCTCCGGACATTTACCACTTGATTGCCGCCCGTTTATTCTTGGGAGTGGCTATCGGGATCTCTTCTTTTGCTGTACCTCTTTATATTGCGGAAGTTTCCCCGGCGAAGTCACGGGGGATGTTTGTCGCCATGTTCCAATTGATGATTACGATCGGGCTTCTGGTATCTTATCTTTCGGATTTGTATTTTGCGGATGAGACGTCTGTTTCATGTTGGAGGCCAATGTTTTATGTGGGGGTGATTCCCGCTATTATTTTGTTCGTGGGTATGTTGCTGGTTCCACCATCTCCAAGGTGGTTGATGTCTGTTGGCCGGGAGGAAGAGAGCCTATCCGTCTTAAAGATGGTCGAGCATCCGGATTTGGTAAATGCCTCGTTTGAGCAGATGCGGAATGAGATGCGAAAGAATGATGAGCGACAAGGATGTTTTAAGGATCTGGCCCAGCCTTGGTTACGGAATGCGTTAGTTATCGCTATCGGTATTATGTTTTTCCAGCAATTTGTAGGTATCAATACCGTGATTTATTATAGCCCTAAAATCTTTTTGATGGCCGGTTTCGATGGTGCGGTCTCTGCGATTGGGGCCTCTGTCGGGGTAGGTGTTGTCAATTTATTATTCACGTTGTTGTCTGTCTACTTTGTAGATCGGCTGGGAAGGCGTAAACTTTATTTTCTGGGGTTGAGCGGTATCGTGATTTCCTTGTTGCTACTCGCTACCTCTTTTATATTCGCCGCTCAATTAGGGGATTCTGGGAAATGGCTTTCCATCGTCCTTATTTTCTTATATGTGGGATTTTTCGCTATCAGCATCGGGCCGTTAGGTTGGTTGATTGTGTCGGAAGTGTTTCCACAAAAGCTAAGAGGGTTGGGGACTTCTCTCGGCTCGTTGTCCGTATGGTTTTTCAATGCGATCGTATCGTTTACTTTCTTCAAGATATTGAAGGTGTTTTCAATATCGGGAACCGAATTAACGATCAATGGCGAAAGCCAAGGGAATCCGGCGGGAGCGTTCTTATTTTATGCGTTCATTGGAATTGTGGCGATTATTTGGGGATATTTCTATGTACCGGAAACGAAAGGAGTTTCATTGGAGAAGATCGAGGCTTTTTGGAGAAAAGGAGGACACCCGAAAGATAAAATAATATAATATGGATAGAAGAGTATTTATTAGACAAACAGCAGTTGCGGCATTAGGCGGCTTAGTGGCTTTTGATTTATCAAAGGCATCAGCTAAAAGTGAAATGGCTTTTGCCGGGAAAGGAGAAATCTCGCCCCGGGCAATCACCATGTGGGATTTTTCTTGGTTGGAGAGGCGTTGGCCCGGAGCCGGTTATGAGGACTGGGACCAAGTATTGGACGAGCTCTCGGAACGGGGGTATAATGCGATACGTATTGATGCTTATCCTCATTTAATAGCGGAGAATCCAATGAAGAAATGGTTACTTAAAGAAGTTTGGAATCAGCAAGATTGGGGAAGTCCGGATATGAATGAGGTACAAGTTCAACCGAATTTGAACTTGTTCTTGTCGAAATGTAAGGAGCGGGATATTAAGGTCGGGCTTTCTTCTTGGTATCGTCTCGATGTGGATGAGGTTTGCCTGAAATTGGATACACCGGAGAAATTGGCGGATTGCTGGCTGACAACCCTTCGTTCGATCGAAGAAGAGGGGCTATTGGATACGATCCTTTATGTGGATCTTTGCAATGAATGGCCCGGTGATTCATGGGCTCCTTTTTTCGCTAAGACATATCCGAATGTCGGTTGGGGGAATTGGTATAAGGAGGAATCCTTACGATGGATGAAAACCTCGTTGGGGAAGATGCGACAAGTATATCCGGATATGCCATTCTTATATTCTTTTGATCATGGGGATGTCAAGAAATATGAAGAGGTGGATTGCTCTTTTCTTGATTTGTATGAGCATCATATTTGGATGGCCCAACAGAATGGTGGAGAATTTTATAAGCTGGTGGGATATGGCTACAATCGTTTTTCACCGGATGATTATAAGAATGTGGTGAAAAATGCGGAACGGGTTTATCGGGAAAGACCTGAATATTGGCAGAAATTGTTGACTGATAAGATCGAGCTTATGGCTTCCGTGGCCCGGAAGAATCGCCGTCCTCTCGTTACGACAGAATGTTGGGGATTGGTGGATTATAAGGATTGGCCTTTATTGAAATGGGATTGGATAAAGGATCTTTGCGAGTTAGGAGCTATTACGGCTGCCCGTACGGGTATGTGGGTCGGTGTAGCGACCAGTAATTTTTGCGGACCTCAGTTTGTTGGGATGTGGCGGGATGTGGAATGGCATAAACGCTTGACTTCCATCATCCGTTCTTCTCCGATTGATGCGTCTCTCATGAAGAATAATGAGGTAGCGGCCAAATTGTTGAAACGACTTTAATCTTGGGATGGTATGTATTACGATCATTCTTATATTTTGATAAGATTCTAAAAGCAGGAGGTAAATTTCTATAAAGTTTATGTCTTTAATAATTGTAACTTGCCTTCGTGAAAGAGTTAAATAAATCGGATGTCATGAAAAGAATAATTTTAATTATGTGTTGTTTCCTATCTGTATTCGCTTGGGCCGATGATGGGAGGACAACGATCTCATTAAATGGGGAATGGGATTTCGATCAAACGGAACTGGCTTTTCCTCCACGGAAATATACCCGTAAGATACCGGTTCCGGGATTGGTGCATTTAGCGAGGCCTAAAATCTCTCAATACGAGAAATTCTTTAAGAAACCTGACGGCGTGGAGCTGGTGGAACAGTTTAATTTCTTAGAGAGAGATTATACGCCGATGTATAATTGGTATAAGCGGAAAGTATTTATCGATGAGAAATTTAAGGATGAGCAATTATTCCTTACGATAAAGAAAAGCCAATATGTTACACGAGTCTTCGTGAATAGGCATGAAGTGGGGGCTTCTATGGAATGCTATACTCCAATGGATTTTAATATTACGAGTGCCGTAAAATATGGTTCGGACAATGAGATATTGATTCAGGTGGGCGACCGGGCGTGGTTGCCTAGCGAGGCCGCCGGCGGAACGGATAAGGAGAAAGTCCATTACCTACCCGGAATCTGGGATGACGTGTTCATTACGGCTACTGGTAAGATGCGGGTCGATAAAGTTTTATTCCTGCCTTCTCTGGCTAAAGGATTGGTGACAGTTAAGACCTTGGTGAGAAGTTTGTATCCACCCCAAATGTTGTATGGGGATAAAATGAAGGATTCTTGTAAGATTGAGTACTGTGTCAAGGAGAAGACTACAG
Organism: Parabacteroides sp. AF21-43; assembly: GCF_003635435.1. Lineage (NCBI taxonomy): Bacteria > Pseudomonadati > Bacteroidota > Bacteroidia > Bacteroidales > Tannerellaceae > Parabacteroides > Parabacteroides sp. AF21-43. The sequence continues at coordinate 16,936 of NZ_QTMG01000009.1, read as the reverse complement.
GGAGGATAGTAGGAAAGAAAATGATTGAAGGTGAGGCTAAGCGGGATAATAGGACTTATTTCGAAACGAGTATCTCTTTGGATAATCCGAAGGCTTGGACTCCTGATTCCCCTTTCTTGTACGAAGGTGAGGTCTCGGTGTATGACCAAGATGAGCTTGTAGATCGTTATTCCGTGAACTTCGGTATGCGTGATTTTTCGAGAAAAGGTAAATTCTTTACGCTTAATGGGGATAAATTCTACTTACGAGGCTCCAATATCACGCTTCAACGTTTCTTTGAGGACCCGGATTGTCAAGCGTTGGCTTGGGACCGGGAATGGGTGAAGAAGCTGATGGTAGACCTGCCAAAGTCAATCGATTGGAACGCTATGCGAATATGTGTAGGAATTGTACCTGACTTCTGGTATGACCTTTGCGACGAGTATGGTATCGTATTACAGAATGAGTGGCTATATTGGCAAAATCATGGATGGGATGAACAGGTACGTAAGGAGTATACGAATTGGGTATGGAGCGATGGGAATCATCCCAGTATCGTGATCTGGGATGCGATCAATGAGAACTGGGACAGTTATATAGGAAATACGCTGATTCCCAAACTAAAGGAATTAGACCCGACCCGGATCTGGGATGCCGGTTACATGACATCAGATCAGATGGGGACGAACGATGAGATGGATGAGCCACACCCTTATCGTGCGCTTACGTTGATGCATTCCAGCGAACTGAACGACTATTTCAAAAACAATCCCTATAACTTAGGTGCATTGCATGAGAATTGGGTAGGTTTCTCTTCTATACTAGATGCGGGCGTTCCTCAGTTGGTGAATGAGTACGGATGGATTTGGTTATGGCGTGATGGACGGCCCTCGAAATTGACACTTAACAATTACAATTACTATCTTGGCGAGAATGCCACTCCGGAACAATGTCGTGAATTGCAGGCATATTGGTTGGAACTTGAGACGGAATGGCTGCGTTCGGAACGTTCGGTAGGCGGAATCTTGGCTTTTTGTCATTTGACCAATAATTATGGTTTCACGGGAGATTGGTTCATCAATGATATCAAGGATTTGGAACCTTCACCGGCTTTCCGCTGGTTCAAGCATTGTTTCGCCCCCTCGGCAGTCTTTATCGATTTAGCGGATCGTCGTTATACCAAACATCTCGAGCCCTTGAAACCGGGTAGTGATTTAGTATTCAACTTGGTAGGGGTGAACGACTTGAATAAGGAGTCGTCTGGAAAAGTTCTCTTGAAACTACTAGACGAGAAAGGAACTATTATTTCGACACAAGAAGAGTCTATTGTGATTGAACCTTTTGGCAAGCGGCTTCAACCTTGCCTTCTGAAATTGCCCTCAAAATCAGGAGGCTATCTTCTGATAGCCGAGTATCATGAGAAGGGGAGGGCGAAACCAGTACTTAGTCGCCGTTATCTAAAAGTAGGCGATGCGGTAACCTCTTTCAAGGATTACTTTGAGTATACATTAAATTAGTTAGGTTAGCTTTTATATCCAATTTCCTACGGCGGCACTCCTCGTGAGTGCTGTCGAGGGGAATGCTACCCCTTTTTTGAAAATACTCAGAGTCCGACTAACCAAAAAGTAATGTTAGGAATATTGTTTAAACCTTTAAATTCGAATAGTTTATGAAAAAGAAAAGTAAGGATCAGCGATGGCGTTGGATATGTGTCGGGTCATTATTGCTCGCTTCCTTAAATGGCAATCTGGAGGCAAGCGGCCTTTCCCATCCTAATGTAAATCCGGTGGAAGTTTCTCAAGCGACAAGAAAATTGCGAGGAACGATCTTGGATACAAATGGAACTCCGGTTATCGGTGCGAGTATTTCCGTAAAAGGAACTACTACCGGTACGATCTCTGACATGAATGGCGTATTTACGCTAGATGTGAAAAATGGCGATGTATTAGAAATCTCGTTTATAGGCTATCTCTCCCATACGGTTAAGGTCGGTACGCAGACTGATTTACAGATTGTCTTGAAAGAGGACACGCAAGCCTTGGATGAGGTGGTAGTGGTTGGTTATGGCGTTCAGAAGAAGAGCGTGATGACAGCGGCCATCAGTCGTGTCACCTCCGATGATTTGGAGAAGCTGACGCCGACCCGGGTAGAGGATGTGTTACGAGGAAAAGTCTCGGGAGTAAGCATTATGCAGAATTCCGGACAACCGGGAGCCGAGTCGAGAGTCCGTATCCGTGGTACAGGAACTATCAATGATAGTAACCCTCTGTATATTGTGGACGGAATGCCACTTGAAGGAGGTGTCGATTATCTGAATCCGCAGGATATACAATCTATCGAGGTCTTAAAAGATGCCGCTTCTGCCGCTATCTACGGTTCGCGTGCGGCTAATGGTGTTATTCTGGTTACGACAAAGAGCGGGAAAAAAGGAAAAGCGGTTGTCAATTATGATTTCTCTATCGGTTGGCAAAATCCTTGGCGAAAAATGTCGGTCTTGAATGCCACCGAATATGAGACAATAATGAATGAGGCTTACGTGAATGCCGGGATGGACCCTATTTACGATGATCCTTCGAAAGCAGGTGTAGGGACGAACTGGCAGAATGAGATTTATAACGAGAATGCCCCGATCATGAATCATCAAGCGAGCATCAGTGGGGGTGGTGATAAGGGAAGCTATTTCCTCTCTTTTGGTTATTTAGATCAAGAAGGAATTGTTGGAGGAAAAGATAAGTCGGATTATAAACGATATAGCTTACGTTTCAACAATACCTATAATGTGTTTGAGAATAAGGCGAATAAATTTTTCCGTAGTTTCAAGGTCGGTACGAACCTAGGATATACACGGATCATATCCAAAGGTATTTCGGAGAATGACAACTTCTCCGGCCCGTTAGCAAGTGCGGTGATGACTCCACCGAACGAATCGGTCTATCTGGAGAATCCTTCGGCGGAAGATCTCGCTTATTACGAGAAAAATTATCCCGGCTATGTCAAGGATGATGAAGGCCGCATCTATAACGTGATCGAGAATCAAGAGATCGTGAATCCGGTCGCTATGATGCAGACCTTAAACAATAACAAGGACTGGGATAAATTTGTAGGTTCTGTTTGGGGTGAATTGGAAGTATTCGAGAATCTTACGTTTAAGACCTCTCTCTCCACGGATATGGCTTTTTGGGGCGAAAGGAATTGGTTCCCAGTTAGCTATTTGTGTTATATGGTCAAGACTGAGAAATCGAGGGTGGAGCAAACGATGAATCGTGGCATGAAGCTTCTTTGGGAGAATACGTTGAGTTATAAACGTTCGATCGATAAACATAATTTCGCCGTTTTACTGGGAACCTCTATGGAACGGTATGATAGTAAAAAGGTAAAGGGAACAGCATTGAATTTACGAGCGGAAGATGATCATAAAGCATGGATCGATTTTACCAATAGTGCCTCTCCCGGCGATCAGCATTCGGAAGGTGGTGCGACAGAGCATCGGATGGCGTCCGTTTTCGGACGATTAAACTATAATTATGACGAAAGGTATATGCTAGAGTTAACCCTTCGTCGGGACGGTTCCTCTAACTTCGGCCGGAATAATCAATATGCTTATTTCCCTTCCGTCTCCGCAGGCTGGACGTTGACTAACGAGCCTTTCATGGAAAATAAACCGGGATGGCTCGACTTTCTGAAAGTGCGCGGGAGCTGGGGCCAGAACGGAAATGAAAAAATCGGATCGTTTGGATATACTACGACAATGACCGGAGGAAATAACTATAGTTTCGGGGCTGGCTCGAACGGTGTCATCCATAGCGGAACAAAACCTACTTCTTTGGCCAATCCTGATTTGCGTTGGGAAACCTCGGAGCAATTGGACTTTGGATTTGATTCCCGCTTCTTTAATAACTCCCTTTCTTTTAGTTTTGATTGGTTCAAGAAAGATACAAAAGACATGTTGATGGAGCGTCCGATACCCCTATATGTGGGAAGTGGCTCGCCTTTGTCGAATGTCGGGACATTGACCAACCAAGGTATCGAGCTTGAAGTCGGTTATAAATTAAGTGTAGATAAAGTGAATCTATCTTTCTTGGCGAATGCTTCTTATGTGAAGAATGAGATCAAGAATCTGGGAAATCAAACAGGATATATCGATAAGGAGAGTTTACCGACTTTAGGTACGGTATCAAGGAACCAAAATGGTTATCCGATCGGTTATTTCTTCGGATATAAGGCGATTGGGGTTTTCCAGACACAAGAGGAGATCGATAACTATATCAGTCCTGCTACCGGTAAGCCTATACAACCGAATGCGGTACCCGGTGATACGAAATTTGAGGATTTGAATGGAGACGGCGTGATCAGCGATGATAACGAGGACCGTACGATGATAGGCAAACCTAATCCGGATTGGATGGTTGGACTTACTGTTGCGGCTGATTGGAATGGCTTTGATTTAAGTGCCTTTTTCCAAGGTTCTTTCGGGGCGGATGTTTTCGATGCGTTACGCCGTTATGAGTTGGCGGCGGTCAATTATACGTCGGATGCTTTGGAAAGATGGACAGGACCGGGCACCTCCAATTCGATGCCAAGGATTGTCTTGGGTGATACGCCTAAGAACTTCCGTCCGTCTACTTTGTTGGTTCACGATGCTTCTTTCTTGCGCTTACGTAATTTACAGGTAGGTTATACGCTGCCGGCCCAGTTGACCCGAAAAGCTTATATACAACGCTTGAGGTTTTATGCGTCGTTCGATAATTTGTTGACTATTACGGGATACAAGGGAATGGATCCGGAAATCGGTTCGACAATGGGTATAGATAAGGGTGTATATCCTCAAGCCCGGGTTTATACATTTGGATTGAATTTGACATTTTAATCATTAAAATTAGTGTTATGAATAAATATATTTATCTGCTAGCCGTTGTATTCGGACTAAGTGGCTGCAATGATTTTTTGGAGTTGTCTCCGACGAATAAGGTTATCGAAACGGATTATTACAAGACACAGGAGGATTTGACCGAGGCATTGGTCGCTGCCTATGACCCGTTGAAATGGAACGCTTATAATGCGTATAGCTCTTATGAACTGGTAAGTAATATCATGTCGGATGATGCGGAGACCGGTGGATCGACGGTATCGGATCAACCGCAGTTGCAGCGAGTGAATGATTTTACCAATTGGGTGACACCGACAAACTTACCCGAGGGTTTATGGGGGCGTTCGTATGAGGGTGTGAACCGTGCGAATATCGTGATAGAGAAATGCCCTCTTCTTCCGGAGGGGACGATGTCGGAGGAGCTTCGTGATCGTTATGTGGCTGAGGCTCATTTCTTGCGTGTATTTTATTATTTCCAGTTGTGGCGTTTCTTTGGATACATACCGTATTACGAGACGAATTTGGGATTGGATGATATAACAACTGTCCCTCAGTTACAGCCGGATGAGGTCTATGCGAAATTAATCGAGGATTTAGATAATAATGTTATTGGGAAGTTACCTAAGATAGTCCCGGCTAATGAGAAAGGACGAGCTACGAATGGTGCCGCTATCGCGATGAAAGCACGTATCGTTTTATATCAGAATGATGATACTAAAATGAAGGAGATCGCCAGCCAATTGAAAGAACTAATTACCGATCCTGCCTATCAATATGATTTGATCCCGGATTATAAAGTTCTTTTTGATGATGAGTATGAATGGTGCAAAGAATCTGTTTTTGAAGTCAATTATACGGAAATCGGGAACTCGAATGATTGGGCAGGCAAGGCTAATCAAGGTAACTCCGATATAATAATGCTAGGAGCCAGAGGTTTGAAAGATCCTAATAATGTATATGTGGAAGGTTGGGGTTTTGCGCCTGTAACAAAAGCATTGAATGATGCGTTTTTACCAAATGATCCTAGAAAGTGGACAACAATCATAGATCATGAGGAGTTTAGAGCGGAAGGCGGGACGGTTAGCTCGGATGTGAATCAATATACAGGATATAGCGTACGCAAATATCATCCTCGTGCGGGGTATTCTTCTACGGTTGGCACGGAAGCGCTGAATTATAAGAACAATTACCGTGTAATTCGTTTCTCCGACGTATTATTGATGGCATCGGAAGCTTTGTTGAGAAGTGGAGGTAGCGTAGGCGAGGCACAGGATTATTATGCGAGAGTCGTTAAACGTGCGATGGGGGATGATTATAAGGTTCCGGCGGTTTCATTGGATAATATCTATAAGGAACGCCGTTATGAGTTTGCGATGGAAGGTATTCGTTATTGGGATTTAGTACGTACGAACCAAGCAAAAGATTTTATCAAAGGCTGGGATGATACAAAGAAATACTTGCCGATTCCTCAGTCGGAGATTGATAAGTCGGATGGCCATTTGGTACAGAATCCTCATTTCTAAGAATTGAGCTGTATTTACATTTGTTCATTTTAGGAGAACCTGATAGCTTTTAATTTGTTGATAATTAGATATGGATGTGTGATCATTTGTCCACATCCATGTTTTTTGTCTTTAAGTAAATAGTTTAAATCGATAAAATATGAGATTAAAATAGAGTAATAACGGTACACGAATACCCATTTGCGACCGCTTACGATCCCGTTCGTTGGCTATTCACTTACGGATCCAAAAAGAAGGACATTTCTTTTTAGATGGGATAAGCTTGTATTCCAGATCTTTTTATGTACATTTGAAGCCACCCAATAGTGGGGTAACTAAAACATGATATGACTATGGAAAAGAAAACAGAAAAAGAGGAGAAGTATATGAAGGAATTACAAGATCGATATATCCGTTTCGACTGGGCCATCAAACGCCTACTCCGGCAAAAAGCGAATTTCGGAGTGCTAGAAGGCTTTCTTACCGTGTTCTTGGGCGAGCAGATCAAGATTGAGGAGATATTGGAGAGTGAGGGATACCAGCAAATGGCCGATGAAAAATTCAATCGGGTGGATATCAAGGCTAAGAACACAAAGGGAGATATCATCCTTATCGAGATCCAGAATACCCGCGAGCTTTATTATTTGGAACGTGTGCTTTATGGCGTGGCGAAGGCCGTCACCGAACATCTTCATTTGGGACAGGACTATTCCGGGGTGAAAAAGGTCTATTCTATCAGTATCCTTTATTTTGATATAGGCGTAGGAACCGATTATCTGTATCACGGGCAGAACCAATTTGTCGGCGTGCATACCCATGATCATTTACAGGTAAATACCAAGGAGAGGGGTGCGATCGTCAAGCGTCTTCCCTCGGAGATCTTTCCGGAGTATATATTGGTCCGGGTGAATGAGTTTGATAAGGTGGCCGTGACCCCCTTGGAGGAATGGGTGCGATACTTGAAAGATGGGATCATAACTTCCGGAACGACAGCCCCTGGCTTGGAAGAGGCACGAGAGAAATTACGCTATTACTCAATGTCTCCCGAGGAACGTTATGCTTATGACGAACATCTGAATGCGATTATGATCCAGAATGACGTGTTGAGCACTGCTAAGTTTGAAGGACGGGAAGAAGGATTAGCAGAAGGATTAGCAGAAGGCAGAGAAGAAGGACTAATAGAAGGTCGAGAAGAAGGCCGTGTGGAAGAACGTCTAGAAACAGCTCGGCGTATGCGGTCTGATGGGCTTTCGATGGAAATGGTCGTGCGTTATACTGGTTTGTCAGAGGAGGAAATAAATAATTTATGACATCCTTGAGGCTTTGCTAGCGGAGTAGGATCGGTTCTTTTAAGTTCTTGGCCTGCTCCTCGGATGATGTTCCAGTATCTCTTTGCGAAGGAATTCCCGGTCGATATGTGTATATATCTCGGTGGTGGTGATTTTCTCATGCCCCAGCATCTCTTGGATAGCGCGTAAGTTGGCGCCTCCTTCCAGCAAGTGGGTGGCGAAAGAATGACGGAAGGTATGGGGACTTACGTTTTTATGGATACCGGCGGCCTCCGTCTGTTGCTTGATGATATGAAATACCATGATACGGGAGAGGGCCGTTCCTCGCCGGCTTAGAAATAAAATATCCTCGAAGCCTTTTTTAACCACGACCGAATTCCGGTCATACAGATAGTTTTTAATTTCCCGCAAAGCAACTTCGGAGATAGGAACAAGCCGTTGTTTGCTTCCTTTACCCTCTACCCGGATGAAACCTTCCTTGGGATATATATCCGAATAACGCAGGCCAGTAAGCTCCGATACGCGCAGTCCACAACTATATAAAACCTCCAGCATCGCACGGTTCCGCTGTCCCTCGGGAAGCGTGAGGTCTATCGTGTCGAGAATGCTATTTATCTCGTTGACGGTTAATACTTCCGGCAGCTTCAATCCGATCTTGGGAGACTCTAACAATTCGGTCGGATCATTTGTTATATAATTGTCAAGCAATAAGAAACGATAGAACGATTTGATACCCGAGATGATGCGTGCTTGCGATCGGGGATGGATACCGATGTCACGTAATTGGGCGATGAACTGTTGCAAGTCGTCGTAGCTGATCTCCTTAACGTCCTTTTTCTCATCCTCTGCGAAACGTAGCAATTTGTCAAGATCTGTCAAATAGGCGTCGATGGAGTTGGCTGAGAGCGATTTTTCTAATCGTAAATAGGTGTTATATCGGTTTATTATATCTTTTCCTTGTCGCATTGTCGGTATGTCGTTATGAATGTGTCAAATAAAATCCTTACCTTTGCCGGATAATTCCGGCCTCAACGGGCGGTACAAAGGTAATAAACTTACAATTAAGAATGAAGAAGATTCAGATCATCAATGGCCCTAATTTGAATCTGTTGGGCAAGCGAGAACCGACAGTATACGGAAATGCCTCGTTCGAGGACTATTTGAGCGAGTTACGTGCCCACTTTCCTCAGTGTGAGATATCTTATTATCAAAGTAATGTGGAAGGAGAGATAATTAACAAGATCCATGAGGTGGGTTTTGAATATGACGGTATCGTGTTGAACGCCGGCGCTTATACGCATACTTCCATTGCGTTGTACGATGCTATCAAGGCGGTTACTACGCCAGTCGTGGAGGTGCATATCTCGAATGTGCATGCCCGTGAATCGTTTCGTCATGTGTCGATGATATCGGCGGCATGCAGGGGAGTGATTCTTGGGTTTGGGCTGGATTCGTATCGGTTGGCGATCGAATCGTTTATGTGATAGAAGGTTTAGAAGGTTATCAAATAGAATTAATAATTAGGTTATAATAATTTAAGGTATATGTTAAAGCATACGAAGATTGTTGCTACAGTTTCCGACCAGCGCTGCGACGTTGCGTTCGTTGAGGCGTTATATAAAGCGGGAATGAATGTGGTGCGCCTGAATACGGCTCACATGATGGAAGAGGGGTTGACCCGTGTGGTAAATAACGTCCGTACCGTATCCGACCGTATCGGTATCTTGATGGATACGAAGGGGCCGGAAGTACGTACCACGACGACGGTAAACAAGGAACCGATCCCTTTCAAGACTGGAGAGATCGTGAAGGTAATCGGTAATCCCGATCAGGAAACTTCGCATGATTGTATTTGTGTGTCATATAAGAATTTCGTGAACGACTTGGCGATTGGCAGCGACATCCTTATCGATGATGGTGATCTGGAAATGAAGGTTACCGGGAAATCCGGCGATTGTTTGCTTTGCGAGATCCAGAATGACGCTACGCTAGGTAGCCGCAAGAGCGTGAATGTGCCGGGCGTACGTATCAATTTGCCTTCGTTGACTGAGAAAGACCGTAATAATATCCTTTGGGCGATCGATCATGATCTCGATTTTATCGCTCACTCATTTGTTCGCAACAAACAGGACGTATTGGATATCCAACGTATCTTGGACGAGCGTAACAGCCCTATCAAGATTATCGCTAAGATCGAGAATCAAGAGGGTGTAGACAATATCGAGGAGATTTTGGAAGTGGCTTATGGCGTCATGATCGCTCGTGGTGACTTGGGTATCGAGGTTCCGGCCGAGAAGATCCCGGGTATCCAGCGTATGCTGATCCGTAAATGCGTGGAGGTGAAGAAGCCGGTTATCGTGGCTACGCAAATGCTTCATTCCATGATTAATAATCCTCGTCCTACTCGTGCCGAGGTTACGGATATCGCCAACGCTATTTATTATCGTACGGATGCTTTGATGTTAAGCGGTGAGACGGCTTATGGAAAATATCCGATCGAGGCGGTACAGACCATGACGAAAGTGGCTCGTGAAGCCGAGAAGACCAAGCTTTCCGCGAATGATATCCGTGTGCCGATCGAGGGGAATGATTTAGACGTGACTTCTTTCTTGGCGAAACAAGCCGTTAAGTCTTCTTCTAAATTACATGTAAAGGCGATTATCACGGATAGTTACACGGGTCGTACGGCACGTTATCTGGCCGCTTTCCGCGGAACCTCTACTGTGTTCGCTATATGCTATAATCCTCGTGTGATGCGTATGTTGGGTCTTTCTTATGGGGTATGGGCGGTTCATCAGCCGTACAACGACAGTCGTAGGGGATATTTCTATGATGCGTTGAACCAGCTGATCCATAGCGGACGTATCACTCGCAACGATATGGTAGCGTATTTGAGCGGTAGCTTCGGCGAAGGTGGCGGTACCAGCTTTTTGGAGATTAACAACGTAGGAAAGGTGCTGGATGCCGGCACGCAATATCAGTTGCCTACTTTTAAAGAGTAAGAGGAATGTTTACGGGCGAGATTGATGCGTATATTCTTTCTCATATAGATGAAGAAGGGGATTTGCTGTCGGCGTTGAATCGCGACGCCAATGTGAACCTTCTCCGTCCGCGTATGCTATCCGGGCATTTGCAGGGTAGGATATTGAAGATGTTTTGCCGGATGATTCGTCCGAGAAGAGTCTTGGAGATCGGGACTTATACGTCTTATGCCACTTTGTGTATGGCGGAAGGCATGGAAGAGGGGGCGTTGATCCATACGATTGAGATCAATGACGAGATGGAGGATTTTATCATGAAATATCTTTCCCGCTCGCTACATAAGGACAAGATAAAAGTCCATTTTGGGGATGCGATGGAGATTATCCCCCGTTTGGATGAGACGTTCGATATGGTTTTTATCGATGCCGACAAACGCCTGTATTCCGAGTATTATGATTTGGTATTCCCGATGGTCCGTCCGGGCGGCTTGATTCTCGCGGATAATACGCTTTGGGACGGTAAAGTGGTAGAAGAAGTGCATCCTTCCGATAAACAAACGAAGGGAATACTGGTTTTTAATGAAAAGGTTAAGCAAGACGATCGGGTAGAGAAGGTGATCCTCCCTTTACGTGACGGCTTGACGATGATCTGGAAAAAGTAAATAATAAAGCGTATGGAAAGTACTAGATTACAAAAGATCGAACGCCTTCTTCAGAAGGAGTTGAGTGATATATTTCAGAAGCAGACGCAAGGAATGCATGGCGTATTGGTCTCTGTCAGCGTAGTTCGTGTAAGTCCGGATTTAAGTGTGGCGAGAGCTTATTTAAGCATTTTCCCGTCGGATAAATCGCAAAAGCTATTGGAGGCTATACGGAGCAATACGAAAGCGATCCGTTTTGATTTGGGGCAACGTATTCGTTTGCAGGTTCGTAAGATTCCTGAATTGAGCTTCTTTATAGACGATTCATTGGATTATATCGAGAATATCGACAATCTTTTGCATAAGTAATCAGAGGAGCCTTGAATCTTCCGTTCTATATAGCCCGGCGATATCTCTTTTCGAAGAAGTCGCACAATGCCATAAATATCATATCGATGGTATCGGTATGCGGGGTTGTTGTCGCCACGATCGCCTTAGTATGCGCCTTGTCGGTCTATAATGGTTTCAACGATTTGGTATCTTCTCTCTTCAGCAATTTTGATCCGGAGTTGAAGATCATGCCCCGGAAAGGGAAGGTTTTCGACCCGACCTCGGAAGAGATACGTAAGGTGAGGGAATTGCCCGGCATTGTTTGTTTTAGTGAGGTATTGCAGGACAATGCCTTGGTCCGTTATCGAGATCGTCAGGGTGTAGCTACCTTGAAAGGTGTAGACGAGCAATATGAGAAACTGGCGCAGATCGATAGTATCTTGATCGATGGAAAGTTCCTTCTGAATGACGAGGTAGCGAATTACGCGAATATGGGGATCGGATTGGCTTTCTCGCTAGGAATAAACGCAGGCTTTGTCTCTCCGCTGGAGATCTACGCTCCGAAGCGGGAGGAGAAGGTGAACATGGCGAATCCGGCTTCTTCTTTCAATTTGGAATATGCTTATATCGGTGCTGTCTTTCGTACGGACCAACAGGTTTACGATGATTCATATATGATCGTGCCTTTGTCATTGGCCCGTTCTTTATTTAATTATGATAAAGAAGTGACAGCGGTGGAATTGAAGGTGAAAGATAGCGGAGATATCGCTCCGGTAAAGAAAGAGATTCAACGTATCCTAGGTGATCAATATATCGTGCAAGACCGTTTTGAGCAACAAGAGGCTTCTTTCAAGATGATGCAAGTCGAGAAATGGATGACCTTCTTGATCCTTACTTTTATATTGGCGATCGCCTTATTCAACGTGGTGGGTTCTTTATCCATGTTGATGATCGAGAAACAGGAGGATGTGAGTACACTGCGTAATATGGGGGCTGATGACAGTCTGATCCGTCGGATTTTCTTGTTTGAAGGCTGGATGATCTCCGGTTTTGGAGCTTTGATCGGAGTCTTGATCGGGGTTGTACTTTGCTTGCTACAACAAGAGTTTGGCTTTATAAAACTAGGGGAAGCTGCCGGAGCGTTTATTATAGAGGCTTATCCAGTACGTGTAGTCACGGTGGATATAATAACAGTCTTTGTAACGGTATTAACGATAGGCTTTTTGGCTGCGTGGTATCCTGTACGATATCTTGCTAAGAAGTTGAAAATTGAGAATTGAGAATGAATACCGCTTGCCGATAATTCTCAATTCTCAATTCTTAATTAGTTGTATTCTTTTCCGTATTTGATTTTAGCGTCGGCTACGAATTGTTTGATACGTTGTTCGTCATCCTTCTTACAAATCAATAATACGTTTCCGGACTCAGCCACGATGCAATCTTTTAGCCCTTGGATAACGGCTAGACGTTTCGGGTTATTTAATGCGATCACATTGCCGGAGCATTCGTATAGCATTGCCTCGTTATTTTTCAATACTGCGTTCTCATTTTCGTCTTTATTCGCTAGGTCGAACAAAGATCCCCAGCTACCGAGGTCGGCCCAACCGAAATCTACACATAGCATATATACGTTGTGCGCTTTCTCCATGATACCGTAGTCGATGGATATATTTAGGCAATAAGGGAAATTCTCTTGGATGAACGCTTTTTCTTCCGGGGTATTAAATTTATCCTTACCTAGATCGAAACGGCTGCTGATATCCGGGAGATATTTAGAGAACGCTTCCAAGATCGTATTCACGTTCCAGACGAACAAGCCAGAATTCCAGAAGAATTCTCCACTTTCCATAAATACCTTTGCCAACTCGAGGTTCGGTTTTTCAGTAAAGGTCTTCACCTTGGTGAAATCATCTACTACCGTATCACTGCTTTGGATATATCCGTATCCTGTTTCCGGGCGGCTAGGCTTGATGCCCAAGGTGACCAACGCACGGTTTCTCTTCACGAAATCCAACGCCTTTTGAACGTCCCTCAAGAAAACATCCTCTTTTAAGATCAGATGGTCGGAAGGGGCTACGACAATATTGGCTTCCGGATTGCATGCCTTAATATGATAAGCCGCATAAGCGATACAAGGAGCTGTATTGCGACGAGCCGGTTCCAAAAGGATTTGTTCTTCCGCTAATTCCGGCAACTGCTCCTTGATTAAGTCCGCATAAGATTCGTTGGTAACGATGTATATATTTTCAGTAGGGATGATTTTTGCGAAGCGATCAAATGTCATTTGCAGTAAAGACCGTCCGCTCCCAAAAAAATCAAGGAATTGCTTTGGGTAACTTTCTCTACTGAAAGGCCAGAAACGGCTACCGATTCCGCCTCCCATGATGACGCAATAATTATCTTTCATGATATTGGCTGTTATTATGATTATACGTTTACAAATGTAACGAAATAATCTTTCTATGCGAAACAATCCCGTACATATTCCCACTGTGAAAAAAATATTTGAAAATTTTCACCCAAACGCTTGCGGGTTTAAAAAAAAGCTGTACCTTTGCAACGCATTTGAGAAACAAACCTACTGCTAAAGGTTAATTAAAAATGCCCAGATGGCGGAATTGGTAGACGCGCTGGTCTCAAACACCAGTGGATTCACTTCCATGCCGGTTCGATCCCGGCTCTGGGTACGAATAAACCCTGATAATCACCTGATTATCAGGGTTTTCTGCTTTTATAGGGCGTACTAAATGTGTACTGAATGACGAATACAAAGAAAAGGTGTACTTTAATAGTTTTCTTCCCCATATCTTTATAATTTCTTAACGCTTATCCTATCTTTTCTTCCTTATTATTGCCGATGTTTTCGGGAAAAGTGAGATTCTTACCTTATATTTGTAGTAAGAACGTTTAAAGGCACACGATTATGGAAAATCATATAGAAACCAATTTCAGAGAAATACAGAAGATATTAGATAGTTGTATAGCTCATGACTATAAAACTAAAGTAGATGCACTATTTTTAAAACGTGAATATTTGACGCAAGCCCAGCTAAAGGATTATTTGCGACAAGAAATTTTCCGTGTGACTGAAAATATTGTAGCCATCCAACAAAAATACCGTGTCGTGCGTAACATTGTATTGGACATGGATATTCCCGATTTTTTGTGGGAAAGTGGTTATTTTGAGGACTTGAATTCTGATGAAAGAAAAAAGTATATCGGTTTCCGCTGCTCTGATTTTGATATGGATGCATATTTGCATGAACCGTCCTGTTATGATGGGCGGCTTCCTTATTTGTCCATTATCGTTAATCTTGTCGTGCTTTCCAAATATTTGCGCTATCTGCAAGAACAGGAAAGCAATTACCATACAGATGCGGTTGCCATCCAAGAGCAAGCCTTGCCAAAAGAGAAAGAGGAAAGTGCAGATACTAATCCAACCAAGATTGTGGGCAAAAGCAATCCTTTCAAGTCCACGTTGAAAGCTAATGAAATCAAACTTCTGACCGACTGTGTGAATGAAGCGAATATGTTTACTACTACCGTCAGTGCCAAAATACTTACCGATTTTTTCAACTGCAAACTGAATGGGGTATTGAAAGTTAATAATACCCGTCTGTTAGCCTATCTTATGATGCAACTTAGCTGTTATAATTACATCGTTTATGAATGGCAGTCTGTCATAGCAAACAATAAACTGATATTGAAGAAGATAAAAGGTGAACCGCTTACACGTACTGACCTGTCGAGTGCGACAGACCAAGCGAAAAACATCTATCCGAAAGGATATGAAATCATAGACAAATACATCAAACAACTGCAAAAAGGTTGAGCATAGATTGAACGCTCAAACAAAGGTCAATTAGACTTCATTTTCAAGCTCTTAACTTTGCCCCCGTTAACAAAAAAACGAGGGTGCGCACCTTCATATTGTTTCACCTAAATTCCTAAACAATATGGAAAAAAATTTAGAGTTAAGAGTTTCCGAACTCGAAAAGATGTTGTTCCTTTCAAAGAACGTGCTTAGCTTCGATGAAGCGAGCAAGTTCTTGAACCTTTCTAAAAGTTACCTGTACAAGCTGACTTCGGG
>NZ_QTMG01000009.1:0-1247 GCF_003635435.1 Parabacteroides sp. AF21-43 | reverse complement strand
AGCGAGCAAGTTCTTGAACCTTTCTAAAAGTTACCTGTACAAGCTGACTTCGGGTAACTTGATACCCCATTACAAGCCGCAGGGCAAAATGCTTTATTTTGAGAAAGCGGAGTTGGAAGCATGGTTGCGTCAGAACCCGGTCAAGACGCAGGCGCAGATAGAGCAGGAAGCGCAGAAGTATATCCTTAACCGTCCTCTAAAGAAATAACGGCTATGGAAAATAGAAAAGCGACAGAAGCCGGGCAGGACATCACCATGCAGAAAGAGGATTTCGCAGCCCTTTGGAAAACCATTCATCTAAAGGTGACGGACACTTACGAAGTGCCGCCCGAAATACTCTGGGTGAACGGCTCTACCATTGGCACGCTGGGTAATTTCAGCGCATCCACAGGAAAAGCCAAGAGCAAAAAGACATTCAACATTTCCGCTATCGTTGCGGCAGCGTTGAAGAATGACGAGGTACTGAAGTATTCGGCATATCTGCCACCGAACAAGCGGAAAATCCTCTATGTAGATACCGAGCAGAGCAAATACCATTGCCACAAGGTCATGGAGCGTATTTTGCGGCTTGCCGGACTGCCTACCGACAAGGACAGGGACGATTTTGTTTTCATCGTGCTAAGGGAGCAGACACCCGATAAGCGGAAACAGATTATCGGTTATATGCTTGAAAATATGCCCGATGTGGGGTTGCTCATCATTGACGGAATCCGTGACTTGATGTATGACATCAACAGCCCCAGCGAATCGACTGACCTAATCAACCTCTTGATGCGCTGGTCAAGCGGATATAACCTGCATATCCATACCGTACTGCATTTGAACAAGGGGGATGACAACACAAGGGGGCATATCGGTACGGAACTGAACAATAAGGCTGAAACCGTCCTGCAAATTACCAAAAGTACGCAGGACGGCAACATAAGCGAGGTAAAGGCGATGCACATACGTGACCGGGAGTTTGACCCGTTCGCATTCCGTATCAACGACAGCGCATTGCCCGAAGCCGTGGACGGTTATGTATTCAAGCAACCCAGCCAAGACAGGGGCTTTCCACTGGCAGAACTGACGGAGCAACAGCACAGGACAGCTTTGGAAAACGGTTTTGGCAAACAGGTCATATATGGTTACGAGAATGTCCTAAAGACCTTGAAACAGGGTTATGCAAGTATCGGCTACAAGCGTGGACGCAATATCCATGTGGATTTGAACAAGTTCCTTGTGAACAAGCGCATGATTGTGAAAGA
>NZ_QTMG01000008.1:154437-163446 GCF_003635435.1 Parabacteroides sp. AF21-43 | reverse complement strand
GCGTGTGAAGTAAATCTGTATCATGTCAAGATAAGAATCCACTAACCAGAAGTAAATATTCCGGCAAATTCCGATTCTCGGACCACTTCATCTCTATACCGAACAACTCCGAGGTAGTACGTCCCAGATCGAACCCACAGGCCTCAAGGGAACGACGGATCCGCGAAGGATAGCGGCAAGCCTTACCAGATCTACGTGTACACTCTTCCCAAGGGCAAAGGATACAACTACCGGCATAAAACGCCCGTCCATTATATTCCTCCTCCAACGCAAGAAGACGTTTATCCAATCGGCTCCTTTCCCGGTGCATCAACTCTTGCCCCGCTTCCACCGCATCCGGTACATCCAATACAACGGGAGTTATCCGCGTACAAACAATCAATAGATTCCGAAACCCGGATAAATAGTCCTCCGAATCATTAAAAGGCGGACAACTCCAACTGTTTCCATACCTACGACACTCCCGGCAATAGGCCATGAAACGCCGCTCATCCCGATAACGTAAGATATAATCATCCACAGGGATGGTTCTTGTATAATCGTAGCTTTTATATTCGATCATATGAAAAGAAAATTTTCTTGTAAAGAAATAAAAAAATCAGCAACTACATACATTATAATACAGGGAACACAGTACAGCTACACGTGAAGCTTTCAATGAAAAAACAATGGCATGGTATTATGGTGATATACTCCGGGATCGTCGCAAGGAACGCAAATTAACCCAAAAGAAGCTAGCTTGTAGTCCGATAAAAAGATATATGATCTTACCATTATAAGATGTATGATCTTACCGTTGTAAGATGTATAATCTTATCGCCGTAAGATCATACATCTTTCACGGAATCTGTAACGCTAGAGTACTCTCATGAGTAAGAGAGAGCGCTCTAGCGAAATCAAGAGATGATTTACTTCACGACAAACTTAACAGAGACTTTCTCTGTACCTTTTACCGCTGTAAAGCCATAAACACCTTTATTCAAGTTTACTGTTTTCACGTCATCAGAAGAGGTGATCGCATAAGTAGATACTACAGAACCTGCGGTGTTCGTGATGTAACCGGTATAACCGGCTAGATCTTTTACATGCAAGGTATTGTCGGAATAAGAGATGTTTGCGGTTGCGGCCGCTGATTTCGTGGCTGTACCGGTTACGGTTACTTTACAGTACGTGTTATATTTACCATTAGCTGTAATTAATTTGATTTCAGTTGTACCCGGAGCTACAGCCGTAACTTTACCCGTTTGATCAACTGTCGCAACAGCAGTATTCTTAGAAGACCATACCGCACCCGTTAAAGAAGCATAAGCAGATTGTACAGACGCAACTAATTGATAGGTTCCACTTCCACTCAAAGAAATAGCTTTCTTATTAAGCCAAATGATAGGAGTTGCCGCTACTAAATTATCACCCGGTTCTGTTCCCGATGTCGTTCCCATAAAACTATTCCAGCTCCAAGCATCCCAAGTACCATTCTGGACTTTTCGGCTTGATGCCCCGTATCCGGAATAAGAGAAATCTTGAGTATAGGAATCACGAACGAAATAACTCCAATAACCGGAATACCAACCAGCGAACCAGTGGTTAGTTGCCGTAGCCGTAGCCACCCAATAGTCATAATCATAAGCAGGATAACTTGTTCCATTTGAACCAAATGGATGATAAATAACACCTGATGATTTTCCTTGGTTTATAGCAGTTCTTGCAAGTGTTGCCGCATTATCTGGATAAGTATAACTAACATGAGCTTTAGCGCTGTCTAACTGAAAAGATATTTGCATTGAAGTCGCTCTTGGTTCACAGTATCCAATGCCATTAATCGTATAACCCATTGAACCTGTATATTGAACCAATCCAACCAAACGGGGATCAGCTTTCATCACAGACTCAAATAGGCTCAATCCAGAAATGGTATCTACATCAGCAGACCATCGATATCCCCATACCATATTATCGGGTACGGTTTTATCAGTGTCATGCCAAGTCAAAACTATAGCCGCACGGTTTTCACCATCACCTACCCAGAAATCAATACTGTCAAAAGAAAAAGTACGGTTACTCCTTGCGGACATCAAAGCCGCTTTCTGTTTTTCCGCCGGTAAATCCGAACGTAACACACCTTGTACCATACGCTGTGCGCTGATACTTCCCGCCATTAAGATTAATGCGAGAAAAAGATAAAGCTTTTTCATGCTCATCAATGTTTAATTTGTTAATACATTATTTATTTAACAACGATCGTCTTGCTCATCCGATCATTATCTTTTACCACTACTATAATATAAGCACCTCTTGAATATTGGATTGGATGAGACTCGTTAATTCCCGATATCTTAAAAAGATCCAATATAGCGCCATTCATATTTACAATATAGCAAGAATAACCTTCCAGATTATTCAAATGCAATCGACCTTCATAGTAATAAATCATCGCTTCACCAACACCGATAGCCTCATTACCCACCGGACCGGATGTGGAGAATGGCTCACTATAGAATGTTCCTAATATCTCTTGCCTACCATCACCTTCCTTGATAGCTGTAACTTTTACGATATATTCTGAACTTCCATCTAATTCAGGAATAGAGACCTTGATCTTTTCTTGTTCCCCAGAACGAAGCTCACTCATCAAGCCAGTAAGGATATTACCCTCTGCATCAACCGTGTAAACACCAAATAATACAGGTATCCCATTTACGTACTTATAAATAAACACCTCGTAGAAAGTAGCCTCCGGAACTTTCGGAAATGTTAATATAGCCGTGGAATCTTTTACTTCAACCACGGGATTTTCCAAATTCGGATCTATTACCGTTACTTCACAAGTAGCGGTATAACCACCTTCATCTGTTGTCACCGTAATTGTAGCTACACCGGCGATACCGGCCTTAACCGTACCGTCGTTAGTTACTGTGGCTACCGTGGCATCCGAAGAACTCCAAGTTACTGATTTATTAATCGCATTGGATGGAGATACCACCGCTGCTAATACAGCCTCCTCACCTTTATTCAAAGACAAAGAAGACGCATTTAGGCTAACACCCGTAACATTTGCCCCCGGTTTTTCCAGTTCCGCAGAAACAATCACTTTACAAGTAGCTGTATAGCCTCCATCAAGGGTTGTTACCGTGATCGTAGCAGTTCCTTCCTCATATGCGGAAACATTGCCATCTTCATCGACTTCCGCAACCAATCGATTATCACTTGACCAGTTTACAGTTTTTGTTTTAGCATTTTCCGGAAGAACTGTCGCTATTAATTGAGCAGAACGCCCTATTAGCAACTCCAGCCGATCTTGATTTAAAGAAACACCTGTCACTTTTATAATACCCTTTCCCACTGACAATGTGCACGTCGCAACAAACCCACCAGTATCAGTCTTCACTCGAATTGCCGTTTCACCGTCAGCTAATGCTTGGATCTCTCCTGTTTTAGAATTAACTGTCGCAACATTTTCATCACTGCTAGTCCATGTCACACTTTTTTCCACATCCGGCTTTGTTGGATCAGTTTGTACTTCATAAGATAAAGTGAAATGCTCACCAATAGCCGCTACTCTTTGAGAAGACTCTAAAGTCACACCCCAAACCCCTAAGCTCTTATCAGTCACATGGATTTGAACAGAATCTTTAAAACCGCCATCTATCGCCTCAAACACAACTCCTGTTGTCCCAACCTTTGATGGTTTATAACCTCCGTTCAATCCTGAGGGATCCGGTTTTACATAAGTAATAATATCCTCATCTTCGATAACCACTTCAGGAAGCATTGTACTAGAAGCGCAAGACGAATTCATTGGATAATAATTAAATTTAAATTTAGAGCGCAAATCATAAACCTGTCCATCATTTATATCCCATAATATATCTTTAGGTTCTACACTAAAGGATTCTAGAGGTATTTCTCCTTGTACATAAACCATACACGTGTCAGACGCTTGACCATCTTCCGATGTTGCTATGATTGTATGCTTAGACATATTGCGACATTGAAATAAACCATTTTCATCAATATAAGTAGAGCCACTCCATTTTACCGAAGAGAAACTAACATCATCAGGATAAACTTTTGCGGTGAACTGAAACCTTTCATTTTGTCCCACTTTCACAATTCTATCTGGTACAAGAATTGTTAATCTGGCAGCAGCAACTTTTGCAACAGTTATCTGACATTCTGTAGAAGCCAAACCATTTTCAAGATATACTTCAATATTTGCTTTCCCTTCTTTATGGGCCGTAACCAATCCTCCATCATCAACAGAAGCTATCGTTTCATCCGATGAAACATATAAGACTTTTACAGGTTCTACGTCTCCCCACTCTATTTGAGGTTTTAACTGAAAAGTTTCATCGGTTTTCATAAACAATGAACTTTTTTCCAATTCGAACTTAGTTAAATCATTTGCACTACACAGAAGACAAGAGATTTCACTCGTTTCCCCTGTCTGCGAGTCCTGGACTGTCGCTATAAGTGTTCCTGTCCCTTGAGTATCATCATAACAGTTCAAAACTAAATTCTCACCGTCAAAACTGTCAAATCCCCAACGATCCGCTAAATCTCCTTCAACTCTAGCATCTATAATATCAATATAATCAGGCTTAGCTGGTTTAAAAACAACAGGAATTTCCAAAAACCACTCTCCGGCACCATCATTATAATTATATTTTACAGTCTTATTTTTAAAGGCCGCACCTTCATACTCAAACGAACAAGAAAGTTGACACGAAGCTAAAGCATCACTACCCGCAGCTGAAACAGTAATAGTCACTTCACCACTACCCTTTGCTTGTATCACTCCTGCATTACTAACAGAAAAAACAGTTTCATCACTAGAAGACCATTTCAAATCCTTCGAACTGGCATTGTCCGGCCTAACAATAGCGGAAAGCTGTAGCTTGTCATTCAGGTTCATCGTTAAGACATCTTCTGGCAGCAACTCTCCTGAAGATGCGAATCGCAATTCTATTTTTTCGACAGGTATAAATGTTTCTACCGTTACCTTACGTTTAGTTACAGACAAAGTTTCTCCGGTTATTTCCGATTTAATTGTCGCAATAATTTCAGCGACACCAGCAGAATGAGCAGTAACATTCGCATAATATGCCGTTCCTTCCACCGTTACGATATTTTCATCGGATGAAGTCCACTCTATCTTTTCTCCTAATTCTATTCTATTATCTACAGGAGTCAGCACTCTTTCTTTTGTTTCTCCAACATATAATTCTACAGAAGATTCCTTTAATGTCATTGCTGGACGCTTGACAGTAACAGAACATTTCGCAGAAAGTGTCGGGCGTATCTTACTCTTCGCTGTAATTATCGCAGTACCATAAGTGACACCAATGACAGTACCATCTTCCGAAACCCTCACAATTTCAGGATGAGAACTACTCCATTCTATTGTCTCTTCCGCTAATCCTGTAACAGCCAATGTTAAAGTTTTTTCTTTTCCTTCCAGTGTCACCTCTTTTTCATTAAACTCAAAAGGAGCTACTGTTGAAGTTGTCAACTTTACGACAACTTGTTTATTTACGATCTTACCATTTGAGTTAAACTCAAAATTAAGTTGAATTTCTTTCACTTCTTGGATACTCTCCACGATCGGAGCAATAGTCAACGTGTTATTTATCACCTCCGCACTAATTAGTTCCGGATTCGGATTCACAATCGTAGTAACAACCGCTGAAATCATATTATCACCATCTTCTATAATCTCATCCATTGATTTACTATACTTCGTATTTTCAGCGGAAAACGTAATTTCGCTAGGTAAACCGTCTGTGATTGTCGGAGCCATGTTATCCGGGAACACAGGCAAAGCAGGGAACCAATAATTCACTTTCTCATAAGGATAGCGACCTACCATTGTTCCGTTCGTATCCCCTCTTCCGTCTGTTTTAATTACCGCTAATTCATGTTCCGGGTTTAAGAATTCATGATAAAGGAAACAATACATATTATCATCCACCGGATCAATACGGAATCCCGTACCATAAAGACGCCAATCTCCTTTATCTAGCTTTGTAAAGTCGAATACTTGATAAAAAGAATCCTTATCTATGTCATAACAGAAAATCTTATATCCCGTGAACCAACTACCGGAGCCTTGTCCTTTCCAATAGATCTTATTCTCTTTCGTACTGGCACAGAAACCATCGGCGGTCCATGCATACCAAGAGTTGGGAATCTCCTCAATACCATCCGTTGTTGGTATATCTACCTTTTGCGTTGTTAACGTATATGGATTCACTTTCCACATATAAGGCATTGTCGCTCCGGTACCAGTTAACTCGAATGTCACGCTAGCCCATAAATTACCATCTTTAGAAAGCACGATAGAGCCCAAGCCATGATTACTATCCTCCTCGGGCTTCAATATCATATTGATAACTTTATCTTCTTTCGGATCGATCACCAACAATCCTTTCGTTTGATGTACCGCAAATACATATTTTCCAACACGGATCATGGTTCCAATCTGTGAATGATACAAATCGCTGGAAGAAATTCCCGTCGTTCCTCCGATTGCGCTGGCCTCGATAGACATCTGGTTTTCATCATATTTTCCGGTCTTTTCATCGTATCCTGTATGAAAAACATAAATACCATTACTCGTTCCGATATAACCTTTCGTCAGATCCACTCCTAAAAAAGAACGTCCATCAGCTCCTGCGCTGTTGATCGTCTGAAATTCCTTCTTCACTTGCATCGTTTTCGCGTCAATTACCGCTAAGCGACTTCCCTCTACAGATGCCGCACCATCTTTTGATTGCTTGGACACGATATACAACAAATCCCCATAAATCGTACCGAACTGGCTCGTACATCCCAATTCATGTCCCGGATTCTCTCTTTGGAACGCGTTATATGTCCAAGTCCCATCATCCGACAGGAAGTTCACCGAACTGTTTTGGTGCCCGTACCAATCTTCGTTTACGATAAAGGTACCTTTCGTGTAATCCACGCTTTCATTGGATCGAAGCATCGAGGCTCGTGCCTGCGAACCGGGTAATTCAGGTAATTGCAATTTCTGTTTCTCTATCGGATTCAGATCCCGCGAACCGGTTTGGCCTACTACCAACAGAGCCGATAGCAAACAGACCATACTTAAGTAAAGTGTTCGTCTCATGTTAATAAATTTAATTATTGAGTAATATGAATTTTAAATGTCTTTTTATCGCCATCCTTTTCGCCTATCAGTAGATAATTCCCGGATGGAAGAGATATTGGATGAAGTTCCTCCCGAACTTGAATCACAAAACGTTCCAACATTTTCCCGTTTATCTGCATTAAATAGATTTGATATCCGGCTAAATGCTCAAAGCGCAACGCTCCATTCTGATAGGAAACCTTTGGGATAACGGGAGCCATAGTCTCATTGCTCACCGGATCAGAAGATTTTTCTACCATATAGGTATCGATCACGTCCAAGCCATTCATGACTTGGATCTCTATCCGATAAGCGTCATCCCTCCCTAGGTTCTTCAGTGGGACGGATATAGTGCCGGAAGTAGCCCGTAAGCCTTTCGTCAGTAGTTCAGTAATGATATTGCCTTCCGCATCCGCTACGTAAGTGCCTATCTTTTTATAACTTCCATTCTCATATCTGTAGACACGAACCTCATAGGAGGTGGCTTCCTCCACTTTAGGGAATGAGATAACCGCCCCGGTCCCTTCAAAATCGATCTCAGGAGTAACCGTCTCCGTTACCGTCACCTCGCAAACAGCGGTATATCCGCCATCTACCGATCGGGCTGTTATTTTCACCACACCGGGCTTGGCACCTGTTACGACCCCATCTTCTACCGTTGCTATACCTGTATCGGAACTACTCCAAGTAACCTGCTTATTATCAGCGTTTACAGGAGAGATACTAGCTGCAAGGATTGCATTTGCTCCTGCTTGTAAACGCAAAGAAGACTTATTGAGAGAAATGGATGTTACGTGTATCGCCGGGATCTCGGGTTCATCCCCTCCACCTCCAGAGGGTATTGTCGCTGCGACAAAGACATCTCCGGGCTGAGTTCCTTCTGATGTATTCATATTTCCATTCCAACTCCACGCATCCCAACAACCATCCGTCAATACACGGCTTGTAGCACCTAAACCTGAATAACTAAAATTCGAGGTTTGACTACTTCTCACAAAATAACTCCAATAACCATAATACCAACCGGCTTGCCAATGAATGCCATTGCTACAACTCCAATGGTCATAGTCATAAGATGGATATCCATATCTTTCCGCATTTATCGGGTGATAGATAACCCCGGTTTGTACGCCTTGTCGAATAGCCGCCGCTACGTCCCCCGCCGGATTTTCAGGAAAACCAGTCTGCCCCAACAAAGGATTCGTAATGGGAGGTTCAAATTTGAAAGCATTATTCGGTTCATTCTTGGCCACATCCAAATCATATCGGACGTCCAGATTATCCCCATATCCAATACCATCGATCGTATAACCCATCCAACCCGTATATTGGGTTAATAAAAGAAGTTTCTGATCGGCCTTCGCTATCGCCACGATCATATCGTGTCCGGTAGCCTCGCCATCCCAGCGATATCCCCAAACCATAGCATCCGGTCGATTCCCATCATGCCATTCGATCACTAAAGCGGCTCTCTTGCTGCCGCTTCCTACCCAAAACTGGATGTCGTCAAAAGAAAAGCTGGCGTCAGCCCTTAACTGGGACTTTGTTTTCGCCAGCACATTCGGAGCCGAGGGATGTGGTTGCCCTTGAACCAATCCTTGCGCCGAAAGACCTACTACACACAAAGCCATTACAAAGAAAAGAGATAGAATTTTTCTCATAAGCTTTTATATTAAATGTAAAACTCCAAAAAACGATCAAGAGGGAATATAAAAGAAAGATCAAATAATCATGAATATTTCCATAGTCCGGGAGGTACTAAGTCACGATTCACCCGATCAATCCTTCATGTAAAGCAATATTCACTTCGTATATTTCCCCTTTTTGAATCCTACGCTAAACCCCGGTAGCGTAAAATC
>NZ_QTMG01000008.1:0-154427 GCF_003635435.1 Parabacteroides sp. AF21-43 | reverse complement strand
TTGAATCCTACGCTAAACCCCGGTAGCGTAAAATCGCGGCGGTTATCCGGCATTGGCAGGTCTTCTGACTTACTCCACTTTAGAACTTCCTTCCCGTTCCTTCCGGAAACAGTGGCAATGAGTTGATGTCTAAAGCTTTTTTGGAGCTTACAGCAGCGGGACTGTCCAGGTTTCTCACCTGATTCCCTTTTAATCGCCGTACCCTGAATAAAGTAGGCGAACCAATACGGCAGCAAATTTATAAAAAACAATTCAAAATATACACAATATTATTAAATGCTTTTTTTTGACTATACTGCATATTGTATAAATTAAAAAATAAGGACGAGGGAAATACCGACTACTATCCATAAAAAATGCGGTTACTATCAATAGTAATCCGATTTAATATAGATACCCACATGATCAGTTCGGATGAAAACAGGGGAGATCGATGAGCGTGCTACCGCCAGAGGATTGTCGGAAGCACTAGAGAAATTACGGATCGAAAAGTTTAGCCCTTCCGAGAAATTTATATCTAGTTGTAGAGACGTAATATGCCGCATTAGGGCCCGGTCTCTGAGCTGGATGAAAATTGACTCATACCGAAAAATCATCGAAATAAATCGATAGGTTCTTATTCCTGCCGATAAAACAGTTTTTCATTATCCAACTATTTTCCTTAGGATTCATCATTATAATCGTTTTTCTTTCCGGGAGCAGGTATAAATTGTTTTCGCAATATATAATGAAAGGAATATCAGATATATTGGTTACCTCCAAACACGTATTCCTCATTCGCTTAACCCGGATACAGGCCTTGACCAATGGGGCCAAGTATTTTTCTTCTCCCGCGATTTTCCCATCGAATAACGCGGCCGTACGACCGGCGAACAATGCCTCCCGTATCCTTTTCTCACTTCTTTCTTCCGAGAATACCAGCGTCAGGGGACGTAGTCCTTTCCTGTATATCCCGGAAAGAACACAATGAGCGTCGCTACTTGCCATAAACGCTTTCTTAAAACCGGAACACCATTCTAATGCAATCGGGTAAAAGTCCTTGTAAGACATGACTTCTATACCATCGATCATGTTCTCTTGAATCAGTTTTTCATGTATGGGATATAAAGTGGCCTTATGATTCGGCCAGCCGGGATGATTCCACACAATAAATGCCCCTTGCCTTTTTGCCTCGGCAATAGATTCCACAGGATTTTCTTTCTCCATAAGATTGACATCTTGTACAAACAAGGCGTTTAGGTGTCCCAAGGGCTTGGAACGTGTTATTTCCGCTCCGGGAATCACGATAAAGTCCATGTCGTCAGCAGCTTTTTTAGCGATTTTGTAAGATTCGTTTAAATCTCCTTTCAAAATAACCTTGTTGATCCGGTGCTCGATATGGTCAGTAATCGCTATCGCATCCAATCCCTCCTGCCAAGCCTCATATATCCGGGCATCGGGCCATACCAAGCCGTCGGAGAATACCGTATGGGTATGAAAGTCACATTTTAACGTCTCGTAATTACTGAATCCCGGAATCTCGATCCGGTCTCTTATAAACAAGTGATCGATATGCGTTAGCTCGTAAACATCCTCTTCCTCAGAGGTTTCGTCCGGCAATGCGGGAACTATGAATCTTTTCATGCTTAAAATTGCTCAATAACGGGGTACTAAGATAGAAATAAACAACAAAATTTTCTCATAAGCTAATTAATTTAAAATGTCATTCATATCACATTGTTATAACGATAGGAAGGAGAGCCTTTTGACTCTCCTTCACCTTGTTTCGATATTACTTGATTACGAACTTCCTCGTTATCCGATCATTGCCATTGATGGCAGTGATGATATAAGATCCTTTGGAAAAACTCATCAAACGGCTCTCATTCAAATCGGTCACCTCAAAAGCATCCAATACCGTACCGTTGAATCCTACGATATAGCAACGATAGCCTTCCAGATTATTCAAATGCAGATAGCCGGCGTAATAATAGATACGGGCCTCACCCGCACCTATCGTCTCATTGCTGACCGTCCCGGAAGAGGTAGAGAACGGTTCACTATAGAATGTGCCTACCACCTCTTTCTTTCCGTCTTTCTCTTTAACAGCCGTAATTTTCACGATATAATCAGAATCTTCATCCAAATCCCGCAAGGATATAGCGATCTTATCCGGAGTACCTAAACGCAGATCGCTTCGCAAGCTGGTGAGGATATTCCCGTCCGCATCCATCGTGTAAACACCAAACAATACGGGAACCTCATTCACATATTTGTATACGGAGACCTCATAGAAGGTAGCCTCTGGCACTTTCGGGAAGGTCAGCGTAGCCGTGGAATCAGCGGCCTCAACCACAGGTTTATCCAAGTCTGGGTCGGTTACCGTAACCTCGCAAGTGGCCGTATAACCACCGTCATCCGTTGTTACGGTTATCGTAACGACACCGGCAATTCCGGCGGTAACCGTACCATCGTCGGCTACAGAAGCAACAGTAATATCCGAGCTACTCCATGACACGGATTTATTTTCCGCATTTGAAGGAGTGACAATCGCAGCTAAAACAGCCGTCTCGCCCTTATCTAAAGACAAAGAAGAAGCATTTAAAGAAACCCCTGTAACTGAAGAGGAAGGAGCCTCCGTAACCGGAACTACCGTGACATCACAATAGGCAGGAATATCTCCGTAATTCGTATATACCCAAATGCGAGTAGAACCTCCTGAAATAGCGGTCACTACACCGTCCACAACGGTAGCGATCTCCTTATTATCACTTTTCCAATAAACTGTTTGATCCACTTCTTCCGGATTCTCTACGGTTGGTTTTACTTTAACTGTCGGAGTTAACGTTATCGTACGACCTAGTTCTATCGTAGCTTGATTCTTATTCAACGTTACAGTATCTATATCACATACGACATGGACTAAACAAGAATCGACAAACTTGCCATTTTCCATATTCGCATAGACCCAAGTAGAGCCCGCCTTTTCTCCACGAATACGTCCATCATAATAAATATATAATATATCTTCATCAGCGGCCGTTATATCGGGCATTGTCTGAGATGCGTCATCAGGCGCATAAATCCATTCTAAGCGACCAGACTTCGAGATATCGATTGTCATCTCATGCTGTTTTAATTCAAAAGATTCCACATGGATTGAATCAACGATTATTACGCAAGTATCGGTTATTCCTCCGTATTTTGAAGTAACGACGACATTTGATTTACCCGGACGAACGAAAGAAACCTTGCCATCGCTAGACACGCGCACGGGGCTCATACTGGTAGACTTCCATGTCAGTTCTTGGAATGTAGCATCCCCCGGATTAATAGTTGCGGTCAATTGAGCGAAAGTGTTCGGTTTCTGGCAAATCGTATCTTTATCCAATTGGATGCTCGTTACAGGAATCTCAACCGCAACTTTACAAGTCGCTTTTACATCCGCACCACTTAACGGAGACACCGTAATGATTGCCTCACCATATTTTTTTGCGGTCAATACACCATTCTTATCAACCGTAACAACATCCGGCGTATCAGAAACATACTTCATTGGTACGGCACCTATCGAATCTGGTGTTGTCGTTATCGTCAATTGCTGCGTGTTACCCGGTTTCATAGAAACAAATGTCAAATCCAATTTAACCGCATCCGGCCATTGTACACAATTCACTTTACATTCCGCAGTTTTCGATCCATCCTCCGTAGTCACCGTAATGGTAGCTTCACCTGCTTTAATAGCCGTAATTAAGCCTTTCTCTGAAACCGTGACAATATCCTCATTCGAAGATTTCCAACTAACAACCGTATTTGTAGGCTTAGCAGGTATAAACGTAGGTTTCAATGTATAAGTATGTTGCTTTCCATTCGAATTCGTATTTAGGGATATTGATTCCGGTAAACTCACGGATTGAATATTGGCTAGAACCTTGATAACACAGCTATCCATTTTGGATGAATCTGCACTCATAACCTTAATAACAGCTAGTCCATCCGCAAAAGCCGTAACCAATCCCTTATTATTCACATGAGCGACCTTTGTGTTCGAGGAGTTCCAAAGCAATTCAGGTAGAACCGCTCCTTCAGGATGTAATTTAACTTTTAACTGGAGTGTACCATCACGCTGTACACGGGTCGTATCACTCTCGACATCTAAAGTCAAACTTTGGACTGAAAGAGAAACATTTACAAGACAAGTGTCCTTCTCATTACCTGCTGACACGATAATTTTGGCAGAACCTTGAGCAACAGCGGTTATTTCTCCATTTACCACACTCGCCACATTGCTGTTCGAAGAAGTCCATACGGCAGAAACACCTTCGGGAACAGTCACCTTTAATGTGGATTTTTCACCCACATTCTGAGATAACTCATGCTTATCTAAATAAACGGCTTTTCCTTTCACCGTCACTTTCAAATCCTTTGTGACAATCTTTCCATTCGAATCGAAATTAACGGAGACGGTAGCTTCTCCTGTTTGATCCGGCTTCAATGTTAGAGTCAGATTATCACCTAAAATAGATGCAGATAACAGACTCTCATTCGATACTGATTTAACGGATTTATAGATAGCTTCAGCTATATTGTCTTTATCCGTAGCCATATCTTTTAAAGATACAGTTATAGGCGCATCATTAATACCAGCCTCTATCGAAGTAAAATCTTTAACAACCGGAGCCTCATTATCAGGGAAGATATGCATGGCAGGGAACCAATAGCTGGGTTCTAGCGGATAACACCCTAATTGACGGCCAGTTTTAGCATCTACAACATATTGCCAATAGTTTATAGAGCCAAAATTCTCAAAAGCGGAAATATACAATTTGTCATCTGGACTTACACGTAAACCGGCACCCACATACAATACGCGTCCCTTCTCCGGAATGGTATAAAACGGTTTATCCATAGAAGAAGGATTACCGATCTCATAACGATAAATCTCATTACCACTGCTAAAACCACCTCCCTTTGTCCAATAAATAGCATTTTCTTGCGTACTTGCACAAAGAACACCCGCAGTCCAAGCATACCATGAATCCGGTATAGTCAAGCCATCGGGTAATGATAGATAAGTTTCTTCCAAAGTCTCCGGATCAATACATAACAGGCGTGATCCAGCACCTACCCAAACACTGCCATCCTTACTTTGTGTCAAAGTGCTGAAACTTCCTTCTATCAATTTGATAATCTCATGTTTTAGAGGATCTATCACTAAAACGCCTTTACTTTGCTGAACCGCAAACACATATGTTTTTGTCCGGACCATCATTCCTACTTGACCATTATAAAGTCCCCCGGAATTTGAGGCACCTTTCAATTGGTCTCCAACCGTCAAGTTCTTTATATCAAACAAAAAAATACCGTTTGAAGCGCCAATATAGCCAACAGAGTCATTCACGCCTAAAAAAGCACGCCCATCGCCTCCGCCTATATCCGTAAATTGAGCTTTCACTTTCATTGTCTTGGCATCCACCACATTCAGGCGACCTCCTTCAATACTGGCTCCACCATCCTTTGGCTGTTTAGAAGTAATAAACATATTATCTCCAAAAATAGTACCAAACTGAGATGTACAACCTAATTCTTTACCAGGGTTTGCTGTCTGGAAAATCCTATAAGCAAAATCACCAGAAGAAGTCATAAAATTAATAGTACTGTTGTTATGACCAAACCAGTCCTCGTTCAAAATAAAGACTCCCTGTGTATAATCTACGTTTTCACTTGAACGTAGTAGCGTGACTCGGCTTTGCGAAGCCGGAAGTTCAGGCATTTGCAGTTTCTGCTTCTCTATCGGATTCAGCCCCCGCAAACCGGTTTGCCCCACAGCCGAAAAGGCCGATAGTAAGCAAACCATACTTAAGTAAAGTGTTCTTTTCATGTAAATGAATTTAATTATTAATTAATACGGAATTTAAAGACCTTCCGGTCTCCATCCTTTTCTCCTGTCAACAGATAATTCCCGGAGGGAAGCGATATAGGATAAAGTTCGTGGGGAACTCGAGTTATAAAGGTTCTCAATATTTTTCCTTCCATTGTCATTAAATAAAAATGATATCCATCCAAATGCTCCAAAGACAATGTCCCATTTTGATAAATTACCCGACTACCACTTGCGGATAAATATTCATTACTTACTGGATTCGATATTTTTTCTACTGTATAGGTATCTATTATATCCAACCCATTCAGCACCTGTATCTCTATCGTATAAACACCGTCTATGTCTAAATTTTTCAATGGAACCAAAATTTTCCCAGAAGAGCCTTGTAAGCTCACCGCTCTTAATTCTGTGATTATATTACCTTCGGCATCGATTACATAAGTAGCGATTCTTTTATGACCACTATCCTCATTTCTATAAACACGAACTTCATAAGAGGTGGCTTCCTCTACTTTCGGAAAAGTTAAAACAGCATCAAGACCATTGAAATCTATTTCCGGAATAACAACTTCCGTTATCGTTACCTCGCAAACAGCGGTATATCCGCCATCTACCGATTGGGCTGTTATTTTCACCACACCGGGCTTGACACCTGTTACGACCCCATTTTCTACGGTTGCTATGCCTGTATCGGAACTACTCCAAATAACCTGCTTATTATCAGCGTTTACAGGAGAGATACTAGCTACAAGGGTTGCGTTTGCTCCTGCTTGTAAACGCAAAGAAGACTTATTGAGAGAAATGGATGTTACGTGTATCACCGGGATCTCGGGTTCATCCCCTCCACCTCCAGAGGGTATTGTCGCAGCGACAAAGACATCCCCGGGCTGAGTTCCTTCTGATGTATTCATATTTCCATTCCAGCTCCACGCATCCCAACAACCATCCGTCAATACACGGCTTGTCGCACCTAAACCAGAATAGCTAAAATTAGAGGTTTGGCTACTTCTCACAAAATAACTCCAATAGCCATAATACCAACCGGCTTGCCAATGAATGCCATTGCTACAACTCCAATAGTCATAGTCATAAGATGGATATCCATATCTTTCCGCATTTATCGGGTGATAAATAACTCCTGTTTGAACCCCTTGCCGAATGGCGGCCGCAACATCCTCTGCCGGATGCTCTGGATGAGAAGTTTGCCCCAACAGCGGATTTGTGATAGGAGGTTCAAATTTAAACGCATTTTTAGGCTCAGACTTCGCTCCCTCTAGATCATAAGAAATATTAAGTCTACTTTCACCATACCCGATTCCATCGATCGTATATCCCATCCAGCCAGTGTATTGGGTGAGCAATACCAATCGAGGATCTGCTTGAGCAATCGCCACGATCATATCATGTCCGGTTGCCTCGCCATCCCAGCGATATCCCCAAACCATGGCATCCGGGCGATTCCCATCATGCCATTCAATCACTAAAGCGGCTTTATTGCTACCGTTACCAACCCAATATTGGATGTCATCGAAAGTAAAACTGGCATCAGCTCTTAACTGAGACTCCTGCTTTGTTGAGATATTCCTTGCGGAAGGATGCGGTTGACCTTGGACCAATACTTGCGCATAGGCTCCAACTACGTAAAAAGCCATTACAAAGAAAAAAGATAAAAACTTTCTCATAAGCATAATATTAATGTAAAACTCCAAAAAACAAATACACTGAATGATATAAAAAGACATGGCTTTAACAGGTTAACACAAAATAAATTACCCATAGTTCCCCACGAACTACGGCATAACTTACCCTATCAAAATTACCTCTTTAGAGCAATGTTCTCTGTATTCCATATTTGAATCATACGCTAAACCCCGGTAGCGTAAAATTGCGGCGGTTATCCGGCATTGGCAGGTCTTCTGACTTACTCCACTTTAGAACTTCCTTCCCGTTCCTTCCGGAAACAGTGGCAATGAGTTGATGTCTAAAGCTTTTTTGGAGCTTACAGCAGCGGGACTGTCCAGGTTTCTCACCTGATTCCCTTTTAATCGCCGTACCTGAATAGGGTAGGCGAACCAATACGATGGCAAATTTATAAAAAAACAATTCAAAATATACACAATTTTATCAAAACCTTTATTCCCTCAACCATCGCTGGCCATTCGTGGGTATTCGCAACCCTCAAAATACATATTTGTAGGTATTGCCGAGACTAATAAGATATCGGATATTTGTCTTCGTTATTAAACTATAAAAACAAATAGAAATGAAGACTATAGGAATATTCTACGGCTCGTCTACAGGAACGACGGAAGGGATTGCGAAACGTATCGCAGAGAAGCTGGGTGTGGAAGACAAAGATATTCATGACGTATCTAACGCTTCTCCCGCTGATGTAGCGCCTTATGAAATCTTGTTATTGGGCTGTTCCACTTGGGGCGCCGGAGATTTGCAAGATGATTGGGATAGTTATCTAGGGAAGCTGAAAAAGCTGGACTTAAGTGAGAAAACCGTCGCATTATTCGGTTGCGGAGACTCAGCCTCTTTTAGCGACACTTTCTGTGACGCCATCGGTACGATCTATTCCGACCTGCGAAATACAGGTTGCAAGTTCATCGGCGCTGTAGATGCCTCGGGATATTCATTTGACAGTTCCACCGCCTGCATAAACGGTATGTTCGTCGGACTTCCTCTGGATGAAATGAATGAAGACGATCAAACAGAAGGGCGGATCGACCAGTGGTTGGCATCTATAAGGAAAGAAGGAATTGAATAGACGCACACTTTTACATACATAACTGTTTAACCTTAATATTACAACGTTTGCGTATTCAACTTGATTGGTTTAGATTTATGAAGAGGTATGTGGGTCAAACATACCTCTTTCTTTTCATCTCAGTTTCCTGAATTGTTTCTTTATCCAAAAATAATAGCCGGTTATCGCGAAGATCGTCCCCAACAAGGAAACTAAGCAAGTCAATATACGGGTAGTCATTCCCCCCCACGAGCCGACGTGTACGGAATAAATCCATCCTCTTATCTTCCCCGATTTTGGGAGATCTTTATATAATTGGACTTCCGTAATCTCACCCGTAGCAGGATCAAAGGAGTAACGGTCGCTTCCTCTTGTATTCCCATAACGGGCCGTAGAAACCGTAGCGGAGCCATCTTGGATCGTGATTGAGTTAAAGTCCGGATAATGGCTTTTCAATGCCGATAACACCTCAGCCCATTGTGTGTAATCCGTCTTTTTCTTCGCGGGTTTCTTCGCGCCGGAAGAAGCTGGAGCATGATGCGCTTGAGGCGGGTTTGCACTAATACCGAAGACACTATAAAAGGCATTTCGATACCAACCAAACGACCATGTTAATCCGGTTAACGCTAAGATAAGCAGGAGCAATGCCGCATAGAATCCCCCGGAGACATGTAAATCATAGAAGAAACGGAACCAACCAGCCTTGGTCTTTACTTTCAACCGGTTTCTCAATACTTTTTTATTACGGGGATACCAAATTACGATTCCACTTATAATAATAATCGCCAAGACCAAAGTCGCATAGCCAACTATTGATTTTCCCCAAGAAAAACTTCCATCCCGTTTATACTCATCAAGTAACCAACGATGAAGACGCATCATTTTCAGGAAAAAACCTTGTCCGTCATCCATCCCGGTCACCTCCCCGGTGTAGGGATCAATAAAACCCGCGGCCTTTTTCCCCGGTAATATCAGTTGATAAGTTCGTCTCGGGTCAGACGATACCCGAATACCGTTTATTCGAACCGAATCGGGTAATTGTTGGCGCGCCGATTCTATCAAGGCGGCAGGCGAGAGAGGTTCCCCTTTTACTTCCTTTACAAAATAACGGGAAGGGTAGCCTAATTCTAATATCTCTGTCTCAAAGACGAGAATCGCCCCGGTCAGGCAGACAATCGCAATAATAATGCCAAAAGGTATCGATAGCCATAAATGTACTTTCGCAAAGAATTTTCTCATTTTCCGAATAATTGTTTAATCCCGTCATATATACCCGGAACCGCTACCGTTCCATGGTTCTCGCCGGGAAATGATTTACTAAAGAAACGCAGGTTCTCCGCTTGTGGCAAAACCTCCGAAAGAAGATAACTCACTTTGTCAAGATGAATGTCCACCCGGTCCGTCCTTTTTTTAGACGCGACACCGATATACAGGCTTTTCCCTTTAAAATTCCGGCCTGCAACCAAAGCCTCCGCCTCCCGGACCAACCGCCCCTGATCCCACCACAAACTAGGGTCGACCGCTAGATAGGTATCAAATAATTCCGTATGACGAAGAAACGTATTCAAGGTGAAAAGCCCCGCATACGAATGACCGATAAGCATATTCCAGCCGTTCGTGCGATAGGCACTATCGATAGCAGGGCGAAGTTCTTCCGTAAGAAACTTACTGAAAGCCTCACTTCCCCCTCCTTGCGGAATCGCATCTATGGAGATTTTACCATCCCGTCCGGCGGCTGAAGCGGTAGGCGTAAAATCACGTGTCCGATCCGTATTTAATACCCCGACAATAATACAGGGAGGTAGATATTTACCTCTACCGGATGCCAACGTTTTCCTTATGCCTACCAGCGAATGAAAGAAAGAATCTCCATCTAGCAGGTAAACAACCGGATAGCGTTGTTTCGTATCCATATTATAATGCTCCGGCAGGTGTATCCAATAACTCCGGTCTTCTTGCAATACGGTAGAGTACAAAACCAGTTCCTTTCCTATACAAATATCCTCCTGGCTCCGCAGGGTTAGCGGGAGCAGGAGGAATATTAAAAGAATGTGAGTCCGACTCATACTTGCTTATTACTCTTGAGCGGCAGTCAATTTACCTACACCACTGATTTGCTCTGCCTCAACGGTAAGACCTTTTGTTGCGGTAGCTGTCTTCGGATCGATACGATACACGGCAGGTTGACTTCCATCGGTAGTCGTAACCGCCATATAAGCGATACCATCCTCCGAGAACGGAGTATTGCCAAATCCGGAAATAACATCCGTGGAAGGCAGCCCCTTCACGTAAGTAAGACTCTTATCCTCTCCTTTATAAATAGCCAACTCTTTCGCGGCGAATCCGGATTCAGTCAACGGACGATCATACATCAACAACAAGAAATAATCTTCCGTGATATGCCAACAACGCAAGAATGCCTTACCACCCGTCTGTGCCTCCAAATTACAATAATAATCAGGATCAAACTCCTCCGCATTAGCCTTAATACGAACTACACCGGCCGGCAAAGTCGTTTTCTGTACCTCCGCGGTCATCGTCTTGGCATAGCTGGGCGAGAACACATACACATCGCCGTTGTCTGCCGTCCAAATGGTCTGGTAGTATTGAGAACGGTTACGTCCGCAAGCATAACTGATCTTATCCGTCTTTATCAGTTTCGGGTTCTCGAATTTCTCGTTCGCATAAATAGCGACCCAAGCCTCGTTCGGATATTGCGTCCATTGCAATTCCCCTTTTTCGTAAGCGCCACTACCGCTTCCTCCGGATTCTGTCTTTACCAGCTCCGGGTATTTAACATATTTACCTCCCTCCGCTTTCACGCCGTACTTACTCAATCCCATCGGGATAGCCGCAGAATAGATCCGACCGTTCGCTTGGAGAATACCCGCTAACGTAACGAACTCGCCATTTCCCAAATAATTCTCCGACAAGATCGTATTCGTGTTTGTCGTAAACGTCTCTTTGGCCACATCCAGATAAGAGAGCAAGAAGCCTTTAGGCAGATAACCATTCTCGTCCGCATATTCCTCACCCAGATCACCGGTAGAAGATGTAATGATATAGTCGCCATAGATACCATAAGAAGTAAATCGCTTGATCTCGTAAGTATTATCACGCTCTTTAATCTTACCTTCCGCATTCAGTACGTATGAAGAAGTAACACCGGCATTTCCTTGATTGTAAACCAAACGATACAAATATTTATCCTTATAGAAGATCCATTGCGTACCGCTTTCCGTAGTGAGTCCGTTGTTTTTAGCGGAGATAGAGCCATCACCCAGCGTATCGGCTGTCAACAAGTAATTTGCGTCACCGACAGAAGCGGCGACTACATAGCTCGAAACCGCCTCCGAGGTCGATCCTCCGCCATTTCCATTCCCGTTGCCTCCGTTATCCGGGTTTACAGGATCGTCGTCACTACAAGAAGTAAATACTCCCCCAACCAATAACGCGGCGGCAAGACCTGTCATTAAATAATTCTTCTTCATGTTGTTTTAATCTATTATGTTTTGAATTAATTATTGATAAATAAAAGATAGTCACACTTTAAATTAATTACCGAAATAAACCCTCACCTTACCATAGAAAGCCCTGCCAGCCTTCTGCAAGCTGAAGTTATCGTATAATTTCTCGTTCGTGAGATTCCTGCACTCGAAAGAGATATTGTAACGCCCGTTCTGTATACCATAAGAGAGTGTCAGGTTATGCGAGAATTGAGTTGGTACCACAAATTCGGATTCACTGCCTACTGCCTCCGAATACAGCGGGAAACTATGCATATATAAATTATCGTAAGTGACACTTAGCGTATTGCCTTTCTTCCACAAATTACGCCAATAGAAAGTCACATCCGAGTTGGCAAACTGATAAGGAAGATTCGGCATACGTGCGCCATATGTCAAGCTCTCTTGGTTCGTCCCGCTGGTAACCGTCTTCACGTTATCCCTCACATTCATCTGCGTAAAGTTTCCTCCTACGCTTACCCAGTTAGCGAAACCGTAGCGAACCGAGATATTGTAACCCTTGGTCTCTACACGACCATGATTCACATAGGTAGCGCCATATTTACCGCCGCTCAAATCCGATATATTCCGTTGGATATAATCTTTCGTATTTCGGTAGATCAATCCGCCTTCCACATATACGGAATGCTTACCGAATGTCTCGTTGTAGCTTAAATTCAGATTCACGTTATCGCTGTTCTCCGGTTTCAAGGAAATATCGCCGGTCTCAAGGTCCTCATCGCCAAACATCTCCTCATTGGTCGGCAGGCGATAGGCTTTCTCATAGGACAATTTCGCTTGCAAGCTTTTCAAGATAAAGTAAGTTCCCGCAGCCCCATATCCCATCGCGCTTACCGAATTGGTCGTACGTATATAGTCATCTTGAGCCGAGGAAGTAGCGACAGGCCCCGCAATAAACTGGTTGTAATATTTACCGAACACAGACAAGTTCCAATGTTCCGTCGGCATCAAGCGATACGAAAGACCGCTGATATTTTTACGGGTTTCCTTCGGGATAGCGTTCGCTTCCGAGTCCTCGTTCAAAAGAGACTGATTCGAACGCCGGAACGCGTTGATCACGTGATTGAACGTGAACGTATGCGCCTTACCGATACGGTAGTTAGCTGTTAAGGTTCCGTTCCAGTTATTATTATCCGACCGGGTGTTCTGATAAGATTGCTCACCGGGCATCCGGAGAGGACGCATCTCGCCACGCCAATTATATTCATAGGAAGAGGTATCTACATTGTTCGTCATGTTCTTATTATAATTCGCCGTCAATACCACATCCAAGCCCCTAACGAAGAAATCACGCTTGCGATAGTCCAACGACGGCATGATCGAGTATCCCTTCCGATATTTGCCGCCAAACACCACTTCTTGGCGTACGCCCGTCTGTATATCTTTATACATATGTGAATAGGTAAACCCGAACATCAAACGATCCGCCCATTTCTTATCCACGAAACCGATTTTCCCGATAACGGCCTCGTTATGATACGTATCATGAAAACGCTTCACATGCTCGATCTTTTTCTTATTGATCGCTCCGGTCGTAAAGTCCTTCACCGGAGTATCCACATAGTAATTATTATCCGAATAATTCTGGAAAACGTTGATCTCATACGTGAGTCCGCTCCGGAAAGTTTGTCCGAAGTTCACATAAGATTTATGCGTATTGAAAGACCCGTATGAATAAGAAGCATCCAAAAACCATTTGTTCCGGTTCTTCTTGGTGATGATATTGATAACACCTCCGATAGCGTCTGTTCCGAAACCCACCGGTACCACACCCTTATAGACCTCTATACGCTCGGCATAATTCACCGGAATGTTATTCAGTCCGAAAGAACTGCCGACACCTTCTTGCGGAACCCCATCGATAAAGATCTTGATATGCTTGCCGGTAAATCCATCCATCATCAGTTGCATATCCGAGCCGACACCGCCGGACTCCCGGATCTTCATTCCGGGCGCTTGAGCCAAGGCTTCACTCAAGTTCTGGGTTGAATTTTGCAAGGCTTTCGTATCGAGGGCCACGGCATTGAACGCAGAACGCTTGAGCCGGGTCACGCCATTAGAAACGACAACCACCTCATCCAACTCCGTAGCTTGAGGGCTGATTACCACATTCATCTTCGTCCGTTCCCCACGCATCAGTTTCACGGGTTTCTCTACCGTCTTATATCCGATAGCCGATACTACTAATGTATATTCTCCCGCGGGAGCTTGAAGATGATAGATACCTTCCTCATTCGTAGTCCCGCCGTAATTCGTACCTTTTAGATAAACGGTAGCGAAATCCACGGTTGTTTTTTCCGTGGACAGGACTTTACCCGATATCATTGTTTTATGTTGAGAAAAAGCCGAGATGGAAATAAGCAACAGTAAAAAGGAGAGGAAAAGCCCTCTGATTTTCTTCATCATCATTTAATCAATTATGTTATTTAAAACGTTGCAAAGTTACGATCAGAGACTACAGCCCCACAATACCTAAGAATGGGTAAAATCACATTAAAAATCCACGGAGGTATACCAAACAATCCCCTTATTCAGGTAATTGGATGTATGGAGTAAGTTCGTAAAATTGAGTTATGTCAAATTTTAAATCTATTTAAACCCAATCGCAAGTTTTTGAGAGACATTTTCTTAATAAACTTCAAAAAGGTTAACTATATTTGCGAGAAACAGATGTTTAATTTTAATTCTTTATCACCATGACAGACAGAAGAACATTTTTGAGAAACATTTCATTACTTACTTTAGGGGGCATAGCCAGCCAAAAAGTAATGGCTTCAAATCCCACCAGATCCATACCCGCCACGGATGCGATATCCTCGGCAACCGCCGGGAAAAAGATGGGATTGCAAACCTATTCGCTCGGACAGGAGTTACTGCAAGATATGCCTAACGGATTGAACCGATTGGCAAAAGCGGGATATACCGATCTGGAGATTTTCGGATATAGGGAAGACACTGGTAAATTCGGTGATTATAATCCTAAAAATACGACATTCATCGCCTCCAAGGATTATAAGAAAATGGTGGATGATGCCGGTTTGAGAATCAGTAGCTCACACCTGACCCCTTCTCTTCGTGAGTACACGAAAGAGAATATGCCCAAATTCGACGAGTTCTGGAAAAAGGCAACCGATATCCATGCCGAGCTAGGTGTTAGTTGTATGGTACAACCGAGTTTACCCCGTATCGAAAACGAGGATGACGCCAAAGTAGTATCGGAGATCTTCAACCGTGCCGGAGAGATCACGAAGAAAGCCGGAATCCTATGGGGTTACCATAATCATAGCAATGAGTTCAAACGGGTATTGAAAGCCGGCGAGAAACCGGAACAGAACCCGAATCCGTGGGCACCTCCTAAAGGTACTTATATCGAGGAGTTATTCCTAAAAAATACCGATCCGGATAAGGTTATGTTCGAGTTGGATGTATATTGGGCCGTTATGGGGCAGCAAGATCCCGTGGAATGGATGGAGAATTATCCGAATCGTTTTAAGTTATTGCACATCAAGGATCGTTGGATCATCGGTGATTCCGGTATGATGAATTTCCCGAATATATTCAAAAAAGCGTACGAGATCGGTATCCTCGGCTACTACGTGGAACTGGAAGGTGACAAAAAAGGCCGTACCCAGTTCGAGGGCGTAGAGAAGAGCGCCGCCTATTTGCAAGCCGCTCCGTTCGTTAAATAAAACATCCCGATTTATCCCATAAAAAAGACAGTGTTTCCGTAGGGCGATCATACGCTTGGGAACACTGTCTTTTTGTTTATTTTGCCTTCAAAAAAACACGTACGTCTTTTTTCGGAAACACGTACATGTTTTTCACGAAACACGTACATGTTTTTTCAAAGGGCATTACATGATTAAAAGCTCATCTTTACACCGGCAAAATAACTTCTCGGGCTAGCCGGGCCATAGATATAGGAGGAATCCCGGTTCTTACCTTGGTCAAAGTCGGATTGGTAAGCGTTGAACAGATTCTGCACGCCCCCATTTACTTCTAGTTTCAGCTCTTTGTAAAGCGGGAACTCATACGCAAGCTTGATATTCATATCAAAAAAATCCGGAGTCTCCACCGCCTTATCCAAAGGTATATATCCCGCCAAATGCTGCACCAACATACTTCCCGTATAGGTTCCCGACAGGGAAGCCGTGAAACGTTTGAAAGGCGTAAGGGTAGCCGTAAAATAACCATAGATATCCGGCGTACGGAACATCTTTGTCTCGGCTGGCACATTCTCGTCATCGCTCCATTTCTCGGCCTCTTTATAACGGCTTCGCTGGAAAGTAGCGCCCGCTTGCAAAGATAGCCATGAAGTTAACACCGACTTTCCTTCCAAGGTTAATCCCATCACTTTCGCCCCGGAACCGTTACGACGTTCCTTAATCAGATTGCCTTGCTCATCTTTCCCAATATCTTCCAAGACAAACACATCACTTAAGCTGGTGTAAAAACCTTCCACCAAGAAGTTCAACTGG
The DNA here is from genome assembly GCF_003635435.1 of Parabacteroides sp. AF21-43. NCBI lineage: Bacteria > Pseudomonadati > Bacteroidota > Bacteroidia > Bacteroidales > Tannerellaceae > Parabacteroides > Parabacteroides sp. AF21-43. Next base: position 137,807 of record NZ_QTMG01000008.1, on the reverse strand, counting down.
ATACCATTCTTAAAACGATGGTAAAAATCGACCGAAGCACTCAAGCTCTGCGATTTCTCCTCGGATAAATCTTTCGCACGCTGGATCATAGCGACCTCTCCGCCGACCGCCGAGATATGCATATCCTCATCGAACGCTTGCGGGGCACGGAAACCACTGGAATAACTAGCCCGGATATTGATATCTTCCGTCGGGTTAAAACGGATATTCGCACGAGGGCTGAATATTACATGATCCATCATATTATGTTTATCCAAACGACCTCCAATCAAGAAGCTCCATCGCTTATTTTTCCACTCATTCTGCAAAAACGCGCTCTCGATATGCACCTTCTGATTCGTAAAGCGATTATACCCGATCATCTCGTCTTTCAAATGATCGAAACTATACTCCAAACCGGCAGTCAAATCCGATGGCATAAACAAGAATTTATCAAAACTATAAGCATATTGCGTACCGGCCATAACCGTCAGGTCCGTAGTCTTGCCGTAAGCGTTCGGATCTTGGTTCGTCCCGTAATAACTATCCCGGTCTGTATTCTGGGCAGAAGTGAAAACACTCCATTTATGTTTGTAATCCTTGGAGAAAAGATCGAATTTCAGACCTCCTCCATCAATCGAATGCTCCAACTGTTCGGCGATATCCGCTTCATGAGGCGGACGATCCAACAGATTTCCTCCCCTGCGGTATTCATTCATATGATGATACTCGAATGTCAATTTACTATAAGTACTCGTTTTCAGGTACGAACGGAAACCAACCGTTTGATTCTTCAATTTAGGCAACTCCGTAAAACCATCTCCATCCTGATCAAAACCGGAACGATGACGGTTCTGGCCAAAAAGATATAAGCCCGCTTTCCCATTTTCCGATACCAAAGAGGCATTTAGGGTCGTATTATTATCGAAAGCGGATGTCCCACCGATCGAGGTTAACGTATGCGACAATTCCCCGGAATTTCTCAAGGGCTCCTTCGTGATGATATTAATTGTCCCGGCGATAGCGGACGAGCCGAACAGTGCCGATCCCCCTCCTCGCATCACCTCTACCCGCTCGATCATATTCGCCGGTATTTGCTCAAGCCCATATACGCCGGATAAAGCGCTGAATATGGGACGTGAATCAATCAGTATTTGGGTATAAGGTCCGTCTAATCCATTGATCCGGACTTGCTGGAAACCGCAATTCTGGCAATTCGTCTCTACCCGTACACCCGGTTGGAAATTTAGTCCCTGTGCCAAATTCACCGCATTGGTCGTAGTAAAAACCTTCGCATCCAATACATTCACTAATGTGGGAGCCAACCGGCGGGAAGTTTCCGCACGATTCGCAGATACCACCACGCCATCCAAGGCGATCTGGTCTTCTTCCAGTTCTACATTAATCTCTAAGGTTTTTCCTTTCTTTAGGGTCACTTCTTTAGAGATAGTCTTATACCCGAGCGCTTTATATTCTAGCGTAAATTTACCTTCCGGCAGATTCTTCAGGAAATAATGTCCCGAGTTATCGGTGGTCGTACCGATCGTGGTACCTTTTAACAATACGTTGATAAAGGGAAGATGTTCCCCTGTTTTCTTATCCAATACATGTCCGAAAACATTTGCGTCTGAGTCGTTTAGACGGTCCTCTCCCGTGGCCTGAGCTACCGTTAGGGCACAGCACAGGCATAGTATAAAGATGAAAAATTTATTCATTTTAATTTATTCTGATAAGTAATACAATGTTATTAATCTCACAATATCAGAATATGGGAGGAGCCCGAAGCGTACGTCTTCCCCGGAAGGGAACGATATAGTCCGGATAGACCGGAGCGAAAGATAAGTTACGAATAAAGGAATAAAAAGCCGCCAGCAGAATAGCGACGAAAGCCGCACCTGTTATCTGCAAGACAGATAACTGATGAAGCAACTGAAACTCGGCGTAGCCATGTTCATGGTCCGGACGACCATCGTCCGTTTTATGATACGGGTGAGAATGGACGATTGTTACCCCGTTGACAATATGAACGTGGGTAAACGCAATAATACATCCCAAATAGGCTATGAACAGCGCAGGGAGTAATATCCTCAGATATTTTCTTAATCTATCCATCTCTTTTCTCTCGATCGCAAATATAGTAATATAACCGATAAAAGAGATACGCTGTTCAAAAATTACCTATTTGTAGGTATTTCATCAACCGAGTACACCACGTACCCGATCTTCAAAGGCCGAAAGGGCCGCTTTGGCGCCTTCTCCCATAGAAATAATGATTTGCTTAAAGGGTACGGTGGAAACGTCGCCCGCTGCATAAATACCCGGGACATTCGTCCGGCAATGTGCGTCAATCACGATCTCACCGGGACGATTTGTTTCGACAATCTCCTTAAAGACACCACTATTAGCGGCTAAGCCGATTTGAACAAAAATACCGTCTAAATGAATAACACGCTCTTCCCCTGTCTTACGATCCTTTGTACGGATACCGGTTACCTTGTCGCCATTTCCAACCACCTCGGTTGTTTGTGAACTAACAAAGATCTCGACATTCGGCAAACTCTTCGCTTTCTCTTGCAAGACTTGATCCGCTTTTAACTCATCCATAAACTCCAAAACGGTTACTTTCGAACAGATCCCCGCCAAATCAATAGCCGCCTCGATACCGGAATTTCCACCGCCAACCACGGCAACATGTTTTCCCTTATAAAACGGACCGTCGCAATGAGGACAAAAAGCCACTCCACGCCCTATATACTCTGCCTCACCCGGTACATTCAATTTACGCCAGCTAGCGCCCGTAGCGATAATAACCGCCGGAGCCTTGAATATCTCACCTCCAGCCGTAGACAAAACCTTCTCGTTTCCTTCTATCGTTACCTTCTCTATACGACGATGCTCCAGCAGGTCAATCGGATATTGCCGCATATGCAAGCGCAGATTGTCAGCCAACTGGGTACCTGTTGTCTCCGGAACTGAAATCAGATTCTCAATTCCTACCGTCTCCTTCACCTGCCCGCCGATACGCTCCGCCACGACAGCGACACTCAGCCCCTTTCGTGCGGAATAAATAGCGGCAGAAGCACCAGCCGGACCCCCACCGACCACAACCACGTCATATCGTTTTACCGTCTTCTCCGTCAGGCTCTCATTGATTCCATACTGAGCTTCCAGCTTCGATAACAATTCACCGAATTCCCCACGTCCTACATGGATCAGTTTTCCATCCGCAAAGACAGAGGGGACGCCTTGTATCTTCAAGGCATCAACTTCCGCCTGATTGATAGCCCCATCTACCATCTCATGATGGATCTGAGGATTTAAAGTCGTCATAGCGTTTAATGCCTGTACCACATCCGGGCAATTCGTACAAGTCAAAGAGACATAGGTCGTCAGATGTATCGGGCCATTCAAGGCTTTAACACGATTACAAATGCTCTCGTCCGGAAAATTCTTGCCTTTCCCATCTGAATTCAAGATCGCCAACAGCAAGGAAGTAAACTCGTGTCCATTAGGTACTCCACGAAACTTAATCCCCGTTTTCGCTCCATCCTTTAATAAAATGAATTCCAATCCCTCCCCATCAGATACTTGCATAGATATTTTATCCGAACAAGAGGCAACATCACCTAATAAATCCAACAATTCCTGTCTACTTTCATGCGCAGGAGAGATCGATATATCAAAGGTATAATTCGCATTTAACCCTGCGAATATACCTTTTAATTGTTCTTTTAATGTTGATTCTAACACGATCTATACTCTTAATTATTTAGATTTTCCCTACCAAGTCAATGCTAGGTTTCAAGGTAGCCTCCCCTTTCTTCCATTTAGCGGGACAAACCTCACCATCATGTGAAGCGACAAACTGAGCGGCTTCAACTTTACGAAGTAACTCGGAAGCGTCACGACCGATATTGTTATCATGAATCTCGGCCACTTTGATCTTTCCTTCCGGATTTACCAAGAAAGTGCCACGGTATGCCATACCCTCTTCCTCAATCATCACACCAAACGCACGACTCAGTGCTCCAGTGGGATCTGCCAACATCGGATATTGGATCTTACGGATAGTCTCGGAAGCGTCATGCCAAGCTTTATGTACAAAATGAGAGTCTGTACTTACAGAGTAAATTTCTACTCCCATTGATTTAAACTGCTCATACTTCTCAGCCATATCGACCAACTCTGTTGGACAAACAAATGTAAAATCGGCCGGGTAGAAGAAAAAGATAGCCCACTTACCCAAGACGTCCTCGTTGGTTACAGTCTTGAAATTACCATTTTGAAAAGCTTGTACTTTAAACTCCGGAAGTTGAGAATTAATAATCGGTTCCATACTTGTTCCTATTTTTAAATGAATACTATTTGTTTTTATTTCCGATACAAAAATATAACATATTTATTCATTAAAACAATTTTTCTAATCGATATATTTTATGAGGTTATAGATAATACTTTATCAATCAATAAAAAGGGCCTATCCTCACGGATAAGCCCTTCAATATCTTGGGTTTTGGATTACTACATAATTAGCGATTATAATTTACTTTATATACTTAATTGATTCTTTTGTATCCGTATACGGCACGGTCTCCCAATTCCTCCTCGATACGAAGCAGCTGGTTATATTTAGCCATACGGTCCGAACGACTTAATGATCCCGTCTTGATCTGTCCGCTATTGGTAGCGACAGCGATATCGGCGATCGTAGCGTCTTCCGTCTCACCGGAACGGTGTGAAGTAACGGTCGTGTATCCATGACGGTGAGCCATCTCGATAGCGTTCAGTGTCTCCGTCAAGGAACCGATCTGATTTACCTTGATCAAGATTGAGTTACCGCAACCTTCTTTAATACCCCTTGAAAGGAACTCTACATTTGTCACGAACAAATCATCTCCGACTAATTGGCAATGGTTACCAATACGATCTGTCAGTTTCTTCCAACCAGCCCAATCATTCTCACTCATACCATCCTCAATGGAATCGATCGGGTATTCGTTGATCAGCTTTTCCAGATAATCCACTTGTTCGTCGGAAGTACGTTTCACTCCTTTTTCTCCTTCAAACTTCGTGTAATCGTAGATTCCATCCTTATAAAACTCAGAAGAAGCGCAATCCATACCGATCATCACATCCTTGCCCGGTTCATAACCAGCCGCCTTGATAGCGGCGATAATTGAGTTCAAGGCATCTTCCGTACCTTCCAAATTCGGGGCGAAACCACCCTCATCACCAACAGCGGTACTTAACCCACGATCGTGCAATACCTTTTTCAACGCATGGAATACCTCAGCGCCCATACGTAAGCCTTCCTTGAAAGAAGCGGCACCTACCGGACGAATCATAAACTCTTGGAAAGCGATCGGAGCGTCGCTATGCGAACCGCCATTGATTATATTCATCATCGGAACAGGCATCACGTAGGTATTCGTTCCACCAATATATCTATATAAAGGAATATCCAAATAATTTGCGGCAGCTTTCGCTACAGCTAAAGAAACGCCAAGGATAGCGTTCGCACCTAGTTTCGATTTAGTTTTCGTACCGTCCAAAGCCAACATCGCATGATCGATACCTATCTGATCCAAGGCAGACATCCCCTTCAATGCCGGAGCGATAATCGTATTGATATTCTCAACCGCTTTCAATACGCCTTTACCACCATAACGCTTCTTATCGCCATCACGCAACTCCAAAGCCTCGTTCTCGCCGGTGGACGCACCGGAAGGCACAGACGCACGGCCCATAACGCCGGACTCTAGTAAAATATCAACCTCTACTGTCGGGTTACCTCTTGAATCTAGGATCTCACGTCCTGTAATCTTTTCTATTTTCATTGCTTCTACGTTTTTTAAACTGACGCAAATATAGATGGATTACTTGAACCGTGAAATCACCACAAATTGCTATTTTCACCTCAATAATACCTGAATGTAGGTAGAGACTACAACACTCCCGCCCGCACCCGGCTCAAAGATTCGGGTGTCATCAATAAATACGAGGCGATATGATTGACAGAAGCACGTTTCGCTGCTTCCGGATATTCCTGTTGAAAACGCAGATAACGTTTTCTTGCCGACTCAAAACGCCAAGAGTCCGCTTTCTCTTGCGAAAGCATCAAAGCCCACTCCAGTATTTTCTGGTACAATCTATTAATAGCTAAAGATGTTTTCAATAAATCGCTAAATTCCGAAAAAGAGATCCGGTGATAAACCGTCGGTTCCAATGCCTCGATTAATAAACGCGTCGGTTCTCTTTGGAATGTGCTGGCTATACAAATAACGATATTTCCCTCACAGGAGAAATGCTCGGTAATATCACGTTTATTCTTATAGTAAAACTGGCGTAATAATCCCGATTCCACATAATATAAATATTTAGATATTTGTCCGTTATCCAACAATAATTCTCCTTTCGCAGCCTTACTTGATTCTATGATCGAGGCCAGAGAATCCAAATCCGCATCGGGTAATGGATAAAAACGTTTGGATATCATTTCGGCTATTTCTTGTGGTGTCTTCATACTATTCATCATTTTCTGATCTATATCATTTTTTATCTCCTTACAAAAATAGATATTTGTTGCATATAACAAAACAAACACATATTAAATAGTCAAGGTTAGTCTAGGCAAAAAATTATTACTATCGTTTAAAAGCTAATCGGATTAGATTGTTTTCCCTGATTAGCTGTTGCATAATCGCAAGGCTTGATCGAGAGATCAGGCCTTGTTATTTTCTGGTTTGTAGCGAGAGAATATCGCTTTCGCATTATCTAAACGTTCTTTTGATAAGGGTTCCACCCCCTTTAACGGATAATCGAGACCTAATTGCTCATATTTATAGGTTCCCATCGTATGATAAGGCAATAATTCCACTTTGCGAACCACTTTATATGAACTGACATACCGAGCTAACGCCTCCAGCCACTCGTCATTATCCGTATATCCGGGGACAATAACATGGCGAATCCAAGTATCTATGCCACGTCTCTCCAATTCATCCAAGAACAGAAGCGTATTATCCTGCTTGACACCCGCCAGTAACGGATGTAAATCCGGGTTTAAGGTTTTGATGTCCAATAACACTAAGTCCGCATAATCCAAGACTTCCCAAGCTTTTGAGGTACATACGAAACCAGATGTGTCCAAAGCTGTGTGAAGACCTTGCTCTTGGCACAAACGGAAAAACTCTTTCAGAAACTCAGGTTGCAATAAAGGTTCCCCACCGGTAACAGTCACCCCCCCACGGGCGATAAAACTCTTATACCGTAAGACTTCCGTCAATAGCTCGCCGGGAGTCATCTGATATTTCACCTTCCCTTTCGGGTTCCAAGTATCCGGGTTATGGCAATACAGGCAACGCAACGGGCAGCCCTGCATAAAAACGACAAAGCGAATTCCGGGACCATCTACGGTCCCGAAACTCTCTAATGAATGTATCTTACCTTTTATCACTTACAGTGAATGGTTAATGGTTCTTGAAATAACATCCAACTGTTGTTCACGAGTCAGTTTCACGAAGTTTACCGCATATCCGGATACACGGATCGTAAGTTGCGGATATTTCTCAGGATGTTCCATAGCGTCGATCAACAAATCCTTATCAAATACGTTAACATTCAGATGCTGACCTCCATCCGGAGTAAAATAGCCATCCAATAAGCTAACCAGATTATTGATCTGCACTTCACGCTCCTTTCCCAACGTAGCCGGAGAAACAGCGAAAGTATAAGAGATACCGTCGTGCGCATGCTGGAATGGAAGCTTCGCTACCGAAGCTAGCGCAGCGATAGCACCTTTCGTATCACGACCGTTCATAGGGTTCGCGCCCGGAGCGAAAGGAGTTCCACCGATACGGCCATCCGGTGTCGTACCAGTCTTCTTACCATATACCACATTAGAGGTGATCGTAAGGATGGACTGCGTAGGTTTCGCATGGCGATAGGTCTCGTGCTGACGCAAATATTCCATGAACTTCTCGGTGATCTCTACAGCGATACTATCCGTACGATCGTCGTTATTACCGAAAGGAACATATTCGCCCTCACGTTCGAAATCAACCGCCAAGCCACGCTCGTCACGGATCACACGTACTTTCGTATCACGGATAGCAGCCAACGAATCGGCAACGATAGAAAGACCGGCGATACCTGTCGCACGGATACGCTCTACATCTCCATCGTGAAGCGACATCTCGAATGCCTCATATGCGTATTTATCATGCATATAATGGATTATCTTCAAGGCGTTCACATACACTTTCGCCAACCAGCGCATCATTTGCTCATACTTAGCCATCACCTCATCGTATTCCAGATACTCGCCGCGAACCGGCTCGAACATCGGGGCTACCTGTACGCCGCTGCGCTCATCCCGTCCTCCGTTGATCGCATATAATAAACATTTCGCCAAATTCGCACGGGCTCCGAAGAACTGCATCTGCTTACCGATCTTCATAGGAGAAACGCAACAAGCGATACCATAATCATCTCCATAATCCGGACGCATCAAATCGTCGTTCTCATATTGGATAGCCGATGTATCGATAGAGACCTTGGCACAGAAGCGTTTCCAGTTCTCGGGAGCGTTCTTAAACCACAGAACTGTCAAATTGGGTTCTGGTGCCGGACCTAGATTATATAATGTATGGAGATAACGATAGGAAGTTCTTGTTACCAAAGAACGGCCATCCACTCCTTGGCCGCCCAAGGACTCTGTTACCCAAACCGGATCACCGGAGAACAAATCATTGTATTCCGGCGTACGTAAGAAACGAACGATACGCAACTTGATGATCAGCTGGTCTACCAATTCTTGCGCCTCCTCTTCGGTCAACTTACCCTCACGGATGTCTTTCTCGATATAAATATCCAAAAACGTAGAAGTACGTCCGATAGACATCGCCGCGCCATCTTGGTCTTTTACCGCCGCCAGATAAGCTAAGTACACAAACTGAACCGCCTCACGAGCGTTTTGTGCCGGACGAGTCACATCAAAGCCATAGCTAGCGCACATTTTCTCGAACGCTTTCAAAGCCTTGATCTGTTCGGAAATCTCCTCACGGCTCTGGATGATCTCTTCCGTGATCTCTTGGATATCCAAACGATTCAAGAAACGCTTTTTCTCCTCGATCAAGATTGCCGTACCATATAAAGCGACACGACGATAGTCACCAATAATACGTCCTCTACCATACGCGTCGGGCAGACCGGTGATAATAGCCGAACGACGTGCGGCAATCATCTCTTCCGTATATGCGGAGAAAACGCCCTCGTTATGAGTTTTACGGTACTTCGTGAAGATCTCTTTCGTCATCGGGTCCAAATGATAACCATAAGCTTCCAAGCTATTCTCGACCATACGGATACCGCCCTTCGGGAAGATACCACGTTTCAGCGGAGCATCGGTTTGTAACCCAACGATAACCTCATTCTCCTTATCAATATAGCCCGGGCCATATACATCGATCCCTTGAGGTAATTTTGTCTCGGCGTCATAAACTCCCTTTTCCCTCTCGACCTTAAACATCTCGGTCAGCTTGTTCCAGACCTTACGGGTCTTCTCGGAAGAAGCGACTAAAAAGGAATCATCCCCTTCATAAGGCGTATAGTTACTCTGGATAAAATCTCTTACATTGATCTCTCTTTTCCAGGTCTCACCCTTAAAGTGATCCCAGCACTCATTCTCAAATTTCATAAACAATCTTATCTAATACCACATTTTTACCGCCGCAAAGGTAGGAGAATTATCGTCATATTTCTGTCACATATGCTACACCAGTTCTAAAATCCCTATAAATTGCGATAAAAAAGCTTCTCATCCTTCACTATTTTAAAAGGACATTACCAATAAATGGGGAGTCAGCCCTAAGGGCGAAGAGGCAACCATGCCCAAAAAGTAGATCCGACACCAAGTTTTGAAGTGAAGCCCACTTCTCCCCCTGCCGCTTCTACGATAGCTCTGGAGATCGTCAAGCCAAGTCCGGTACCCTGCGAGAACTCATTCAATTTCTCAAAACGGGTAAATACTTTGTCATGCAAATCATCCGGTATACCGATTCCCGTATCCTCAACATAGATACGAAGACCTTCCCTTTCAATACCATATCCCATTTTAATATATCCGGATTTGGTGCATTTTACCGCATTAGTGAGGAAATTCATCCATACTTGCTTAAGCCGGTTTCTATCCAGAAGTACCCAGCACTCCGAGTTGGGACCATCTAAACGTAACTCGACATTCGGATTTGTCATCTTCGCCTGAATCGTAACAAATAACTCATTACAAACCTTAGCCAGATTGAAATTCTCCTTCCTACGTTCAATTATGCCTGACTCTATCTTGGAAAGATCAAGGATATCGTTGATCAATCGCAATAACAACTCATTATTGGATTGGATGATATTTATATATTCTTTTTTTTCTTCCGGATCATCACAAGTTACCATTAACTCTGAAAAACCAACAATAGCGTTTAACGGGGTACGTATCTCGTGACTCATATTAGCGAGAAACGCAGACTTGAGACGATCCGAAAGTTCCGCTTTCTCCTTTAATTCCTTCAATTGCTGAATCATCTTCTCCCACTTCGTATTATTGATCGTAATACCGGTATAGCGAGTCACATGGCCTTCTTTATCTCTTTCAACCTGGATTCCAGTAACCAATAAGGTCTGCCACTCGTCATCCCATTTGGTTTTGGAACGATATTTAACGTTGAAATCTTTATCTATGCCCCGGAACATATGCTCCATATATTTCCGCACAAAAACCACATCATCCGGATGTGTAGCGTTCAAATAATCCTCGGGAGTGATTGTCTTTTCCGAATAAAAATCATTGATAGGATCATTAAAAGCACTGAATTTCAGGCTTTTTACATCAAAACCCCAATACGACATACCAACCGTCTTGAAAGAAAGCTCTATCTTGTAATTTCTTTCTTTAAGTTCCCGATTCAATTGCTGGATCTTAGGAATGTTTTGCCTGAATCCCGTATAGCGTATTATATCTCCATTTTCATCTTGATCGAAAGGGACACCCATAAAATCACAATACTGCCAAGTCTCATCATACTTGGTTTGTATGCGACAGGTAAAATTGATGGTGACATTCTTTCCAGCTATCAGGGATTGCATTGCGTCGTAAAAAACAGACCGGTCCTCGGGGTATATAACATCCATATACTCCGAAACGGTCAATAACCGATCTGAAACGTAATCGTTGATCGGATCATTATAAGATTCGAATTTCTGGGAATTTACATCAAAATCCCAATGAACAATATTACTGACTTTCATGGCCAGATCACGTTTTGCGATCAGATCCTGCGCTTTCTTGGCCATCTCCAGATTTTTCTTGCTTTCTTCCGTACGGAATTCCACCTCTTTCACGGAAGTCATATCATTTGCGAGTAATATATGTCCGATAAGATGTTTTTTTCTACTCCATATCGGGATAACTTTAACCCCATAGATCATCGTGTCTTTATTATGGGAAGAATAATAAGCATCCTTATTAACCCGATCAAAATCATACTCAAACTCCAAGGAAATATCTTCACCCGATTGTATCCGAGCTAAAAGTTCTGAATCAACAAATGGACTTTTGTAAAGATTGACTATATTCACCACCGATGTCCGGTCGTCCACACCATACATCCTCAACGCATGGTCGTTTATACTACGCAGCACACCATGTGCGTCATAAATTTCAATACCCACCGGCAGACAAGCATATATACTCTCCGTAAATAAACGCTGTTCTTCTATTAATTTAGAAATTTCTTTCTCTATTATCACATCGTCATTTTCTTGAGAATTCTCTTCACATTGTTCCATCTGTCACTTACTTTATTTCGTATTATCATACGTCAGACATTCTAATTTATACGAAAGCCCTGCTTTTTGCAAAAGTAAACAAAAAAGTGAATTCTTTTCTGTTCGTTCATAAAGATATTATCTTTGCGCTGAAAACAAACACTAAATCTTAAATACATGAGATTCACAAGGCTTATTCTAGCGTTAACCAGTTTCCTTATATTGATCACGCAAACAGACCTATTTGCCTCAACCGTATTGCATAAAACTTCTATGGTTGATCTCTCAAATAACGCTATTATTTGCATGCATCAAGATCCGGATGGCTATTTGTGGATCGGGACTTACGACGGACTTAACTTATACAACGGAAAAGATACGTATGTATATCGTTTCGAATTAAATAACAAAAACTCTCTTTGTAGTAATATCATTCACAAAATATCCGACGCAGAACCCGGCTTTTTATGGATATCAACCTCTTTAGGTATCAATAAATTCTCACTAAAAGAACGGAAAGTCACCGAGTCTTTCCCCGGATACATGGAATGCGATCTATTGGCCTCCGATTCATCCGGCATCACGCTCGCTATTTGTAAGGAAAACAGAATCTCTTGCTACACCCCATCTAGCGATGGGTTCCGGGACCTGCCGAGAGAAGGAGTAGGCCCTCAAACCGTACGTACCTTATTCGCCGGGACGGACGGACATTTTTATTTATTATTAGCCTCGGGCATACTGAAAAAGTTGACTCCGGATTTCTCCGATACTACTTTTAATTTGCTATCGGAAGAACGCCAATTCCATAATAAACCGATCTTATCCGCATTTTACGAGAATAATCATATTTTCATAGTAGATACCGACAATAAATTATATCGACAGCATGTAGACGGAAAGGGGAAAGAATTCCTGTTCGATCTGCCTGAAATGACAAAACAATATGGTAACATCATCAAGATATGCACCTTCCAATCCAATGTGTATATCGTTTTCCGTAACGGCAATATTCTAGACCTAAGCCAACCGGAAAACACGATAAATATGGGCATCGGTATCTTTTGCCTAATGAACGATAAAAGGCAGGAGATTCTCTGGTTGGGAACAGACGGGCAAGGTATACGGATGTTTTATGACAAACCCGATCTTTTCGGCTCTATCTTACTCAAGGATTTACCGATTAATATACAGAACCCCATACGTTCTTTATATACAGACGATGATCAATCCCTTTGGCTCGGGACAAAAGGAGACGGTATTGTCCGGATACAAGCGTATGACACTTACCATAACAAAAAGATGATCCCACAAAGCGCTATCACGCATTTTACCACCGCCGACGGCCTATCCAGCAACCGTGTGTATTGCTTCCAAAAAAGCGAGTACCATCCATGTATCTGGATTGGCACGGAAGGCCCGGGACTGACCTATTATTCGTATAAAGAGAAACGAATAAAAACGATACCGCAACGAGAAGACACCACCCCTCTACGCTATGTCCACTCTATTTGCGAGGTAGATGATTCCACATTATGGCTAGCGACAACGGGTAACGGATTGCAAAAGGTTACCTTACATATAGATAAAGCCGTACCTACAATCGGGAAGGTACAAACCTTCCCGTTAAAAAACGGAAAGAACATCTGTAAAGAAATCCAATCGATGGTATATGACAACGACTCTACCCTGTTCCTCGGGAGCCGTGGCGGTTACGGAGTCATTCGTTTCAATATTTTCAATCAAGGATATGAATTCCTGCAAACCAACAATTTAAGAAACCCGGCCATTGGAGATGTGCTTTCCGTATGCCAGACCGAAGATTCCACGTTTTATGCAGGCGCCAGCTCCGGTCTCACCCGGATTAAATTCAGAGGGGGAAAGATGCGTTTACGCCAATTCGATAAAAGCGACGGGATCGTAAACGACATGATCCATGGTATCCATGAGGGGAACGATAGCTGTATCTGGCTTAGTACCAATAAAGGTCTCACCAAATATAATCCCCGGAACAACTTTTTCCATAATTATCATCAGCCTTACTTTAGCGTCACGGAATTCTCTGATGACGCTTATTGGAAATGCCCATACTCCGAGCGTTTATTCTTTGGAGGCATCAACGGATTAGTCTGGGTAAATAAACAAACGGAGCCGGAGCATACCTATCAACCAGAATTAAGTTTCTTCGAGTTGCAAATGGATAAACAAATCCTTCCATTATATAAGGACATCAGCCGGAACGGTGTAACGGTTCCGGCTGATGTGCAATCGTTAACGATTGCGTTCGTCGCTCCGGATTACATCAACGGGGAGAATTACGAGTATTCGTATCAGTTGGTCAACTATAATTCCTCTTGGGAAAAATTGCAAAAGACAAACAAGGTAACTTTCATGAACCTACCGTACGGGGAATATTTGCTGAAAGTCCGTTATCGCAACGATGTCATTGATTCGTCGGCAAAAGAATACACTCTACCCATCAAGGTATTACCTCCTATTTATCTAAGCTCGTTAGCCATTTTCACGTATCTTTTTATCGGTACAGTTTTGCTCATCATCGCCACCTATCGTATCCATCACCAAATACTAAAGAAACAGAAGCAGATCGCAGACAAGATCAAGGAGGAGCAAAAAGAGAAGCTATACGAGTCCAAGCTGAATTTCTTTACCCATATTACGCATGAACTATGCACCCCGCTTACCTTGATCAATGGCGTGGAGAATTATATCCAAGCCTATGCCGCCACCTCAAAAGACAAGACATTAGAAAAATACACTTCAGTCCTCCGGGAAAATGTAGAGGAACTGAACGGACTTATCCAAGAAATCCTTGATTTCCGGAAAGCGGAAGACGCTGGATTCAGTCATACGCACATCCGAAGAGTATCCGTATCCTCTCTTTTGCGAACTCAATTCGAATGGTTTTACCCACTATCCGAGCAACACCAAATCCAATTCAAGATTGATGCTCCCAAAGAGCTTTATTGGAATACGGATTCCGTCTATTTCAAGAAGATCCTAGCAAATCTGATTTCCAACGCATTTAAGTATACGGAAGACGGGGGCACGGTTCGTATCTCCTTACATGAGGAGGAGAACTTCCTCGTCCTTAAAGTTTACAACACCGGCAAAGGAATCGAGGAGGCAGACATGCAAAATATTTTCGACCGATATCGTATCCTTGGCACGATGGATAACGATGATAACAGGCAAAATACGACACGGAATGGCCTCGGCTTATTTATCTGTCACAGCCTCGTACAATCCTTAGGTGGTAAAATCAATATAGAGAGTGAGGTCGGCCAATATGCTGAATTTACAGTTACCTTACCTTTTGGCATCGTAGAGGAGACCTCAGACAACACGATAGACGAAGAGATTCCCGTATCGCTTCCTTCCCCAAACACGGATATACAAGAGCCGCAAATCTCACATACGGCACAAAAAGAGACGGAAGATAAACCGATGATACTCGTTATCGACGATCATAAAGACATCGTCTGGTTAATCACGGAAACCCTCTCTTCCGAATATCAGGTTCAAGAAGCTTATAATGCGGAAAAGGCTCTGGAATTCCTCAAACAATACACTCCGTCCCTTATCATCACCGATATCATGATGCCTAATATGGACGGATTAGAATTGATCTCGCTTATCAAAGAAAATAAATATACCCGCCATATCCCGCTTATTATCATCTCTGCTAAAATATCAGACCAAGAGCAAGCGGCAGGACTTAATATCGGAGCGGATGCCTATCTAACCAAGCCTTTCTCGCCAACAGTTCTCCTATCCGTCGTGAATCGATTGATGACTAACCAAAGAGAATTAAAAGAGTATTTCTATTCTCCGGAAAGTGCTTATCAATATACGGAAGGGCAATTATTACATCAAGAAGACAAGGAATTCCTTGACACCGTAACCTCTATCATCAAAGAAAATGTCAGCAAGGAAGGACTCGGTCCCGAGCTGGTAGCGGACGCATTGAATATAAACACTCGCATCTTATATCGTCGTTTCAAGAAAATATCTACTATGACGCCGAGTGATTTTATAAAGGATTATAGGTTAAACTATGCAGCGCAATTACTCGTGAATACCAACATGAGCGTTCAGGAAATTATTTATAATGTAGGAATTTCTAACAAATCATACTTCTATAGGGAATTTGCCCGTAAATATAACATGACACCTAAGGAATACCGCACAAAAGAGGCATAAATCATTGATTCCTAAATAGTGTCATAATCTACCAAAAGAGTATCATAATCTGCTATATGCATTTCATGACACTTCTTTGGCATTTCAAAGCACTCTTCAATTCGTTAAGACCTATTAATATTGCTGTCGAATAGCAAAGCAAACCGCTTGTGTGTATTCTTCCTTCGGGAAGCACATTATTAACTTTTAATTTAATGTTTTTATGGAAAAAAAGAGTGAAGGTAAGACGAGGAAATGCCTGACTTTATTAGGTGGACGAACCTCTTTGTTACTTTGTTTATCTTTAATGTTTCAGTCCTCTTATGCGGCCGGAGATTCTACTGTTCCTGAAATGGGAAACATGGAGATTCATCAGATCGCACAGCAAAGTTCAACCATTAAAGGTGTAGTAAAAGACCAAAAGGGTGAACCTCTGATTGGCGTTAGTATTGTTGTGAAAGGAACCACGAACGGAACAGCTTCGGACTTTGACGGAAATTTCACCTTGGATGTGCCGGATAACAGCACATTGGTATTTTCCTTCATCGGCTTCAAACCCCAAGAAGTTCGTTATACCGGGCAAAAAACATTGAACATAGTCTTAGCTGAAGACTCTGAGACACTAGACGAGGTAGTAGTCGTTGGCTACGGTTCCCAAAAGAAAGGTGAGATCACCTCATCCGTTACCAGCGTGAAAGCATCCGACTTTAACAAGGCACCGGTAGTGAACCCGATGCAATTGGTGGAAGGACGTGTAGCTGGTCTGACTGTATCACGTGGTAGCACCGACCCTAATGGCGAGGTAAAAGTACAGATGCGTGGTGCCTCATCTCTGAAAGGTAGCAATGAGCCTCTCGTTATTATTGACGGTATGCCGGGTAATATGACTTCTTTGAACGCTATCGCACCCGAGGATATCGAGGCGATCGACGTATTGAAAGACGGTTCCGCAGCCGCTATCTACGGAACCCGGGGTAATAACGGTGTGATCATCGTCTCCACGAGACGTCCGCAAGCCGGAACTACTCAAGTGGATTACTCAGGATATATCATGCACGAGGCGGTTTATAAACGACCGGAAATCTTAAATGGAGACGAGTTCGTCGCTTATGGCAAAGAAACTAACAACGCCAATATCCGCGACTTTGGTGGACGGGATAACCATTACGACGCTTTATTGAATAAGAGTAATTTCACCCATGTACACAACTTGACCGCTACAGGTGGTAATGGTAAGACAAACTATCGCGCTTCTTTAAATTACAAAAAGAATGATGGTATGATCCGTAACACCAGCCGTGAAACGATCAATGGCTCTATCGCCGTGAACCACCGTGCGTTTGATGATAAACTACAGCTTTCTTTCAATCTAGCAAACTCTTTCGTGAAAGTGGACGCAGTTTCCGATGATGTGGATAAGGTAGGAGATATCCCTAATTACGGCATATTATACCAGGCTATCCGTATCAACCCGACGATGCCTATTTATAAGGAAGACGGCTCCTTCTGGGAAACTTACAGCGGTTACGAAGATTTCAACCCGGTAGCCCGCATATACCAGCGTACCAAGAAAAAGGAATTCAAGAATTTATTGGCGAACTTCAAGGCTCAATATGAGATTATCCCCGGTTTGACAGCCGCCGCTTTCTTCGCTATGGAGAAGAACGATGCGTTAACTAACGATTATAGTATGCGTGAGGAATATAGCCAACATAAAGACGGTACAAACGGACGCGCCAAAAAAGAATATTATCAGAATACCAACCGTACCACTGAATGGACAGCAAACTACAATACTTCCATCAACGGCGTACACAATATTACCGGTTTGCTGGGATACAGTTACCAAGATTTTGAATACGAGCAATTCAGCGCCGAGAACAAGAACTTCTTGACGGACGTATTCGGTACCAATAACCTAGAAGCCGGCGGTTACCTAAAAGATGGTAAGGCCGAGATGAAGAGTAAAAAAGAGACCAGCAAACTGATCGCCTTCTTCGCCCGCGCCAACTATAATTACGACGGTAAATACATGGCCAGCGCCTCTATCCGCCGTGAAGGTTCCACGAAGTTCGGAGCGAACAACAAATGGGCTTGGTTCCCCTCTGTCAGCGCAGGCTGGATGATCTCTCGTGAGGACTTCATGGAGAGCCAAGAAGTGTTCGACGTATTGAAATTCCGTGCCGGTTTCGGTATCACGGGTAGTTTGCCTACCGATCCGTATATGTCTCTCGCTACCTACGGTACAGGCGCTGGAGCTTGGAACGCTTACACCGGTTCATGGCTAACCGCCACTTACGGTCCGAATATCAACCCGAATCCAGATTTGAAATGGGAGAAGAATGAATCCTTGAACGTAGGTTTCGACTTCGGCTTGCTAGGTGGACGCCTAAATGGTACGATCGATTGGTATAGTCGTACGACTCGCGACTTGATCAGTAGCTACAATGCCCAACAGCCATCTTTGATCTACAACACGATCACCACCAACGTAGGCACGATGAGAAATAGAGGTATAGAATTAGCATTAAACGCAGAGGTCGTAAAGACTAAGGATTTCTCTTACACGGCTAATTTCACGTTCTCATACGAGAATAATAAATTGACATCTTTGTCTAACGACGTGTACAAATCTTCTTACGAGGATCAATATGACCTGCCCTCTCCGGGCAACCCGGGCAAGGCTTACCGCCTACAAGAAGGACAGCCGATCGCATCATTCTTCGGTTATGTATGCGATGGCATCAACCCGGACGGAACTTGGAATCTTCGCGACATAGACGGAAAGGAAGGTCTGTCTGACGCTGACCGTACCTTTATCGGTAACGGTTTGCCGAAATTCAAGGCTGGTTTGCAGAACACGTTTACCTATAAGAACTTTGACTTCAGCTTCTTCCTGCGCGGTATGTTTGATTATGACGTATTGAACGAGGGTGCTATTTATTTCGGAACGACTGTCAATATCGATCAGTCTGGCACAAACGTATATAAGGATGCCTTGAAGAACAAGGTAACAGAGCAACCATTGTTCTCTTCTTATTATCTAGAGAAAGGGAACTTCTTGAAGATCGATAACGTGACACTAGGTTATACATTCAACTTCAAAAATAATAAATATGTGCGCAACTTACGTATTTATGGTAATGTCACCAATCTTGCGACTATTACAGGATACTCAGGTTTAACCCCTGACGTAAACGTAACAGGACTACAAGCAGGTATAGAGAAGCGCGGATCTTATCCCACCACCCGTACCTTCACGTTTGGCGTTAATTTTGGATTCTAATTAAGTAACAATAGATTTAAGACAATACAATGAAAGCTTTAAAAAATATATGCGCAATTTCATTATTGCTGGGAGCTACCGCATTTACCTCTTGTACGGACCTGACAGAGGAAATACATAGCTCGGTAATCGCTGAAAATTATTACAACAATGCAGGCGAGGTAATGGCCGCCATGATGCGTCCATGGGGGCACTTCTGTGGAACCATGCAAGTAGCCCAATCGCCTTGGTCATGTAACGAGTTATCTTCCGACTGTGCCGCATGGCCTCAAAAAGGTCGCCACGGCTATGACAATGGAGACTGGATTCGCTTACACCGCCATCAATGGATTCCTACGGATGGTCAAGTAGTGGATGCTTGGAAAAAATTATTTGAAGGTATCGGATATGCTAACAACTTCCTTACAGATACAGAGAATATAGATTTTGAAGCACTCCAAGTTCCAATGTCTAAAGCACAAGCACAATCGGAGATGCGTGTATATCGCGCTTACTGTTATTGGTATGTGATGGATATGTTCGGTACGGCTCCAATTTGCGAGAAAATCGGTGAAATCAATCCTTCCTCCAAATCTCGCGCAGAGTTATTCGCTTGGATCGAAAAAGAGTTAAACGAGAGTATTCCTTCTTTGTCAGAGAGTAAAACAGAGACCTACGGACGTGTATCCAAATGGGGGGCTTACGCATTACTGGCTCGTCTCTATTTGAATGCGGAAATTTATACTGGACAAGCACGCTGGGATGATTGTATCGCTGCTTGCGATGAATTAGCTAAGGGAGGTTTCGCATTGGATAAGAAGTGGAACGACACTTTCCGTGCGGATAACGACAAGCGATCTACCGAGATTATCTGGTCAATCGTGTATGATGAAGTATATGCCAAAGGAATGGGCTGGTATCAACGTTGGTTGCATTACGCACACCAAACTGGCTGGGATTTGCAATCCGGTCCTTGGAACGGCTTGGTGACGCAACCTACCTTTTATGACTCATTCGCTGACAACGACTTGAGAAAAATTGAGGGTTTCTTGATCGGTAAGCAATATCCTCGCAAAGTAGATGAAAACGGTAATTACTACTACGACACGACCGCAGAGCCTTTGAAAGGTTCAGAGGAGTACAATGGGCAGGATTTGGTATTCGTAAACTACATTAAGTCCATGACCGAGGGCGAAGAAAACAGCGGTGCTCGCTCTATCAAGTATGAGATCCAACCGGGTACTACCGGCGATATGAACAACGACTGGGTGATGTTCCGTTATTCCGAGGTTATCTATAACAAAGCGGAGGCCTTGATGCGTAAGAACGGGGGCAAAGCAACGCAAGAAGTGGTAGATATGATCAACAGCGTTCGTCAACGTTCTTTCAAGGCAGAGGATTGGGAGAAAGCGAAATATACGACCGCTACTCTGACCATGGATGAGTTCTTGGCCGAAAAAGGTAGAGAGTTTGCTTTCGAAGGAATCCGCCGTACAGACTTGGTTCGTTTCAACAAGTTCGTAACCACTTCTTGGTGGGACAAGACTGCATCCAACGAACCAAAGCGTAATATCTTCCCTATTCCGCAAAGACAATTGGATGCTAACGCAAACTTATCTCCGAACGAGGCTAACTCATTGTTCTAAATATCAACTAAGTATAGTAGAAATCCATTATTAACAAATTAGCACTTGACAATGATAGAGGACTACTATACTTATTGATCTGAAAATATAAAAGGTTACCTTTGTCACTATCAAAGGTTATCCTTGGAACTATCAAAGGTGGCCTTTTATGTTTCATCCTTTTCTAACTAATTGATACGACATGATAAATCTCAAGAAATCGATGTGTTGCCTTTTTCTGGCAGCCAGCTCAACAGTAGCGATCGCACAGACTAATGTAGTTGATCTTGTAAACCCGATCATCGGGACAAATGGAATGGGACATACATTCCCGGGCGCTTGCGTACCCTTCGGACTCGTGCAACTCAGTCCGGATACGGATACCATACCGCACAACGTAGACGGTAAATACCAACCTCGCTCCTACGAGTATTGCGCCGGCTATCAACATAAGGATAGCAGCATCGTAGGTTTCAGCCACACCCACTTCAGCGGTACCGGCCACTCCGACCTAGGAGACATCTTGATTATGCCTACCACCGGAACGTTGAAGCTAAATCCCGGTACAGCCACGAATCCCGATGGCGGTTACCGTTCCCGCTTCTCGCATGACACCGAGATATCCCGTCCCGGATACTATGAGGTGATGCTCGCCGATTATGGCGTAAAGGCGCAACTAACCACTACCCAACGGGCCGGCATCCACAAATACACATACCCTACGAACAGTGAGAACCAACGCATTATCCTTGATATGATTCACGGGATCTATAACTATGACGGCAAAGTTCTTTGGACCAATATTCGCGTAGAGAACGATACGCTGGTAACCGGCTATCGTATTACAAACGGTTGGGCACGTACCAACTATACTTATTTCGCCATGTCTTTCTCCAAACCGATCACGCATTACGGATGCGAAGAGAAAGCGAAAGTTAATTATCGGGGCGGTTATGCCAAGTTCAATATGAAAGAGAACTTCCCGGATATCGGAGGACGTAAGATCGTCGCTTATTTTGATTTCGATCCGAAAATGTCTGATGAGTTGGAAGTGAAAGTCGCCCTTTCCGGAGTCAGCACCGAGGGAGCCTTAAAAAATCTACGTGCCGAGGCTTCCGGTGCGGACTTCAACCAATTAGCCGCCAAAGCCTCCGATACTTGGAATAAGGCGCTCTCCGTCATCGACGCGAAAGGAAGCGATGACCAATTGGCTATGCTTTACACCTCCTTGTATCACACGATGATCAATCCTTGCGTATACACAGACGTTGACGGTCAATACCGCGGACTCGACCATAATATCCATCAAGCGGACGGATTCACGAACTATACCGTATTCTCCGTATGGGATACGTATCGTGCCCTACATCCCCTGTTCAATATCATCAACCGACAAGTCAACACGGATATCGCCAAATCCATGTTGAAACATTGCGAGCAAAGCGTTCATCATGCCTTGCCGATCTGGAGCCATATGGCAAACGAGAACTGGTGCATGATCGGTTATCACTCCGTCTCTGTCTTGGCGGATGCTATCGCCAAAGGATTACCGATTGATAAAGACGCCGCGTTAAAAGCGATGATCAGCAGTTCTACGATTCCGTATTATGAGGGAACCAAAGAGTTTATGGAATTAGGTTATGTTCCTTTAGATCGCAACGGTAGCGCAGGCTCCTTGACTTTGGAGTATGCTTATGATGATTGGACAATCTATAATACAGCTTTATTAGCGGGAAACCGATCCGTGGCCGATACCTATAAAAAGCGTGCGTCCAATTACGCGAATGTATTCGATACCTCGATCGGATATGCCCGTCCCCGTTATACGAATGGTAAATTCAAAGAGGACTTCAGTTTGTTAAGCACGCACGGTGAAGGGTTTATCGAGGGAAATGCCTTGAATTATTCCTTCTATGTCCCTCAAGATGTCAATGGTATGATTCAGTTGAAGGGAGGCGAGCAAGCATTCATCACTAAAATGGATTCCTTATTCACGATGCATCTTCCTGATGAGTTCTTTGCCGAGACCGAAGACGTAACCAAAGAAGGATTACTAGGAGGTTATGTACACGGCAACGAACCCAGCCATCACATCCCATTCTTATACACATGGACCAGCCAGCCTTGGAAAACCCAATACTGGCAACGTGAGATCATGAATAAGATGTATCGCAACAATATCGACGGCCTTTGCGGTAACGACGACTGCGGCCAGATGTCCGCTTGGTATATCCTTTCCGCCATGGGATTCTATCCGGTTTGCCCGGGTACGGATCAATACGTATTAGGCGCTCCCTACCTTCCATATATGAAGGTTCGCTTGGAGAATGGTAAGACTTTCGAGGTAAAAGCCGATAAAGTCAGCGACAAGAACCGTTATGTAAAAGCGGTAAAGCTAAACGGGAAACCCTATACCAAAGGATACATCACGCAGGATGACATCTTGAACGGCGGAACGCTCACTTTCGAGATGACTTCCAGCCCGAACAAAAAGCGATTGTTCAACGGAGAGGATCGTCCTTATTCACTGACAGATTAGCCTATTTTCACCTAAAAACAGATGAGACTTATGAGATATAAACAATTAATCAGCGGTGCTTTCCTGCTGTGGACTTGCATCGCTTGCTCCGGCAAAAAGGAACAGGCGGCTACCGTAGCGGAAGCTCCCCCTACTCCTTGGGATAATTATTACATCGGAAAGATTGATTTCGAGAATCTTTCCCCCGAGGCTAAGGGCTCGGCGATCTATGCCGCCGTTATCCCTGATCCGGAAGCTTATATTACCAAGCACGCCCGCAAGGTCGTAGAAACGCTTTATTTCACTCCGGAAGATAGTATCCCGGGCATCGAGGAGATCCACTATACATTAAAGGAATACGACGGGGTATCCGCGAAAGACGGAGCGCCCCCTTCCATCAGTATCGTATACAGCACGAAATGGATCGAGAAAAGTTTTGCCAATAACGACACCGCGAAAGTGGATTACGAGACCCGTGGCGTATTATACCATGAGCTGACGCATGGTTTCCAATTGGAGCCTCAAGGCATAGGTAGCTATGGGACTAATAAGACTTTCTGGGCCATGATAGAAGGTGTGGCGGATGCCGTAAGATACCTAAACGGCGGTTTTACCTTGGAAGATCGTCCCAAAGGCGGCCATTATATGGATGGTTACCGCACGACAGGCTTCTTCCTCGCATGGCTTACGCAAACCAAAAACCCGGATTTCCTGCGGAAGTTCAACCGAAGCACATTAGAAGTTATTCCTTGGTCGTTCGATGGTGGCGTGAAATACGCGCTCGGCAATGATTACGACATAGACTCCTTATGGAAAGAATATATGGCAACGATGGGAGATGAAGCGTAGCCCCGGCAAAGGCTACGACCAACGGCGGTAACACTCAACAAGTTACCGCCGTTCTTTTATAGTATCACTCCCGACCTTCCGCCAATAGGCATTATAAGGTCGCAACAATACCCATCGTAAGCTCCTTATACTGCCCATCCTAACAACCTTACAATGGGCATTGTTACATTATTCCCCTAAAACACCTTCCTTATTTGCATTTCCGTAAACATATATCTACTTTTGCGAAAAAGTAAATATGGAACTTTATACCCGAATCCTGTTGCCGAAAGCACGATTCTCTTTCTCGTATGAGGACCGGGTCGTGATGATGGGCTCCTGCTTCGCCGAGAATATCGGGCGGAAGCTGGAAGAGAATAAGTTCTCCGTAGATATAAACCCATTCGGTACTCTGTATAACCCGGCTTCCGTAGCGGAAGGATTGAGGATGCTGCTACGCCCGGAGCGTTTCACTCCCGGCGATTTATTCCAGCATGAGGGCATATACCATAGTTTTACCCATCATAGCCGTTTCTCCGCTCCCTCGGAAGAAGAATGCCTAGGCCATATAAACAGCCGCTTATCCGAATCCTCCGATTTCCTGCGAAAAGCGACCCGGTTGGTAATCACGTTGGGAACCGCTTTCGTCTACCGCCTCAAGAGCGACGGGCGAATCGTGTCGAATTGCCATAAGCTACCGGAAAAGATGTTCGACCGGCAACGATTATCCACGCAAGAGATCGTCGAGGACTGGAAACCTCTGTTACTAGCCCTTTGGGAACAAAATCCCGCCTTGAAAATCTTATTTACCGTAAGTCCGATCCGCCACTGGAAAGACGGGGCGCACGAGAACCAACTCAGCAAAGCTACCCTATTGCTAGCCACGGACGCCTTACAGAAAGATTATCCCGACCGAATCGCCTACTTCCCCGCTTATGAGATCCTTATGGACGAGCTCCGGGATTATCGTTTCTATGCGGACGATATGCTCCATCCCTCCCCATTGGCCATTGATTATATTTGGCAACGTTTTATCGAAAATTTCTTATCCACAGACACTTCGGCAATCCTTAAAGAATGGGGTGATATTCAAAAAGCTATTAACCATAAGCCCTTTCAACCGGATAGCGAGGCCTATAAGCGGTTTATACTTCAAACTTTGTTAAAGATGGAACGAATTAGCGAGAAAATTCCTTCCTTTGATATCAGAAAAGAGATCGAAATAGTAAAGTCTAAACTAAAATAAAAGAATGGAATACGCAATTAAAGAAATAGCAAGAGTTATCGGTGCTAAAACAAACCAATTGCTTGACGATACGGTCAGTTTGCTGTTGACAGATAGCCGTCGTCTCTCCTTCCCGGAAAAAAGCCTCTTCTTCGCCTTGAAAACCAAGACGAACGACGGACATAGATATATACAGGAACTCTATAAACTTCGTGTTCGCAACTTCGTGGTAAGCGATATGCTACCGGAGTTCGAGAGCATGAAGGATGCGAACTTCCTGATCGTAAAAGATACGTTACGGGCTTTACAAAAGCTGGCCACCCACCACAGGAAGCAATTCAATATCCCCGTGATCGGCATCACCGGTAGCAACGGAAAGACGATCGTAAAGGAATTCCTCTATCAACTGTTGCATAACGAGTTCAACATCGTACGTTCGCCCCGGAGCTACAACTCCCAGTTGGGGGTTCCTCTCTCGGTATGGCAGATGAGCGAGAAAAATACACTGGGCATCTTCGAGGCCGGTATCTCACAACCGGACGAGATGGAACGCCTGCAACCCATTATCGCCCCCACGATCGGTATCATCACGAATATCGGGGAGGCTCATCAAGAGAATTTCCTCTCCTCCAATCAGAAATGTATGGAGAAGCTGACGCTTTTCAATGATTGCGAAGCCATTATTTATGATGGGGATGATTTATTTATCGCCAATTGTATCGAATCGGCTTGCCTTTCCCATAAAGCGATCGCATGGAGCCGTACGGACTCCGAGGCTCCTTTGTTTATCGAGTCTATCGATAAGAAAGAGTTTGAGACGATCATTCACTGTACTTTACTGGGCTTCAACCGGGTCGTTACCATTCCGTTCACGGACGACGCTTCTATCGAGAACGTGATCCATTGTATGGCGGTTATGCTTTACCTAAAACCCACCAGCGTAAACGACGTAACAAAATTCTTGCATCTTGAGCCGGTGGCTATGCGATTGGACGTAAAGCAAGGTATCAACAATTGCCTGTTGATAAATGATACCTATAACTCGGATATCAACTCCTTGGATATCGCGCTCGATTTCCAACAAAGCCGCCGGGTAGGCAAGCAATTAAAGAGCACTTTAATCCTCTCCGATATCCTTCAATCGGGTACCTTGCCGAAATCTCTATATAAGAAGGTCGCCGATTTGGTTCGCCGTAAGAAGATAGATCGTATCATCGGTATCGGCCGCGACTTAAAGGAATATGCTTCCGTCTTCGAGATCGAGAAGGAGTTTTACACAACCACCGAGGAATTTATCAAGTCTCCTTCCTTCAAGAAATTCAAGGATGAGTTGATCTTGATTAAAGGTTCCCGCCATTTCCATTTCGAGCAGATCTCCGAGTTGTTGGAGAAGAAAGTGCATGAGACGATCCTAGAGGTAAATCTGGACGCGATCGTACACAACTTCAATCAGTATCGTTCCAAGCTAAAGCCGGAGACTAAGATGGTTTGTATGGTAAAAGCTTTTGGTTATGGAGCCGGCTCTTACGAGTTGGCGAAGACCCTTCAAGAACATCGTTGCGACTATCTGGCCGTGGCGGTAGCCGACGAGGGAGCCGAATTGCGTAAAGAAGGCATCTCGATCCCCATTATCGTCATGAATCCGGAATTCAGCAGTTTCAATGTCTTGTTCGAGAACCATCTGGAACCGGAAGTCTATAGCTTCCGCCTATTGGATGCCATGATCCGGGAGACCGAGCGCAGAGGGATCACCTCTTACCCTATCCATATCAAGATCGATACCGGCATGCATCGCCTAGGGTTTCAACCGGAGGATGTCCCGGCGATCTGTGAACGCTTGATAGCGCAATCCGGGGTTATCGCCCGTTCGGTCTTCTCTCATTTAGCCGGAAGCGACTCGTACGTCTTCGATGATTTTACCCATCAACAATTGGATAAATTCACCAAAGCCGCAGGGGAACTAGAAAGCGGGTTAGAGTATAAGGTAATCAAACATATCCTAAACTCTGCGGGAATCGAGCGTTTCGCCGCTTATCAAATGGATATGGTACGTTTAGGTATCGGTTTATATGGAGTAAGCGCATCCGGACAAAAAGGCTTACGGAATGTCAGCACCTTGAAGACAACGATCTTACAAATACAAAACGTACCCGCAGGGGATTCGATCGGTTATAGCCGTATGAGTTATGTGAAACGTGATTCCCGGATCGCTATCATCCCGATCGGATACGCCGACGGACTGGATCGCCACTTCAGCAACGGAGGTGGGGAAGTCTTGATCAATGGACAACGCTGTCCGATTATCGGCAACATCTGCATGGACGCTTGCATGATCGACGTCACCGACACGCATGCGCAAGAAGGCGACGCCGTAATTATTTTCGGCGACGAACTACCGGTGAGCGAACTTTCGGATAAACTGAAAACAATCCCTTATGAGATATTAACCTCTATCTCGCCTCGGGTAAAGAGGGTTTATTTCCGGGAATAAGAAGTAGCCGCCAACAAAGAATGGCTCTACCTTGTTTTAATATCAAGGCACATATTCAAATGTCAGGCTATGATATTCATTTGCGTATGTTGCACATTTTGTGTATGTTTGTGCCGTAATTAATAAACAAGAGGTATGAGTCATAATTTATTGAAAGGCAAGAGAGGCATTATCTTCGGTGCTCTGAACGATATGTCTATCGCCTGGAAAGTGGCAGAAAGAGCCGTAGAGGAAGGTGCGACTATCACGTTAAGCAATACGCCTATCGCTGTTCGTATGGGTCAGGTAGATGCTTTGGCGGAGAAGTTGAATGCGCAGGTAATCCCGGCGGACGCAACCAGCGTAGAGGATCTGGAGACCGTATTTGCGAAGTCAGTGGAAATATTAGGTGGTAAAATAGATTTCGTTTTACATTCTATCGGTATGAGTCCGAACGTACGCAAGAAACGTACGTACGATGATCTGGACTATGGAATGCTGGAAAAGACGTTGGATATCTCCGCTATTTCTTTCCACAAGATGCTACAGGTAGCTAAGAAACAAGACGCTATCGCCGAGAATGGTTCCGTAGTGGCATTAAGTTATGTGGCCGCCCAGCGCACGTTCTTCGGATACAACGATATGGCGGACGCTAAGAGCCTGTTGGAATCTATCGCCCGTAGTTTCGGTTACATCTATGGCCGTGAGAAAGGCGTACGTGTGAACACGATCTCCCAATCCCCGACAATGACAACCGCAGGTAGTGGCGTGAAGGGAATGGAACACTTGATGGACTTTTCTAACAAAATGAGTCCACTGGGTAACGCCAACGCTGACGAATGCGCGGACTATTGCGTAATGATGTTCTCCGACTTTACCCGCAAGGTAACGATGCAGAACCTATACCACGATGGTGGTTTCTCAAGCATGGGTATGAGCCTCCGGGCCATGAACCAATATAGTAAAGGATTAGAGGAATATACAGACGAGAACGGACACATTATCTACGGCTAATATGTTAGTGAGAATCTATCCGGAGAATCCGAATCAAAAAGAAATAGACAAGGTCGTCAAAGTCCTGCAGGACGGCGGCCTTGTCGTTTATCCTACCGACACGGTTTACGCGATCGGTTGCGATGCGTTAAACGTGCGTGCGGTAGAGAAAATATGTCAGATGAAAGGAGTTAATCCACAGAAAAGCAACCTGTCTATCATCTGCTACGACCTGTCTAATCTTAGTGAATACGCCAAGGTAAGCAACGCCGCTTTCAAACTGATGAAGAAACATCTGCCCGGTCCTTTCACCTTTATCTTACCCACCAGCAGCGAGCTTCCAAAGATTTACAAGAACCGGAAAGAAGTCGGAATCCGTGTACCGGACAATAACATTACCCGTACATTGGTACAATCCTTGGGAAATCCAATCCTAACCATGTCCATCCGTGACGAGGATGAGGTGATCGAATATACGACAGATCCGGAATTGATACACGAGAAATACGAGCATCAAGTGGATATCGTAATCGATGGCGGTTTCGGAGGATTGGAAGCCTCTACGGTTATAGATTGCACGACGGATAATTTCGAGATCGTACGTCAAGGCAAAGGAGAATTGTAGCTATCCACCACGATTTGTATTCGCTCCTCCGGCAGATTAGCAGGGAACTCCAAGCTTATTTCTTGTTGGTCACCCGGCATTAGCGTAATATAGTTATCCGAATAATGTACCGGTAAGATTCGTTTGCCTGTCTCCTTATCAAAGACCTTGATACGGTTGAAGAACGAGATCTGCGAATCAGCGCTCAGACGGACTGTACCTACGAAATTCGAGCCTTCCTTCTTGATCTCGGTCTTGATATCCGGTCTTGACTTCGGAAGTTGAGATAAGCTGGTGTAGTCTTTCGGCTCGGTTGTCAGCCAATAAATATTGGGAACGTCCGCATTCAAAGCCAGCCGTAAGAAATAAGCGCCTTGGATCCCTTCCGGAACGGGGATATCCAATAATTCCTGTACCGTATTCGCCTTGGAGCTCGCTCTCGTCTCTTTCTCCCAAAGCAGTTTGCCTTCCAGATTATAAATACGGGCTATAATCGATAAATCCGTATAATCTTTCAGGGTCGTATTCAACAATCCCGCCTTACGGGTTACCGGGTTATAATAGGCATGTAAAGGTTCACAGCCTTTCCGGGTTCCGTACAAGGAAGCATTTACATCGAGAGACCAATCATACATTTGCCCCCGCAAGGATGTCCATGGATTCTGGGTTTTCCAGATCAAGATACCCGTATACCAATCCCACATATGAGAGGCCCAGCCTTCCATAAAACTACGATATTGGTCATAATTCACGACTTGGGCATACTTACAATAGGTCTCGATATCTTTCACCTCCCCATATCGCTCCAGATGATCGCCATAGCCCAGATCCTTATGATAGCGCCACGTATAATTACGAGTAAAACCTTTCCTTGGGAAACCGGCCAAATCCTGTTCCGTCATCATCTCCCGCATACTCTCGACCTCCGGGGAACCAACCGATCCGGCTTCCGGATTAAACGGATGCGAACGGAAGCTAAAGAACCATTCCGGCTCTTGTATACCGTAAGGACCATCCCCATTATCCCCCAAATAATTCCGGGTAAACAACGTATCTGTAGAGAAACTCACGAAAAGACGTTCCGGATCTAACCGGGGGAAAACCTCCTTTCTCAAACATTGATCGATATCTTTCGCTAAAGGCCATTCATTCGCCCCACACCAGAAACAAAGGCTCGGATGGTTACGGATCATTTTCACTTGATCTTCCACGGAGGCGATAAATAAATCATGATTATCGGGATATTCCCAACGACGTTCTCGGGAATCCATTTTGGTCGGGTCCTCCCAAGCGCCATTGCAATCACCACTGCCCCACAGATCTTGAAAGACTAAGATACCGAACTCATCACAGGCGTTATAGAATTCCGGTCGTTCCACCAACGCACCTCCCCATACACGGATCATACGCAGATTCATTTCCGCGTGGAAACGTACCTCATCCCGATAACGTTCCGGAGAAAGACGAAGCAGCCAATCGGAATTAATATAGTTACCACCCGTGACGTATATTTTCTGTCCGTTCACGAAGAAACGGCGTCCCCCGTTATCCGGGCATTTATCGGAAGTAATCTCCCGGATACCGTAACGCAGCCGTTCCCTGTCACTCACTTGATTCCCAATCTCAAAAGAGAGGTTCATATCATATAAAGGCTGCTCACCGATACCGCTAGGCCACCATAAACGAGGATTCTTTACCGCTAAAGGATTCAAGGATACCGTTTTCTTCTCGAATGGCGATAAAGTAACTGGCTGGGTTAAGCGGGTTCCGTTCGTCTCACAAACCAATAGTCCTTTTAAGGAAGTGCTCCCGGTATTCTCTAGCTCGACAGAGGTATTCACAAAAGCCTCCCTTTGAGTTTTCGTTTCCGGATCACGTACGCCGGGTACCTTGGTCACGACATAAGGAGAAGAGAGGCATACCGGCCCGGTTGTCGTAATAGAGACCTCATCCCAAATACCCGTATTCCGGTCACGTACCGGTTGTATCCAGTCCCAACCCGGCGTATATTGCATCGTATTATTCCGGGCGATCTGCCCATCGCCACCTTGTCCGCCATTCGGATTTCCGGCATGTGTAGGTGGATAAACCAATACCGCTAATACATTAGGGGCATCCGTACGAAGATAAGGGGTTATATTAAAAATCTTCCTCAAGAACATGCCCTCATGGGTATTTCGATTGATCCGCTTACCATTTAAAAAGATTTCCGCCTTATAATTAATGCCCCGGAAATTTAACCAGACATTACGTCCCTCTGGTAAATTATTGATAGTAAACTGACGAGTAAACCAATAAGTATAGAAATCATTGCCGACCTCATGTATATCGGGTATCAGATTGTTATTCAAGCCGAACTCGGGAGCCGGATACATATGGTTCTCCAAAAGTGTAGTCAATACCGTGCCTGGCACACGGGCCGGTAACCATCCTGTTTTATCCAAAGGCGCCGCGCTCAACCGGTTCCCATCCATTTTCACTTCATTCGCTTTCCGGGCATACCAATCTGAGTGAATCAAGGTTTTCTCTCCCGGCTCAGGAATCGCCAACAAGGCTTGCTCCTCTGCTGATACGGGCTTTAACCAGCAAGCCAGACAAAGCCAACAAAATAAATAAATACATCTGTTCATCATATAATCTTAGATTTATCCTTCTAAAGTACTACAAAATTCAGAAGGGCCTCTTCGCAAACTCGAAGAAGCCCTTTCATTACATATTATTTAACAATAAAACCTATTAATGCCGATTAGAAATTACCTACACCAGCCTTATCCCACCATACATGAGTGCCACCTTTATCACCGGAGATCGAACCCGTATTCTCTTGGTTCAGCAGCTCGATACCTTTTTGATATTCCACGGTATTCGTATTATCCTCATTATCGGAATACAATAAACGACGAACCTGTTCATTCGTATCAATATCCCCATTACTCTTATTCACGCGGTTCGGGAATAATTTCGGATAACCTGTACGACGAAATTCCGCCCAAGCCTCGCAAGACAACGGGAAGTTCGCAATCCATTTCTGTGTGATAATACGTTGTAATTTCTTCTCATTAGTCGCACTCTCATCCCACTTAACCGTAATATCATTCTGAGCCTTGATGCTGTTTTGACCATTAACCGGGTCGACGAAGTCCTTTTGTGTTGTCGTGCCACTGATATAGGCATCGATCTCTGTTTCTGAAATTGAACTTACTCCGGCCAGACTTCCCTTATAAGCCAACTGATTCTTAATAGAAACACGGATACCTTGCTCATACAGTTCCTTCGCCGTACCTCCCATGTTACTCCAACCACGCAACGCACCTTCCGCACGCAAGAAATAACCTTCGGCTGCCATCATTACCGGTAAAGCTGTTGTATAAGAACAAACGATCTTCGAGAAGTTACCCCATTGATTCGGTTTAGCAGGCAAGTCACAGCCGCCACGAATACCTAAATATTGAGTACCGGATGCAATCGTCTTCCCATCCTCACATTCAACATCAGCTTGGTTCTTCGTCATATACAGCGGTAAGCGAGGATCTTGGAATCCTTCCAGTATCGTGGTTAAGTTAGCGTTCATGCCACTATCTCCCCATTCGAACATACGAGTTTGCTCATTACTCAAACTCTTATTGATCAATACATCCTGCTTTAAGATAGCGCCCTTGGCAGCCTCTTCAGCTTTTTGTTTAGCTAAAGTCGGGTCGGCCTTCACGATACGCAAGGCTGCACGTAGCTTTAATTGATTGGCTACTTGAATCCACATATCCAAATCGCCATTACACCAATAGTCGAATGACTGTCTCTCCTCCAATGTGGATTTCGGACTCTGGAAATCTTGAAGCGCTTTATCTAACAATTCGAAAATGGAGTTATAAATGCTCTGCTGTGTATCATAAGAGAACGAAGCACCATTTGTCGGATCTTCGATGCAAGACGTATAAGCTACCGGGCCGTAAACATCCGTCAACATCTGGACCGCATAAGCCTGAACAACACGCATCATTCCCGCATAGTCTGTCAATCCTTGTTCGTCACAAGAGGCGATCAAACGACGTGTATTATTGAATATGTGCAAATAAACATTCTCGTACATACCTCCACAAAAACTACGATTCAACGCATAATCCACGTTACCGGAACCATTGAAATTATGTGGTGTCATGAAATAACCGCTAAACAAGTCTACGTTCAAACTAAAGCAGTACTGGAACAAGTTCTGTTGCGGAGCATATACATAAGACAGCGGTTCTTTAAACTGCGCAGAGAAAGGAAGAGTGTTCGGGTCTACCTCATACTGATCGGTATTCAATGTCTCAAAATCGTCTGTACAGCTCACGGTTGTTAATCCTGTGCTAAAAGCTAAAGCTGATACAGCCGCATATTTTAGAATTCTATTTAGTTTCATAAGTAATACCTGTAAGATTTAGAAATTAAGTTTTAAGTTCAAACCAAAGCTACGGGTTGTCGGCAACGCAAACATATCGATACCCTGCCAGCCATTACCCGTTCCAGCAGCTACATCCGGATCCATCGGAGCATCCTTATAGAAGAAGAACAAGTTACGTCCAATGATAGAAGCGGTCAAGTTTTTACCTGCGCCAAACAAGTTGCGGAAGGTATAACCAAATGATAACTCACGCAAACGAACATTAGTTGCGTCATATACGTACTGGGAAGTCAAGATATTAGAGTTGTAGCTTGTACCACCGGTAGTTGAATAATACAATTGCGGGTCAAATTGTACTCCATCGACCTCTACAAAACCTGCGTCACGAGCCAAACCAGAACGTTCGGAAACGCCCCAACCATCCATGGTAGCCTCAGTCATCGACAAGACCTTACCGCCAACCTTCGCATCGATTAAGAATGACAACGTGAAATCTTTATAGTGGAAGGTATTAGTCCAACCCATGTTCACTTTCGCATTCATATCGCCCGCATAAACAAGATCTTTATTATCGGATCCAGCTAATACAGGGGCACCGGTATCAGAGACAATAGGCTTTCCGTTATCATCACGTTGTAAGTCGCGAACATAAAGGTCTCCGAAATGCCCACCTTCTTTCAAGAGCACTTTGGCACCTGTACAATAACTTGTCAGGTTCCACTCGGAAAGCTCGTCGGCCAACTCTATAATCTTGTTATTATTGTAAGAGAAGTTAAAGTTCGTGCTCCAGCTGAAATTATCCGTAAATTGATTATACCAACCTAGACTAACCTCGAAACCTTGATTCTGTACGTTACCAGCATTAATATAACGGCTCTTCAAACCAGTTTCCCATGGAGCGGAGATGTCAAAATATTGATTCTTGGTATTTGTCTTATAATAGGTCAAATTTACGTTGAAACGATTCTGGAAGAATGTACCATCAAAGCCGACTTCCAACGAATTTGTCTTTTCTGGTTTCAACGTACGGAAAGATGATTTTTCCGGCGGATTCAACGCTCCTTGATCTCCTAATGTATAACGCTCGTTGGTCACACCGATAGGCACATCGTTACCTACAATAGAATAAGAAGCACGTAACTTGAATAAATCCACGTTCTTGCCGAAATCAATAAATCTATCCAACAAAACACTTGCTCCAACAGACGGATAGAAGAATGAAACACCATCTGTAAACGCCAATGTTGAGGACCAGTCGTTACGGGCACTAACATCGATAAACAGACCTTCCTTATAACCAAATTGGGCAGTAGCAAACACTGAATTCAAACGTTTCTCGGCCAAAGTCTTTGTAGTCTGTAATTTATAATAGTTAGCCGGAGAGAAGATATTAGGATAGTAAGCACCACTTGTAATCACGCCCGCATCGTTAACAGAGAACTGAGAATCACCCCAACCGATCAATTCTAAAGAAGAACTTTTTGTCTTTTGGTAGCTTCCACCTGCAGTTACAGACAAAGAATAAGTATCCTCCCAAGTCTTATTATATTGGGCCAACAAGTCACCATAAGTCTGCTCGCTATTCACGCGTGTGTCTTTCATCGTACCCAGCAAGTTACGGCCTGCCGTACTAGACGCATATTCATTCAAGTTCCATGTCTCATCACCACGTTCATAGCGCAGGCGACCTGTAACGGAAAGACCTTCCATTATGTCATACTTGACACTACCGCCAAACTCATAGCGATTACGATAAGAAACCGGTTTTTGGCGATTCAACATCCAGTATGGATTGGAGAACTGCTCTTGAGCGGTATTTGTCCAATTGTGTACATTTATATTTCTTGTCCCATCGTACACCTCATAGTTACTCTTATAATAATCCCAGTCCTCTCCTCTTGGAAACAAGTAAGCGCCCAAAGTAGGATTACCCACATAACCGGCAGTCGGCTGGTTCTCGATATGCTGATTATTATAACGAGCGGACACGTCTACATGAAGTTTTGTCCATAGGTTAAAGCCAACCTTCGCTAGCAAGTTATGGCTCATATATGTATTCTCCGGAACAATACCATTAGAAGATACATTCGCATAAGAAAAATAAGATGAGATATTATCATTACCACCAGCCAACGAGATAGAGTTGTTGGTCGTATAGCCAAGATTATAATAATCCTTCGCATAGTTTGGAGAAGCAGAAGCAAGCTTATCGCCCCAGCTAAACGTTCCTTGGTTACTTACGCCATAAGAATTCTGGAACTTCGGTAACACCATCGGAGTCTCAACCGTCGTATTGCTAGATACATTTATAGCGACTTTTCCAGACTGCGATGACTTAGTCGTAACCATAATGGCACCGTTGGCAGCGACCGCACCATACAAAGCAGCGGCGGAAGCACCTTTCAACAAGGTAATCTGAGCGATATCGTCCGGGTTGATAGTAGACATGGCATCACCACCGTCACGACCACCACCATAAGATCCATCAATCTGTGAATCCGAGACATTCATCATCATAGGAACACCATCCACAACGATCAACGGCTGATTATTACCACTAATAGATTTATTACCACGGAACAAGATCTTGGAAGAACCACCCGCACCCGTAGAGTTCGGGGTAATCTGCAAACCAGCGCTCTTTCCTTGTAAAGAGTTGATCATATTCACATTCTTAATCTCGTTCAAGTCCTTACCGCCTACCGTTTGTGCGGAATAAGTCAAAGTCTTTGATTCACGTTTGATACCCATCGCCGTTACGACAACCTCATCCAAAGCCTCTGCGTCTGAAACCATCGTAACATCGATTTTCGTACGGCCATTTACAGGCTCCTCAATCGTTTTCATACTTAAATAAGAGAATACCAAAATAGAGTTTGCGTCAGCCTCCAAGGTATATTTTCCATCAAAGTCAGTAATGGTACCGGTTGTCGTACCTTTTACTAACACGTTCACTCCTGTTAGTGGCTCATTTAGATCCTTGTCAATGACGACACCACTAATCGTTAGTTTCTGTGCATATCCTGTAACACACAGAAAAAACGCCAATAATAAGATAAATGACTTTCTCATGAAAAATCGTTTTTGATTTAAGTGATTCTACATTTGTGCTTTTTTAATTTTCATACTCTTTTTAGAGAGATCGGGCTCTCTTTTCTTTCTTTTTTAGTGCATAGGCATTTACTCTTTTTTGTTTAAAGTTATTATTATGCTCATACGGAAATCTCTTTCTATTTAAAATCAAACGGTTCTATTTTAAATAATAATAACAACGTAGTATCATTAGAACTAAGTCGTTTTTCATATTTTGACAGACAAATATATATATAATAACTATACATACAAGTTAAAACGTAACAAAAATCAGTATGTTCCTCACTTTTTCAGGTGTTTGCGATAACACATAGTCAAATTTTCATCATGCCTCAATAAATTAAATATGTTAATTTGATTTAGTTCTAATGAAACTAACAACAAATTTCAATTAACATAATTTTCCTTCATTATCTTCTTCCTCCTATAACATCCAATCGCTATCTGACTATCATCTTGGAATAAAATTACAGCTCTATTTACAAGCTTCGAAAACAACTCAGTCAGGAAATTAACCATTAACTCTAATTTCTTCCACAAATATTCAATGATTTGCACAGATTATCTCTACATTTGCGATATATATATTAATGTATTGACTATGAACTGGACCCAGCTATTATCCGGCAAGCGTTTCGGGATGGAAGAGTATCACGAGCGGAAACATGAGAGAACTGATTTCCAACGTGACTATGACCGTTTGATTTTCTCATCCCCTTTTCGAAGACTACAAAACAAGACACAGGTGTTCCCCCTTCCGGGAAGTATCTTTGTACATAACCGACTTACACATAGTCTGGAAGTATCATGCGTAGGACGTTCATTGGGTAATAACGTAGCGAAAGGACTTATGCAAAAATATCCGGATGGCAGTATCAACTTCCCGGAGATAGGTTCCATCGTATCAGCCGCTTGCCTTGCCCATGATATGGGAAACCCTCCATTCGGGCATTCCGGAGAGAGAGCGATCTCCGCTTACTTCTCCGAAGGGAATGGGCGAAAACTAGAAGAGAAAGTACGGAAGGAACGGGGACGCTGGGAAGACTTCGTCCATTTTGAAGGTAACGCAAACGCCATGCGGTTGCTGACCCATCAGTTCATTGGACGCAGAAAAGGGGGATTTGCCTTAACATATAGCACATTAGCCTCTATCATCAAATATCCTTACGCATCCATCTATTCAGGAAAGAAAGGGAAATTCGGCTTTTTCCAATCGGAGGAGGGAAGCTATCTGCAAATCGCCCAAGAGCTAGGGATCGGACATAGCCCGGAAGCCCCGGACAAATTTCTTCGTTACCCGTTAGTTTACTTAGTAGAGGCGGCAGACGATATCTGCTATCAAATTATGGATATAGAAGATGCTTGCAAACTACATATCCTGACCACCGAAGAGGCCATACAACTATTATTGGGATTTTTCGAAGGAGAGCGGTTGGAGCATATCCGCAAGGTCATGCATATGGTAGACGATACCAATGAGCAAATCGCCTATCTGCGTTCTTGTATTATCGGGCTATTAGTAGATGAATGTTCCCGTGTCTTTTTAGAGAACGAGGAAAGCATCCTCAATGGTACCTACAGCACTCCGTTAATCAGTAACATATGCGATCAAGCCAAGCAGGCTTACGCTAATTGCTCGGCTACAGCATACAAGAAAATATATAAGGCAAAAGAAGTGCTCGACATTGAA
Source organism: Parabacteroides sp. AF21-43 (assembly GCF_003635435.1). Lineage (NCBI taxonomy): Bacteria > Pseudomonadati > Bacteroidota > Bacteroidia > Bacteroidales > Tannerellaceae > Parabacteroides > Parabacteroides sp. AF21-43. The sequence goes on along the minus strand of NZ_QTMG01000008.1, from coordinate 99,119 downwards.
TTAGCCGGTTATCATATTTTCAGCCATCTGATCGACAGCTTGACCGAGGCCGTGATGAACCAAGAGCATGCTTACAGCAAGCTGCTCTTACAACGGATACCGGAGCAATACGACACGAAAGCTCCTACTACATATGGCAAGATACAATGCGTACTCGATTATATCTCCGGCATGACCGATGTATATGCGCTCGATCTATACCGGAAAATCACCGGTATGAGCCTGCCGGCCGTTTGATGTTGTAATAAAGTGTTAGAATTCTTCCCGGTACTTGCTTTCCATGCGATCATCCAAGATACTTAGATAGCTTTTATAGCGGGACTCACTGATTAGCCCATCGTTAACGGCTTGAATGACGGCGCAGCCCGGTTCATGACGGTGCGTGCAGTTATTGAAACGGCATTCTTCCGAGTATTTAAACAACTCCCGGAAATAATGGGAGATCTCAGCGTCCGCCATCTCGATCGTTCCAAATCCTTTGATACCCGGAGTATCGATCAAATAGCCTCCCCCGGGAAGAGAAATCATCTCGGAAAAGGTGGTCGTATGCATTCCTTTGTTATGATATTCGGAGATATCACCGGTACGGAGATTCACCCCCGGCACCAGTTTATTGATAATCGTGGATTTTCCGACACCCGAATGGCCGGACAAAAGCGTAATCTTATCTTTTAGATCCGCTTTCAAGGCATCCAAACCTTCCTCGGTCCGGGCACATAGCGTCGAACAGGGATAGCCAATCGAGGTATACAACTCGATTAAACACTCCAACGCCCTTTGATCCTCATTATTATAACGATCAATCTTATTGAAAACTAATTTAACGGGGACACGATAAGCCTCGGCGGTCGCCAAGAAGCGATCGATAAATATCGTTGTTGTTATAGGATAATTCACCGTAACGATCAGCATCGCCTGATCCAAATTCGCGGCGATAATATGCGATTGCTTCGATAAGTTAGAGGCACGACGGATGATATAATTCTTACGCTCCTCGATCTCTGTAATAAAAGCGGTTCCTTCTTTATTAATATCGATTACGACACGGTCTCCTACCGCGACCGGATTGGTACTCTTTATGTCTTTCAGACGAAAGTTACCCTTGATCTTACTCTCTATATCTCGCCCGTCTTCCGTACGGACCGTATACCAACTACCTGTGTTTTTTATTACCAGTCCCCTCATGAGAATTGAAAATTGAGAATTGAAAATTGAGAATTGGAATAAGGACTCAATGGGGTTCCTTAATTCTCAATTCTCAAGTTTCAACTTTCAATTATTTAAACGGTCATTACTTCTTTTTCTTTAGCGGCGTAAAGCTCATCGATCTTTTTGATAAACTTATCATGGATTTTCTGAACCTCTGCCTCGGCGTCTTTCTCTACGTCCTCGGGAACCCCATCAGACTTGATGCTTTTCTTCAAAGCCTCAATAGCGTCACGACGAGCGTTACGAACGCTGATCTTCGCATTCTCCGCCTCCTGCTTACATTGTTTCACCAATTGACGGCGACGCTCCTCAGTCAACGGAGGAATACCTAAGCGGATCACCTCACCGTTATTCTCCGGCGTGATACCTAACTCAGAATCCAGAATACCTTTCTCAATATCGCGGATGATCTTCTTCTCCCACGGAGTGATCATGATAGTCCGTGCGTCCGGAACCGTCACCGTAGCCACGTTAGTAAGAGGAACAGGCGCCCCATAATACATTACCTTCACACAATCGAGGATTTTCGGATTAGCCTTACCAGCCCGAATGTGAGACAATTGCTCGTCCAGATACTCAATGGCGAACGTCATCTTCTCTTCCCCTGCTTTGATCAATTGTTTCGTATCTATCATAAATATACGTTTTTTGTTTGCGAATCTTTTAATTAACAAAAGTAATAAAGATTTCCAACTTCGCAAACATATAATTAAAATACTCCCTAACAAAAGATTTATAGTACCGTATAAAAGCTTATCACCTTCACTGTTTACTTAACTTAGACGTAAAGAATAGTAAGTAGGCTACACCCACGCACAACACCAGCACCGCCCCTACTTGAGAAGCCAACATATCGGATGCCACGCCCATAAAGATCGGGAAGATCGTGCCGCCAAACAGTCCCATAATCATCAAACCGGACACCTCATTCTGCTTATTCGGCATAGAAAGCAGGGCTTGGGCGAAAATAATGGAGAAGACGTTCGAGTTTCCAAAGCCGATCAAGGCGATACAAGCATAGATGATCTCTTTCGAATGGAAGAACAGCAGACCGATCATCGCCAATAACATCAAGAAAACACTAAAGGCAAAGAATCCTTTCGGAGAGACTTTTCGCAAGATAAAAGCCCCGGAGAAGCATCCCGCCGTACGGAAGATGAAATACAGGCTCGTGGCGAAGCCTGCGTCGGCCAATGTCATGCCTAGACGTTCCATCAAGATCTTCGGGGCGGTCGTATTCGTCCCTACATCGATCCCCACATGGCACATGATACCGATAAAGCAAAGCAGGATAAAAGGCTTGCCCAGCAAAGCCAGACATTCGCCAAAGGTGGAGGGCCGCCCCTCCTCTTTGGTCTCATGGATAGTGGTAGCTCCCAATAGCAGGATAGCGATCACGGCGATCACCATATAGACCGGAAACAAGACACGCCAACCGAGTCCCATCGACGGTATCGCTTGGGTAGCCCCCCACATAGCGATATAAGGCGCCAAGAAGGAGGCGATCGCCTTCACGAACTGACCGAATGTCAAAGAACTAGCTAGTTTATCCCCGCTTACGATATTCGATAATAACGGGTTCAAGGAAGTCTGCATCAAAGCGTTGCCGATACCCAACAGGGAGAAGGATATCAACATGACCATATACGCGTCGTCGAAGATCGGGATCATTAGCGAAAGGAAGGTCACAATCAAGCTCAATAGCACGGTCTTTTTCCGCCCGATACGGTTCATCAACATTCCCGTCGGGACGGAGAAGATCAAGAACCAGAAGAACACGAGCGACGGGAAGATATTCGCCTCCGAATCACTCAAGCCTAAATCCGCTTTCAGGTAATTAGAGGCGATTCCCACTAAGTCCACGAATCCCATGGCGAAGAACGCCAACATCACGGGAATCAATTTCAAGGATGAAGTCTTCTCGCTCATGGCTTATAAATCTTTAGGGTAAGCAGGCCATGCGCCACTCTGCGTACAAACATAAGCGGCTACTGTTACCGCTTTCTCATGTGCCTCACGTAAAGGTTTTCCGGTTAAGATCGATGAAATAAACGCCCCGGAGAAAGAATCGCCGGCGCCTACCGTATCTACCACCTGTACCTTCGGGGTAGGAATCGTAGAGACCTCCTCCTCGGAAAAGATCGTACTATACTCCGCCCCGGCCGTAAGTACCAAATAGCGCAAACCATATTTCTTCATGAACCAGCGACACATATCCTCTATCGTGCCTTCCAGACCAAACATCGGGCGAAGCATTTCCAATTCCTCATCATTGATCTTGAATACGTTCGCCAATTCGAGCAACGATTCGATCAGCTCCTTCGAATAGAAATGCTGACGGATATTGATATCGAAAAAGCGCAAGGCATGACTAGGCATATAAGAAAGCAAGGTACGAAGCGTCTCACGAGATTCCGCGGCACGTTGCGCCAATGTTCCGAAGCATACGGCGTCCGCACGTTTCATCAGGTCGATAGACGCTTGGGTAAGAGGGATATGATCCCATGCCACACCTTCGATGATCGTATAGGAAGGGATGCCGTTCTTTAGCTCTACCATCACGCTTCCGGTCGGATATTCCACCGTACTGATATAATTACTATCGATACCGTTCTTATCCAATTCCTGAATAATCTCGGTTCCGAACACGTCGTTGCCCACGGCACTGATCGCGTAACCTTCCGCTCCTAATTGGGTAGCGTGATACACAAAATTAATCGGCGCTCCACCGGCTTTCTTCACTTCCGGGAAAACATCCCACAATAATTCACCAATGCCTACTACTACAGGTTTACTCTTTTCCATGATATATTTTGTTTTTAATTATTTGAAGGGATAAATGGTTAATGACGTAACCGTAAACGCTCCTCCCTTCGCATTGAAACTAATGCGATTATACGGCTCTTCCGGGAAGACTAGGTTGGTCATGACAAACTCTCCATTCCCGTCGAAGGCCTCTATGCTACAATTGTCTACCAACAAACGTAAGGTATATTCCTTAGCGGCGGAGATCGGGGCCGAGGTAGCCGTGGCGAATGTCTTGCTAAAATCCGTAGCCCCGCTGTTACGGCGATCCATCGTGAACGTATTATCCAGAAGATTATAATGCATCTCCACTTCCTCACCTTTCGAGTTAAACAATTGGAAACTCATGATATCGGCTCCGTTATTCTTAAACTTGATCTCGATCTCATAGGTTCCCATATGATCGGAAAGTATCGGATTGACCTCATGGGAACGGTCTACCTTGAAGGAACCTTTCTTCTGGGCTTTCCCTCTCAACTTCAACACCTCGGGAGACGGGGTGCTGCTCAAGTACGTCTGCCCGTTTTTCGTATAAAGAACCAAGTCGCGAGGAACCGAGTTCGCGCTCCGGTATTGCGAGGTCGGCACGTTATTCGCGTACTCCCAATTGCTCATCCAAGCCAAGGCGATCTTCCGGTCCTCCGGAGCGTTACTCCAAGTTACCGTAGCGTAATGATCCTTGCCGTAATCCATCCATTTGGTCAAGGTCGGAGATTCATTCACGAACTGTTTCCCATCGAACGTACCTACGAAATATTGGGTAGCGGAGCCGCCAAACGGACCGCCGGGATTGATATTACAGATCAAGACCCACTTCTTCAATTCCGTACCCTTCACCGGAAGCTCGATCAAGTCCGGGCATTCCCAAACGCCCGCATGCGCTCCTTGTCCTTCCCCGAAACTGCTCTCATACGTCCAGTCCTTCAAATTGGGAGAAGAATAGAGTTGCATCTCCTGCCCTACGGCGAGTACCATGATCCATTTATTGGATTCCTTATGCCAGAAAACTTTCGGGTCACGGAAATCACGTTGCGTAGAAGTAAGGATCGGATTCCGGTCATATTTCTTGAACGTCCGGCCGTTGTCCAAGCTATAGGCCATACTCTGCACTTGCCGGTCGCTGGCCGAGGTATAGAAAGCCACGATAGCGCCAGCGCCAAAACCGGCGGTATTATCCTTATCCACCACACAGCTACCGCTGAAGATCGTACCCAAGGCATCCGGAGCGATCGCCACCGGTTGATGCTCCCAATGAATCAAGTCCTTGCTGATCGCATGCCCCCAGTGCATATTCCCCCACATCGAGCCATACGGATTGTATTGATAGAACAAATGATACTCACCATCCTTGTATACCATGCCGTTCGGATCATTCATCCATCCCCAAGCCGGCGAGAAATGATAGGCCGGACGGAATTTCTCCCGGTTAGACGAATCAAACTGATCGGATAGCTTCATCTCTTTCCAGCAAAGAGCCGATTCCGGGGCAAGCTGGAAGTTGAAGGAGATATGCTTATCCGCATACCCCGAGAGATCTACCGGAACGAAATAATCCACCTTATTCACCGCCAAACGAACATTGAAAGTCCGTACCACGTCATTATCGACAATCATATATAACTTGGATTCCGGCGAGGACTCCTCGACCGGAAGCAACAAATACTTGGCTTGCGCATCCACACGGACAATGCTTTGTCCTTCGCCCAGATGCTTTATATCTATAGTACGTTCTGTCGCATATCCGGCCAACGGATCGACAGCACTTAATAAAACGACACCGACAGCCATACATAAACTCTTAAGAAGTCTCTTTGTTTGTTGTTTCATAAACGAACGGATTAAAGGATAATACAGTTTGATTCTCCGCCAAAATTAATAGGATTCTTCCGGATAGAAAAGCACTTATCCCCTAAAGATGGGGAGATATGACATTTGTGATAAAGATCGTACAAATGTTATTGATACTCGGTAGGCGTAACCCCGTAGACCGCCTTGAAACATTTAGAGAAGTAAGCGGGCGAGGAGAAACCGGTTCGGTAAGCGACCTCACTCACCGTATACGCGTTCTGCCTCAACAACTGGGTCGCCTTATTCAAGCGATAGGTACGCAAGAACTCGACGGGTGCGGTTCCGGTCAGCTCCTTGATCTTCCGGTGAAGGTGCCCCCGGGATAATCCCAAGGTCTCGCTTAGTTTCTCCACATTATATTCGGGGTCCGCATAAACCGCCTCGATCTGTTCCGCGAACTTACGCAAGAAGGTATCATCGATACTCTCCACCTTTTCCGGCTCGGACAGAAGGAGCTTATTATCCCGCAGCTTCTCCAACAAACGTTCCCGTAACTTCTGGCGTTCTTGCAATAGGTGGATAATCTTGATCTTCACGTAATCCGTATGGAAAGGCTTCTGTATATAATCGTCCGCCCCGCCGGTTATTCCGAAAATCCGTTGACGCTCATCGGTCAAGGCGGTCAATAAGATCACCGAGATATGGCTAAAGGGAAGTTGCGACTTGATCGTCCGGCAAAGTTCGAAACCATTCATCTCCGGCATCATCACATCGCTTACTACCAATGATATCTCCTCCTCTTCCAATACCCGCAAGGCATCTTTCCCGTTCGCGACCGTCCGGATCTTGAAATGAAGGCTAAGCTCACGTTCCAAAAAGCCGCGGACCTCATCGTCATCCTCGGTGATCAGTATCGTATAAGGATAGGTCTTGGAAAGCATCTCCTTGGTTTCCGAGTCGTCCAACCGGGAGGCTTCGTAGGCTTGATGGGATACGGGCGTTTCCATCAGGTCGCTATCCTCGAAATGCGCCTTTCCTTTCCGTAGGCAGACCGTAAAGGTAGTCCTTTGTCCCGGCTCGCTCTCCACACGGGTCTCCCCTCCGTGCATATCTATATACTCCTTTACCAAATGTAATCCGATCCCGGTTCCCATCGACCGATCCTCCGTATAGAAACGGTCAAACAGATGCGGAAGGTTAGCGGGACGGATGCCACTTCCCGTATCGATAACCCGTATAAAGACCCGGCCTCCCTCTTCCGTCAGCTCTATCCGCACGCTACCTCCCTCCGGCGTAAACTTAAAAGCGTTCGAGAGAAGATTGAAAAATACCTTCTCCAATAAGTCCGGATCGATCCATAGCGTACATTGTTTTATCGAAGAAGTGAACGTATAGGAGATCGCACGTACCGAGGCCATACTGTCAAAATAAGATTTGATCTCGCCAACGAAAGGAACCAAATCGATTTCCCGTACCGCTAGTTTCTCTTGCTTGCCTTCCACCTTCCGGAAATCCAATATTTGGTTGATCACACGCAACAAACGGTTGGCGTTCTTCTGGATCAGTCCTAGATCCGAGGCGTAAGGAGATTCCCGCAACGAGACAATCAAGCGATCCAAAGGGGCGAGAATCAAGGTCAAGGGCGTACGTACCTCGTGGGAGACATTCGTAAAGAATTGGAGTTTCTGCGCCGTCACCTCTTTCATCTCCGCGTTCAAGGAGATTAGCTTACGATTCGCCTGCCTCATCTTCCGGTTTATGTAAAAGGCGTAAATGGAAAGGGCGATAAAACCGATCATCAATAAGGAGATCACCCCTAAAGAGTTTCGCAGGAAATAAAACCGGTCGGACAAACCGTCGATGCGGGAACGCTGCGCCTCGATACGTTGCTTATATTTCTGGAGTTGGTCCGCTTGCAACAATAAGGTGCGGGCAGACTGATGATCTACCGGAGCCGTACGAAGAGGGATAAACTTATCCACCGGCTCCCCTTGAATGATACGCATAGCCGTGCGAATCACTTGCTCCCCTCCTGTCGGATAGAGGAAAGAGGCGTTGATCCGTCCATCTTCCACGGCTTCCAGACCGGCACCCGCCACAGCATCCACGCCGATAATCCGCAAATCCCGTCCTCGGATGGAATCCCATGCCATAAAGTATTCCCGGGCGGCTATGGCCATCATGTCGTTATGGGCGTAAACGAAATCTATCTGCTCGGGATGCTCTAACTTCCGAAGCTCCATCCGGGCGGTATCGACCAGCCATTGTCCTTCTATCTTACGGAAAGAAAGATCCTCCCTTTCTCGCAAGGCATCGACAAAACCTTTATGTCGCTCTTGCGCCGGGGAGGTTTGCGTGAGTCCCCATATCTCTAAGATAATAGCGTTCGGGGGAAGATAATGGGCGGCGTAATTGCCTGCCGCTAGTCCGATCTCATAATTGTTCGCCCCGACAAAAGAGGTGTATTGATCGGTATTTACCTTGCGATCTGTAATGATCGTCGGGATTCCGGCACGGTACGCTTCCTCGGCAACTGCCGTGATCGGCTCGGATTGATAGGGGGAGATGATCAAGACATCCACCTTTTGGCGGATCAAGTCTCGTATTTGTTGTATTTGTGTCTCGTTATTGTTTTGCGCGTCCTTTATAATAATTTCCACATCATCATAGTTAGAGGCTTCGATACGCATATCGTTAATCATAGCTTCCCGCCAAGCATCGTCCAACATACATTGGGAGAGGCCGATAACGTGCCTCTTCTGTTTCCCCGAGCTCGTGCAACCACACAATACGATCAAGGTTAACCATACTAGTAAAAAGGGATGCTTCATATACAAGAATAAAGGTCTAACGTATTTGCCACAGGGCTGGCACAACCTTGCCATGCCTGTGGCACGACAGTGCCATACGGATGGCATAGCTGTGCCATAACCTGTGGCACAACTATGCCATCAGCATGGCACTGCCGTGTCATCGGTTAATGGCACTAATTATGCACCAGTGTCCCGATATTCTCTCCGCTCATCACTTTCTTCAAGTTGCCGTTGGTATCCATATCGAATACGATGATCGGGAGGTTGTTCTCTTTACACATCGTGGTAGCGGTCAAGTCCATTACCTTCAGGCCCCGGGTATAGATCTCATCATACGTAATATCGGAGAACTTGGTAGCCGTAGGATCTTTCTCCGGATCAGCGGTGTAAATACCGTCCACACGGGTACCTTTCAGCATGACATCCGCCTCGATCTCGATGCCTCTCAAAGAAGATCCGGTATCCGTAGTAAAGAACGGATTACCCGTACCGCCAGACATGATTACCACGTTGCCTTGTTCCAGCAACTCGATCGCACGCCATTTATTATAGAACTCGCCGATCGGTTCCATACGGATAGCCGTCAGTACCTTCGCCTTCACGCCTTGAGCGACCAAAGCGGAGCTAAGCGCCAAGCTATTGATCACCGTTGCCAGCATACCCATCTGGTCTCCTTTTACCCGATCGAAACCTTTGGAAGCGCCGCTCAACCCGCGGAAAATATTACCGCCACCGATCACGATACCGATCTGTACACCCATCTCGGCGATCTCCTTGATCTGTGCCGCATATTCATTCAAGCGAACCTCATCGATCCCATATTGTTTACCACCCATCAGCGACTCACCGCTTAATTTTAATAAGATACGTTTGTATTGAGCCATGTTTTGTATATATTTAATATGTAATTCCGCAAAAGTAACGAATAATCCGATATTCGCATAAAAAAGATCGCCCCAACCGGTGTCGGGGCGATCTAAACACTAATCCCGTGTTTTGTAAGCTGCGAGGATTAGCTAAAATTATATGAAACGTTACTGGTTACTTTTTATCTAAGATCTCCAAGGTATCGGCAGCGATCATGAATTCCTCATCCGTAGGAACGACGATGATAGTCACCTTACTGTCCGGAGTGCTGATTACCATCTCCTCGCCACGCATGCCCTCGTTCTTCTCAACATCGATCTTCATGCCCATGTATTCCATGTTCTCGCAAACCGCACGACGGGTCGCCCATTGGTTCTCACCGACACCACCGGTCCAAACCAAGATATCGCAACCACCCATAGCGGCGGCATAAGCGCCGATATATTTCTTGATGCGGTAGTTATATACGTTCAAGGTCATGATCGCACGCGGATTTCCGGCAGCTACGGCAGCCTCGATCTCACGCATATCGGAAGAGATACCGGAAAGACCGGCAACACCACTTCTCTTATTGATCAAGTCGGAAAGGCCGGCACCATCCATGCCTTCCTTATCCATGATGAAAGACAAAGCACCCGCATCCACGTCGCCGCAACGAGTACCCATCAACAGACCCTCAACCGGAGTCAAGCCCATGGAAGTATCCACGCTCTTACCATTCTTGATGGCGGTAATAGAACCACCGTTACCTACGTGAGCCGTGATAATCTTCTGATCCTCATAAGGAACACCTAAGATCTCACAAGCACGACGGGATACATATCGATGACTGGTTCCGTGGAAGCCATAACGACGTACGCCATATTTCTTGTACATCTCGTAAGGCAAACCGTACATATACGCATAATCCGGCATGGTCTGGTGGAAAGCCGTATCAAACACCGCTACTTGAGGAATACCCGGGATCAAAGCCTCCATCGCCCGAACACCCTTCAAGTTAGCCGGGTTATGAAGCGGAGCCAGATCAGAGCACTCGATTACCTTATTGATTACATCCTGATTGATCAATACGCTAGAAGCGAACTCCTCGCCACCATGTACCAAACGATGACCAACAGCGTCGATCTCCTTATAGTCCTTGATACAACCATAAGTTGCGTCGGTCAATACGCTCAAGATAAACTCGATGCCTTGTTGATGGCCGGGAATCTCTCTCTCGATAACCACCTTCTTGCCCTCCTTATCCGTCAATTTCAGGAACGCGCCCGGCAAACCGATTTTCTCGATACCACCTTGAGCCATAACCTCACCGGAGGTCATATCGAATAACTTATATTTGATAGAACTACTACCGCAGTTCAATACTAGAATCTTCATATTATTAAGTCGTTAGGATTATCTATTATTTTGCGGATCTCAAACCGATGGATTGATTACAAGCGATCGCTACCATCTTATAAATATCGTCTACGGAACAACCGCGAGACAAGTCGTTCACCGGAGCGGCCATACCTTGAAGGATAGGACCGACAGCCTCAGCGCCACCCAAACGTTGAACCAGCTTATAAGCGATATTACCCACCTCCAAAGTCGGGAATACCAAAACATTCGCTTTACCGGCGATCTCGCTACCCGGAGCTTTCTTGCTACCTACAGCCTCAACCAAAGCCGCGTCGGCCTGCAACTCTCCGTCGATCTTCAAGTCCGGAGCCATCTCCTTAGCCAAGCGAGTAGCCTCCACTACCTTGTCTACCATCTCGTGAGAAGCGCTACCCTTCGTAGAGAAGCTCAACATAGCCACACGAGGCTCAACGCCTACGATATTACGAGCCGTAGCGGCGGTAGCGACAGCGATGCTAGCCAACTCTTCCGCGTTCGGATTCGGCATAACCGCACAATCGGCAAATACCAAAATACCATCATCCCCATATTGAGGAGTCTTCGTGAACATAAGGAACGCACCGGAAACACACTTCATGCCCGGAGCCGTCTTGATAATTTGCAAAGCAGGACGCAATACATTACCCGTCGTATTCTCAGCGCCGGCGATCTCACCGTCAGCGTCACCCGACTTAATCATCAGGCAAGCCAAGAACAAAGGATCTTCAACTAAAACCGCAGCCTTCTCGGGAGTCATACCCTTCTTTTGGCGAAGTTGGAAAAGCAAGTCTGCATACGCGGCTTTCTTCTCGTGATTTTTCGGATCGACAAGAGTTGCCTCACCGATGTGGTTCAGTCCGAAACCTGCCGCCAACTCCTTGATCTCAGCGGGGTTTCCAATTAAGATAATGTCTGCTACACCGTCGGCCAGTAATCGGTCGGCAGCTTTAAGAGTTCTTTCCTCGGTACCTTCGGGAAGAACAATACGCTGCTTGTCAGCTTTAGCGCGCGCAATAATGTCTTGCATTAAATCCATAGCGGAAGATATTTTATATTATTTAATAATTGTACTCGTAATCCGGCTACAAAATTAGGCATAATGCAATATAGAGTTTACAAAATAGGCAAAAGAATTACAGATAGAGATACCAGTTTCAGATCTTTTAACAGTAATTCGTCACTTCCCGCTCCCCGGAGAGTATTTGTTGCAGTTCTTCCGCTGTCACATTCACACTTAACTTACCTTTATGGGCCACGGAGATCTTTCCTCTCTCCTCCGAGACAATAATAACCAGCGCATCTGTCTCCAATGACATCCCCAACCCGGAACGATGGCGCAATCCCATATCCTTGGGAAGGGTAGCGTTCTGGGCGACCGGCAAGATACAACCGGCCGCCTTGATCCGGTTATCGGCTATGATCATGGCACCATCATGCAACGGGCTGTTCTTAAAGAAGATGTTCTCGATCAAGCGGGCATTTACATCGGCGTTGAACATTTCGCCCGTATGCTCATAGATCGTCAAGTCCATATCTTGCTGGATCACGATCAAGGCACCCGTCTTTTTCCGGGCCATATTCATACAAGCCAAGACAACAGGGGCGACAAACTTCCCTTCTTTCTCCGGATCGCCTCCTCGCTTGGAAAAAAGTTTCCCTAGGAATTTCCAGCCCCGATGCGAACCTAACGCCAACAGGAAACGGCGGATCTCGTCTTGGAAGAGGATTACCAAAACCACGAAACCTACGCTAATAAACTTATCCAAGATGGCCCCCATCAACCGCATCTCCAATACCTGCGAGATCAAGATCCATACGACGATGAATGATACGACTCCACTGAATATAGCCAATGTGCCTGAGCTTTTCATCAATTTATAGGTCTGGTACAGGAAGAAAGCCACCAGCAATACGTCAATCAAGTCTTTTATACCGAAATGCATCCACATAGTTAATTGAGAATTGAAAGTTGAAAATTGAAAATTATTTGTTGGTCATTTGACCTATGACGCGAATGGCTTCCACTGCTTCCCGCACGTCATGTACACGAAGGATATTAGCGCCGTTCAAGAGAGCGTACGTATTCAATACAGTCGTTCCGTTCAGGCTATCCGCAGGGGTTCCACCCAGTAATTTATAAATCATGCTTTTACGGGAGACTCCAACTAATAAAGGCAACTCAAAAATAGAGAACTCCTTTAAATGGCTCATCAATTGGTAATTCTGCTCCAACGTCTTACTAAAGCCAAAGCCGGGATCGAGGATGATATCATTCACCCCTAAAAGCCGAAGCTGGCGTACCTTCCGGGAAAAGTACAGCATGATCTCCTCCATCATATCCGGGTAATCAGTATGCCTCTGCATAGTTTGAGGGGTTCCACGCATATGCATCATAATATAAGGCACCTTCAAATCCGCTACCGTTTGGAACATATCCGCATCCAACTCACCGCCGGAGATATCGTTAATGATAGCTGCTCCATATTCCTCTACGCAACGACGCGCAATCCCCGCACGAAACGTATCTACGGACGCCGGGATATCCGGGTAATGCTTATTTAATATATGTAAGGCAAACTCCAAACGGCGCATCTCTTCCTCCGGCGTAACCTCAGCGGCATCCGGACGGGATGAATAACCACCGATATCTATCCAATCCCCTCCCTCCGATAAGATTTCCCGGATACGGTCCTCGATAGCGGTCTCGGTCTGTTTGCGGCTGCCCGCATAAAAAGAATCAGGAGTAATATTCAAGATTCCCATCACCAACGGTGTCGCTAAAGAAGTAAGTGTCCCTCTAATATTGAGCGTTTTATCTAACATGATCTTTCCTTATTTCCAGCAAAGATACAGGTTTCTCTCTTAAAATCTCCTTCTAGATTCTTCATTCTTTATTTAATTGCTACATTTGCCCCGAATTAGACAGGAATAAATATTTAACGCGATACAGTCATGAGTATTATCGACCTCTATGATTTATTTATACATAACCCTCAAATAACGACAGATAGCCGGAACTGTCCGAAGGGTTCTATCTTCTTCGCCTTAAAAGGCGATAAATTCGATGGAAATCAATATGCCGGGAAAGCCTTGGCATCCGGCTGTGTCTATGCCGTCATAGACAATCCCGATTATTATATAGGCGAACGCACGATCCTTGTTGATAACGTGCTGAAGACCTTGCAACAATTAGCGCACCATCACCGCAAGGTACTGGGGTTGCCGATCATCGGAATTACCGGAACGAATGGCAAGACCACGACCAAAGAGTTATTGGCTGCCGTACTCTCAACGAAATTCAATTTGCTATATACCGAAGGTAATTTCAATAATCATATTGGCGTTCCCTTGACCTTGCTCCGATTGACTCATGACCATGAGATGGCGGTTATCGAGATGGGCGCCAGCCATCCGGGAGACATCAAGGAATTAGTGGATATCGTCCATCCAAACTATGGCATCATCACGAACGTAGGCCGTGCCCATCTGGAAGGCTTCGGTTCTTTCGAGGGTGTGATCCGGACAAAAGGGGAGTTATATGATTATATCCGTCGCTCCAAAGGCAAGATATTTATCAAGAAAGAGAACGAGTACCTTCAGTCTATCGCCAAAGGCATCGAACAAATCACATATGGAAACGGGGATGATGCTTTTGCGTCCGGACAGGTAGTCAGTTGCGATCCTTTCTTAGTGTTCAATTGGAAGCAACAAGGAAAGTTGCATACCGTCGAAACACATATGATCGGTAGTTATAACCTAGATAATGTATTGGCCGCCGTCGCCGTAGGCCGCTTCTTCAAGATCCCGGCAGAGCGTATCAGCCGTGCTATCGCCGCTTACGAGCCTACCAATAACCGTTCTCAGTTCAAGAAAACCGATAATAACGAATTGATTATCGATGCTTACAACGCGAATCCGAGTAGCATGAAAGTAGCTCTGGACAATTTCATCACCATGCCCGTACAGCCTAAAGCCATCATCCTTGGAGATATGCGCGAGCTTGGACCAACTAGCAACGAATTACACGCGGAGGTTGTCGAACAGATCAAGAAAGGCCAGTTCGACAAGGTGTTCCTCTGCGGCGAGCATTTCTCCAAGGTAGGCAAAGAGTTCTCCCCCTTCGCTACCACAGAGGCTATGACGGAGGAGCTTCGGAGGCAGCCGTTAAAGGGCTATCATATCTTGATCAAAGGCTCTCATAGCATGGGGCTGGAGAAACTAGTGGATATCCTATAAGCTATCATCGAACAAGACAGTTTTCAACTTTTGATACAAGAAGGAGAGAACCAATAAGATAACTCCCAAGATTATAAAGACGACCACTTTCCCGATCGTAGGCAAGAGCCACAGATCTACCAACACCAACTTTAGCAATACGATCGAGAAAGTGGCCAAACTAATCATCCGGACAACCTTCAGGTGCAATCGCATTCCCACCGCCATTTGCATAAAGCCGGCAAGACTCAACGAGATAGAGAAGCCTGCGCTTAATTCATCCGGCAAGCCCAACTGATTCAACAAATTATTCGTTCCCACGGCCAGTAATATCGTAGACAGCAAACAAATATATAAGGTCATCCCATGCGTACGCTTTTCTCTTGCGTCAAATGACTTATAATAGTACCGCCCCAAGACAAAAATATGCCCCCCGATTAAAAGCAAGGAAACCCATAGCAGGAACCGGGGAATAAAGAGATCATCATACCCGACCCACAAAGACATTCCTCCGAACAGGGATAAAGATAGCCCCAAGAGTAGTCCGTATCCCCCCGCATTTCTTGACACAGGCAAATAGCTTTTCCCTAATAAAACATTCGCAGCAAATAAAACCGCCACCGTAAATGTCTCGATATAGCTAAAGGACACGATCGAAGGATCTACATATGAATAGAAATCGAAAACAAAGGCTATATATAATACGACACATCCCGTCAAGAGAGGCCCTTTCGTCGATATCCTTGTCGGACGTACCAACCAAGCGTCTACCCAATACGATAGCCCCGTAAAAATGCCGGTAGCGAACAAGCCATTTATAAATAGGGAAGAATCTCCGTACCGAGCCTCCATACATCCGTGGAAGACATCCATTCCGTAAGAGCCCAGCGTCAAGACCGGAAGTACCCAAGCGAATATCTCGTAAACCCGCAGACGGAAACGACTATAGAACCAGAGAATAATCATTACCTCTGAAGCCCAAAACAAGGTAATAAAGGTCCCTTCCAGTTGGATCGGGATCGTCACCGATACGAACGTAAGAGCGATACCCAATAACGTATGCATCAAGAAAGTGAAAGGTTCCCCTTTCCGTTTGATCCAAAAGAAAAGAGCGAAGTTAATAGCCGCAACAAAAAGGGTTACCAGACCTTTGCAATTCCGCTCAAGCTCCATATTCTGCAGGAGACAAAGGGCAAAGAACAGGAATACAAAATTGTTCAATCCGATCACTCCTAATAAATATTGATTGATCCCCCGGATATTGATTCGTACGATGGAAGCGACCGATAATAAGAAGATCAAATAGAAGGCAATAGAGAAAATAAGTAAATGTGTTAATTGGACACTTCCCATCAAATCCAGATCCGCAGCATACGTATAACCCGCAAAGACGATCCAAGTCAAGGCAAAACAAATTACAGGCAATTCCCCCCACTTCTTATAGATAGATAGCCCGAACATTCCTAGGTCCAAGATCATGACATAGGTAAACAGCACCCAATAACTTCCATCTCCGCTACCCACTAAGAATGGAGCGATAAATCCACCCACCAAAGCGATAATCGCCAGTTCCCTACGATTATAGAGTATAGATAAAGACGACATAAATCCGGTAAACAGCACAAGCAGAATAAAAGCGACCGTTTGGCTAAACAGCCCGTAATAATGATAGGCGATCGCCACCGTTACATAGAAGATCGCAAAAGCGCCTCCCGCCAACAAAGAGCTAAAAGTACGATAGGAATCCTTCAAACGCCAAGCCACGAATAGAAGTAATCCACCCATCCCAAAGCCAAGGATCGTACGCAAGGTCTCGTTTATCCATTCCTTATCTATCGCATACTTCACGAAAAGACCCATACCCAAGACGAGTATCAGGATACCGATTTTACCGAATAAGTTCTCACCGATATATTTCTCATAATTGACAGGCTTCCGTTCCTTCCGGGGTTGAAGATTTCTCGCTGGTTCGACAATCGCCCTTACCGGTTCAGGTTGTACGAAAACTTCCGGCTCTTTCAAGATCTCAGGCTCCGGTTCCTTTATCTCGTCCACAACTTCCGGACTATTCTCCAAACGTTTACGCAAGGCAGCGATCTCTTTCAACAATTCCTCCGTTTTCTCTTGTGATTTGGATATCTTATTACGCAAGTTTATCCAAATCATGATCAGTAATAGAAGTATCAGTAAGGTATATTCCATAAACTCTAAAATTATAAGCTTGCCGCAATATACGCATTTATTTATGTAAAAGCTTTCCGAACCATAAAAAAGTCCCGACGATACGAATATCGCCGGGAGCAATTTTTTATCCGGTTTCCTTCCTCACGGAAATACTATCGGAAGAACTTTTTTACTTTAGTATTAACCACACGTTCCCCCATCACGGGATACTTTGTTGCGTGGAAATTATTTAATTAAATATATTTAGATAGAGACGGGACGTGCCCGCCTCTACTGTATCATTTCGAATAAAATAATTATTTAACAACCACCTTAACAGCAGCCTCACCCTCTACAGCTACAGCTACGATACCTGCCGGTACAGCGATTGTAGCGTTATCAGATGAAAGAACTGTCTCAGCAACCACCTTACCTAAGATGTTAGAGATAACAACAGACTTGCCAGCGGCACCTTGGATTGTTACAGTACCATCGTTAGCGATAACAGAGATAGCAGAAGCTCCTTCTTCAACGTTATCGTTGGATGTCGGGTGTAATGTCGTAGCCTCAGCAACGAACTCATGAGCCTCGTCACGATTATCCGTCCAAACTAATACGTTGTTGATAACTTTCAAATAAGAAGTTACATCTTCACGATCAGTCTTAGTTGCATCATCTTCGTTTGCAATCTCCTTTGTTGTCTTATTCTCGATCTTCAATGTATTATTTGCAGTTGTAACAAATGCCATTGCAGCCGGATTTACAGACATAGTCTTCAAGGTATCAACAGCAGTTGCTTTTTCACGAACAATAGCTAAAGAATCCTCACCATAAACGATAGCTTTAACAAAAGCTGCTTTCACCAAACCTTCTGTAGCATTCCAATAAGCGCTACCTTCATTTGTCTTAGATGTATATTTATCATCATCACCCTTAACCGCAGAATAAACAGAATCTTGAGGATTTACCAAGAAATATCTGTAACCATCAGCGATAGCAGCAGAGTCTAACCCATTACCTGTTGTGATGTAATAAGTAGGTCTAGTTACATCTTTTACACAAGCAGTATCAATCCACAAACCAAACAAGCTGTCGATATATTCTTCTTGACCTGCCAACTTAACCTCCGCAAACAAAGACTTAGGATTCATGGAAAGAGCTTTACCATCAGCCTCGGCAGATTTAACCAACATGTGAGAAGGAGCATTCAATGTAGCGTAGTCCGGAGATGGCTCTACTACCAAGTCAAAATAGTTGTTATTTACAGCTGAAGCTGCAGCAGAGATCAACTTACCAGTATTAACATCCAATACCACAATCTTATCACCTGTAGACAATAAATAACCATTGCCCTTAGCTGTTTTGAATGTGAACTCAGAACCAGCAACTGCAGGAGTAGCTGTATTATCTTCTTTTGCCAACTTAAATTCATTATCCTTAGCTACAACATACTCTTTTGTATATTGCTTGTAAAGTTTATAAGTAGCCGTAGCTAAAGTATCACCTAAAGCGATAGCACCTACACCAGCTTTGTGTTCATCAGCATTGCTAGTCCAGACCTTACCCGTTTTATCTTTAATTACTTCAACCTTGAATTTAGCAGCGTCTTCGGCTGTAGTTTTCTTAACCTTCAATACGCCGTCAACGATTGTATACAAATCATCAACACCCTCCGTACCGGAGATCAAGTTCAATGTATAAGCGAAGTTATCAACAGCTACCTTGTCCAAATACTTCGTAGCCATATAGTTGTATTCCTTGCCACCGGCTTTGATATCTTTCTGATATTCGAAATAGAATTCAGTACCAGCCGCTAAACTTGCAGAAGCAGCGCTATTTACAGCATCCACTCTGTAAGCGTCTTTACCTGTTACCTTATAGATCTGAGCGGCAGCAGTTGTAAGACCTTGGTTGAAGTTACGTTCAACGAATTGGTATTTACCACCCTTAGCAACTACATAGAACTGACCAGCAGGGTTATATGCATTAGGAGCATCCTTCTTCAATTCCAATCCACTAGCCGTAGCATAAACATACTTAAACTCATCACCAGATTTAACCTTGATGAAGTAAACACCATCACCAGTAGGCAATGTAGCCGGAGTGCCCTTACCTAATTTTACGGAAGGAGCGACACCTTGCTCGATTGTAGAAGGAGTACCAGAAAGTTTAGAGACTGTCAATACCTTTGAATTGGTTACCTGAGCATATACTACTTGAACATCAGCAGCAGTACCTGTAAGCGCAGCTTCAAATTTCTTAGTAGTTGTATTATAAACAGGTGCATTCTTTACATAAACAGCGACTTTATCGTTTGATAAGTCTTGAATAAATTTGAACTTTTGAAAATCACCATTCAATACTGTATGATAACCATTATCCAACCAAGTTGAGTCTTTTGCGAATTTATAGCCAAATACATCCTTTTGCCCAGCGATCGTGTACTTAGTTGTATCCAAACCGAAGTAAGCATCCTTTTCACCGATCTTATCAGCGCCAACTTCCTGCAACTGTACATAATCAGCATCAGCACCAGTCAACTGAGTAGCTACTAATTCTTTGCCCTCAAAGATGTTCTCTTGATAAGCCTCTCCAAAG
Organism: Parabacteroides sp. AF21-43; assembly: GCF_003635435.1. NCBI lineage: Bacteria > Pseudomonadati > Bacteroidota > Bacteroidia > Bacteroidales > Tannerellaceae > Parabacteroides > Parabacteroides sp. AF21-43. Next base: position 79,281 of record NZ_QTMG01000008.1, on the reverse strand, counting down.
TTCAAAGAGAATACAGTGAAACCATCGCCTAAGTCAGAGGCAGCCAAAGTACGAGCCTTCAAAGCCGAATTTACTTCCGAAGTGAATGCTGTAGCGGCACTAGCAATGCCCAAGGATAACTTACCTCCAGACACAACCAATCCTAAAGATCCGTTCGCAGAATAATAAGCAGAAATCTTGCCGTCAGTAGTTACAGACCACTTGTCAACACCTGCCGCTAAATTAGGTTTAGCATCTTTTTTTGCAGCGAAAGACAATACAGCACCAGTCTTTTTGTTAGTGAAGCTGTAAAGCTTGTTTCCTGTAGCATCAACTCCAGCTTCAGTAACCTTCCACATAGCAGAGTCAATAGAAGCTTTAGGAGCAGTTGCCAAATTGCTAAATGTTTTTACCACTACAGAGTCCGATTTAGCTCCATAAACAGCTAAATAATCAGAAGAACTGGACTTCAACATGGTGTAACCGTCTGTTTTGGTGATTTGGGCTGAAGCAACAGCCGAAATCATTGCAAGTCCAGCTACAAGAGTAGAAAACTTTTTGTTCATAATTCTAAAATTAATATTAATACTAGTGTTAATTAAAAGCTCTTCAATATTTTGCCCCTTCAAATTGGGCATAAAACGACTAGTCTAAACGATCGTCTAAATCTTGCGTTTTTTTAGTGCCAAAACAGGAGATTTGTTGAAAGAATCCGTTGTTTCGTAAAGGATAACCTATCCTATTGATAAGAAAGAGGATAAGCGATAAAAAAATAATGCGGAAGGGTTGTAAGTGTCGAAGAAACGCGTACCTTTGCAAATGACTAGAAAAATCGATCGTTTAGACTAGTCGTTTCTCACATTCTATTCCATCGCACATAAAATATACATCACCTATATAGTAGTATAACCTCTATGCGTATTGCATATATTATAATGTACGAGCGTACATTATATATTATCTATGTCGTTGACTGATTATCAATTCTTCTTTCTAAATCCAAATAAGCATGCTTATCGGATAAGGTGAATTTGAATATTTCCAGCAGATACACCGAGCATTATCCGCCAACAGTATTATATACGGATTATCAGCATATTACATTTACAACTAGATGTAACGCTGTTTACTTCCATATGTAAATGACTTTACTTCTAGAGGTAAACACTTTCGTTTCTACTATATGTAAATACTTTCGCTCTTGCATGGAAGCGCCTCGTTTACGCTTTTATTGGTCAAAATAACGACTATCCTATGTACTTGAACTCTTTTTTCATAAATTTGTCGCTTTATAATAAACTGAGTAAAAAATGAATACACACGAACTTTGCTGCGTAGGACACATCACCTTGGATAAGGTAGTGACACCTAAGAATACCGTCCATATGCCGGGAGGAACCTCCTTTTATTTCTCGCATGCGATAAAACATTTCGATGATATTGACTATACTCTAGTGACAGCCTTGGCTGAATCTGAGATGAAAACGGTGGAGGAACTACGAGCCGAAGGTATCGACGTTGCCGTGATGCCAAGTAAGCACACCGTTTATTTCGAGAATATTTATGGAGAGAACCAAGATAACCGTACGCAACGTGTATTGGCGAAAGCAGATCCTTTCACCGTAGAGTATCTGGAGAACATCGACTCCAAGATCTTCCACCTTGGTAGTTTGCTTGCCGATGATTTCTCTTTGGAAGTGGTAAAGTATTTAGCGGGGAAAGGCTTAGTATCGATTGACTCGCAAGGGTATCTACGGGAAGTAAGAGACAAGGATGTATTTGCCGTGGATTGGCCAGAGAAAAAAGAAGTACTTAAATACGTGCACTTCCTCAAGGCTAACGAACATGAGATGGAGGTGTTAACCGGATATACCGATGCCGTGAACGCAGGAAAAGTTATCTACGATTGGGGCGTGAAAGAGGTATTGCTGACTTTCGGAAGCATGGGATCTATCATTTACGACGGTTCCACTTTCCATAAAATCCCCGCTTACATACCGAAAGAAGTAGTAAACGCTACCGGAGCGGGTGATACTTATATGACAGGATATCTCTATAAACGTGCCAAAGGCGCAAGCATAGAAGAAGCCGGACGTTTCGCGGCAGCTATGACAACATTGAAAATCGAAGGAATAGGCCCATTCAACGGCACTAAGGAAGATGTGTTGCGATGCTTAGAGACAGCGGAACAACGAATGCCTGAGTAGTTGAAAATTGAGAATTGAAAATTATTCGCTCTCTCCTAATTTTCAATTCTCAATTCTCTATCTTTAATTATTCTTGAATGCTTTGCAGAATGTAGTCATTAGCAAGATACAAAGCCCTAACAAGCCGACCACGATATAAGCGTATTTCATATTGAAAGCCTGCGAGATCGCTCCGATCAACAAAGGTGCGATCAACGAGCCGATAAAGCTGATACTGGAAAGGATCGTCAAGGCAATTCCCACCGGAGTTCTCGATTTAGCGCCCACTAAGCTATAAATAGTAGGCACCATACACGAGATGCCCAAGCCTACCAACATAAAGCCTAAGGAATTCACGATCACCTTAACCGTCATCGATTCGAACATTCCACCCAACATGGCTGAGATAAAGAAACCTGCAAAAATAAAGAAACCCGCTAATTGCAACACCTTCTGCTTTCCTAAAACACTATAGGCGGAGTTCGTAAGAAAACGGCCTACCGTCATCATCACCATGAACACTAAGAAACCGATCTGCAAGGATTTAGGAACTTGTAGTACCGATTCGAAGTAAAGTCCACTCCAATCAAACATCGCACTTTCCACCACCAAGGCAAACAGTCCGACGATACCTAACTGGATCAACAGTATTTCCGGCTTACGGATAAAGCTCAACAATGCCGGAGCTTCTTTCTTCTCCGCTTCCTTCTCTTCCTCCGGTGACTCAACCGCCACGTCTTCCTGCAAATACTTCCGGCTTACCAAAACAGTCACTCCAATCAATAACGCAATCAACGTAAAATGCCAGAACGGAGTAACACCGGATACGATCATGATAAACCCGATCAAAGCTCCTAAACAGGCCGCCAGACTCCAACCTCCATGAAATGAGGCCATAATCGTACGCCCATAAAGCCGCTCGATACCAATTCCTTGCGTATTCAAGGATATATCACAAAGATTCCAGAACACCCCAAAACAGAACAAATAAACACCCAGCAGATAAATATTATGTGCCGTACCGATCGCAAATAAGGCCAAGGCATACCCCAACACACTGACCTGCGCCATAATACGACTTCCCAACTTCGACACCAAATAACCCGCTAACGGTATCGCCACAAACTTACCTACCGGGATCAGGAACAAGACCAAACCCCAATAGAAAGCGTAATTCACCTCAAAGAAATCCTTCACGTCCGGAATACGGCTAGCCCAACTAGAGAAACAAAGACCTTGCGCTAAAAAGAAAGAAAGCATCGCATAACGAACCCGTTCCTTGGGAAAAGCGCTACCCAATGGAGTATTCATTTTTTCATTCATTATCATTTACTTTTATTGTTATCATCTATTCGAGAAAGAGGCACGAACCCCATTCCTCCGCAAAGCTATCAAATATATCCTAATCCCCTAAGTCCTAAAAGTAGAATTTATTAGGTAGATTCCCTAATGAAAAGTATATTTGCGAAATATGCACAAGAATGTTGACTAAATCGAGGATGATATGAGAAGCTGGATTATCTTTTTAGGATTATTATTTACCACATTCACACAGGCACAAGTTATTACGGGAAGGGTTACGGACTTAAATAACCATCCTATCGAACTAGCGGTCGTGATTATACAAACGAACGATTCAGTATATGTAAACTCCACCTATACGGACTCTTTGGGCTCTTTTAGTATCAAAGCAGAGATATCCCCTTTCCTCTTAACCGTCCAGCATCTGCTGTATGAAACGTACCAAAGCACTTATGACTCACTTACGATAGGCAATATACAACTGAACGAGAAAAGCCAGACGCTTTCGGAAGTATCTGTTACCGGAGAGCGTCCTTTAGCCAAGGTTGTCGATGGGAAAATAACCTACAGCATGCCACACTTATTAAAAGACAAGATGGCCGTTAGCGCTTACGAGGCGATCCTAGAACTACCGGGAGTGCGGGAACAAAGCGGGAAAATACAACTTGCCGGAACAAATGGAGTCACGGTTATCATCAATGGCAAGACCACCAATATGGGTGAGAGTCAATTGGAGAATCTGCTTAAGAATATGCCCAAAGAACGTATTCAAGAAGCAGAGATCATGTATAGCGCTCCACCCCAATATCATGTACGCGGGGCAGTGATTAATCTGGTCCTTAATAACGGTACTTCCGAGACTCCCAAACTGCAAGGACAAGTCAATGCTCTATACAACCAAGGGCATTACGCTAATTACCAAAGTGGCGCTACTCTCGTTTACAACACGCCTAAATATTCTACCGATCTCATGTACTCCTTCGGCTACCACCGGGAACGGACGGGTGAGGATATCTTATCACACCATTTATTCGATGGTAAGACCTACGAGATCGAGCAATTCGACAGGGGACATACCCGGCTCCCGGTCCATACCATACGCCTAGGCAATGATTGGTTCTTGAACGATAAGAACAAACTAAGCTTCGCCTATACCTCAGAGATCCAGCAATGGACTCATCCTTTCACCTCTTCTGTAGGAACCTATTCGGATTCCGAAAACAGAAAGAAATCCGACAAACCGATCCAGATGCATAATCTGGCGCTCGACTATGCCTCCGGGTTCGGCCTTAATGTAGGGATTGATTTTACCGCTTACATCAATCATACGACACAATATTACCAAGAGAAGAAAGCCGGGAAAGAAGATGCCTTCAACGCTAAATCACAACAAGACATCCGTAGGCTCTCCGTCTACGCGGATCAGAACCATAAATTAGGAAAAGGCTGGATGCTCAACTATGGGACAAAATTCAGCTTCGCCTCAGACAAAAGTTCTCAGGTATATCATTCACTGCGCGAACACGATTGGTCCATCTCAAATAGTTACAGTAAACTGGATGAATATGTATATGATTTATATACCGGCTTTTCCAAGAGCTTCTCTGATAACCTATCCGTAAACGCCTCTTTGACCGGAGAGTATTACAAACATAAGGAGATTGATTATTGGAGCTTATTCCCCATGATGGAAATCACGTACCGAGCCCACCCCAGCCACATCCTGCAATTATCCGTTTCTTCAGACAAGACCTATCCCAGTTATTGGGAGATGCAGAACACGGTGTCTTATCTGAATGGATATACCGAGATACAAGGTAACCCGGATTTAAGGCCGTCCAGACTCTACTCTGCTCAATTGAACTACATCCTAAAAAACAAATACATTTTCACGCTATACGCAAATTATATAGACAATAATTTCAACCAGCTCCCCTATCAATCCTCCGAGAGACTAGTTCTTATCTATAAGACACTGAATTTCGACTATTCCAGTAAGCTAGGCCTAAATGTAATGATGCCATTCAAAGCCGGCTCCGTGCTTGATTCCAGATTAACGTTAAACGGTTATTATGACAAGATGAAATGTGATAATTACCATGATATAAGCTTCAATAAAGATAATCTGGCATTCTATGCCGAATTAAATAATACGTTCAACATCTCATCGAAGCCTACTATCAAAGCGGAAGTATCCGGTTCTTATATTACCCGCAACATTCAAGGCCCAATGACGATCAGCTGTATGTATAACGTAGACGCCGGCTTGAAATGGATCTCACCCAACGGCAAAGCGGAGATCTCTTTAAAAGTGGATGACATGTTTAATTCATGGGTCCCAAAAGATCTTAATCTCCAATACAAAACACAAGACTTACATATGCGTATGATCCCGGATTCCAGACGAGTCTCCTTATCCTTTATCTATAAATTCGGAGATTTTAAAGCAAAAGAGCATAAAGAGGTGGATAGTTCCCGATTCGGGAAATAAAAGTCGATGGTCTATACTACGCTTTCAAAGTACATTCATTAGTTCCGACACGTAAAGCCAAATCATGTAATGAAGGCGGGTTCAAATATTCGGAACATATAATATCCCGGGCCTGATAAATTTTATCCCGATCGGAAAAGCCTACTATCTTTGCGTTAACCGGTTCTTTACCTTCCGTCTCCCGCATAAATAAAGACAAGCACTCGGTTACTTTTGCTTCGAGATACATTGGCGAGGCATTTCCCATCATCTGAGAGACCTCAAGATCATTCAACGCCACAGATAAAGCGATTGGAATCGAGAGATTCTTGGGAGCGATAAAGAAAGTCTCCCTCCTGACGAATCGCAAATAAGCACTCCCGAAGTACTCCGTATAACGTTCCGACAAATCCGCCATTTAGGGAACGCATGCAACAATCCTCCTTGCAATAGATCTGGTATCTTGTCACATTAAAATCCCTGCATCTGAAATCACAGATACGATAGGTCAATAATTTGTTTTCCGCCTCCCAACAGTTCTCTTCTAACCCTCTTGAACGATTGGTAGAAAAACAACTTATATCCGGCATTTCTAAAGCGATCGTATCTCTTCCACGAGATGAGAGTTCTATGTGTACCATTTTTCCGTTTGATTAAAATACACTTCCTTCTTGCGTAAATAAACCAAAAGCAAAGGATTCATCGACCGTAAGGTAACTGAAGATCCGGTAGTGGTATCGATCGGTTGCGGACTAGACAGCCGTTTCCAACGTGTCTCCAACCATAACCAAGCGACCTTCTACGAACTAGACTTACCTGAAGTAATCAATTTGCGTGAAAAGCTATTCCCTGCCTCCGCTAAAGATCTCACGATCAAAAGCTCTATGCTCGAGACGGACTGGATGGATATGTTGAGACAAAAACATCCTCACGGCCGCTTCCTTTTCCTCGCGGAAGGTGTAATGATGTATTTCAATGAGGAACAGGTAAAATCTGTTATCCAAAACCTCGCCCAACGCTTTCCCGGATGCGAGATATATTTTGATTTCGTCAGTAAATGGGCCGCCCGCAACTCCGACAAGCATGAATCGGTAAAACGGACAAAAGCCCGTTTCCATTTCGGACTAAACGATCCGCACACAATCGAGCAATGGTTCCCCAAGCTCAAACTGATCGAACGATTCTATTTCATCAGCGAAGAGAAAAAACGCTGGGGACTACCCGGCTTGATCATGTGGTTAATCCCGGCGCTACACAAGTCTTTTGGAATCGTAGGTTATAAAGTTGGAGAAATAAGTAAATAGGTTATCTACCAAATAAAAAAGCTAGTTCTGTATTCGATCATGAGTTTTGGTATTAAATAGAAGACCTCCACGTAGTTTATCAGAAGGACTTTCCGACAATTGTACCCCCTTTTTGTTTTTCGGGGAAGGGGGTACGATTTGGATACTCAACCGTATCTTTTCGTGCGCCTTTTTGGGCTTTCAAGCAAGACTAAAACATAAAAAAGTCCCACAATACGTTAATATTGCAGGACTTATCTCTTTTAGCTTTGTTCTTATGTGATCCGCCTGGGGCTCGAACCCAGGACCCCAACATTAAAAGTGTTGTGCTCTACCAGCTGAGCTAGCGAATCATCCTATGCGTTACTTCTGTAATGCGGGTGCAAAGGTAGGAGTATTTTTTTAATATGCAATAGGCATGGCTATTTTTTTGCGATTAAATCTGAATTTATTTTCTCTCGCTTAGGTTGATGAGCAAGGTTTCCGGGGTCTAACTCATTATCTTCGTGCAAGATAAAGCGTTTATAGTAGGATAAGCACAATGTTGTCAATGGGAGGGCTATTATTAAGCCTATAAAGCCTAGGATCGTTCCCCAGATGGATAATGAGAGTAAGATGATAGCGGGATTCAGTCCCATAGCCTTACCCATTATGCGGGGGGTAAGATATAAATCCTGTATACATTGTACGATACCCAAAACTAAAATAGCCATACCGAAGATCAACCAGAAGTTCTCGCCAGTCTCGGCCGAACGCAATAAGCTCAATAGAATCATCGGGATAATACCGATCGCCTGCATATAGGGAATTAAGTTCAGCACGCCGATAAACAGGCCCAGCGTGACCGCCAACGGGAAATTAATGATTTTAAAACCGATCGCAAGGAGAACCCCTACAGAAAGAGCGATCAACGATTGTCCGCGGAAATAACGGTTCATGCTGTATTCCACATCCTCAGCCAAACCTTGCAGGAACGGACGGTAACGCTCCGGTATCAAATCGCTCCAACCATTCGCGATCTTCTCATAATCCAAAAGGATGAAAATAAAGTAAAGCAAGATCACGAACACGATCGTGATACTGAAAAGGATTGAGAAAGTGTTCGATAAGATAGACCATAACTGGGGCGCAATCTGCTTCACCGCTTTCAACAAATTCTCCTTACTCAATAACTCCATGATCTGGGCGAAGTTCACATTACTTTCCAGATATTCCATCCATGAATGCGGGATCAAAGGGACATGACCTTCACCGGGATCATGTGTGCGGATCAGTTCTAGCGTTTTATCCGCCTCAGCCGCGATGGAAGGAACGACCATGACTACCAGCAACGTTATCAATAGCCCTAAAGTCACCAATACCGCCATAATCGATAAGATGCGGCTCTTAAAACATAATTTATATTGGAAGAACTTTACGAACGGTTGCATCATATAAGCCAGTAACCAAGCGATCAGGAAAGGTAACAAAGCGTTTCGTAATAAGGCTATCAAATAAATAATTCCTGAGATGACCAGTATACCGAACACTATGCGTATTACACGGTCAAACGTAAAAGGCTTGTCAAACAGTGGATTCATATTATTTTCATATCTTTGCTTGCGACAAAGATAGAATAAAGTAGAATATATAAACATCATGATACGTAAAATATCCTTTTTCTTCCTCATTTCTTGCTTATACCTTTCAGTGGGGGCACAGACTCCACAACCTATCAAGCAATTCCTGCGCAAGCCTTATATGGAAGGAGCTTCATTTTCCTTGATCGTGAAAGAGGTTAACAGTGGCGAGACGGTATTCGCTTACGATACAATCCGGCAGCTGACCCCAGCCTCGGTCATGAAAACGGTTACGACCGCTACCGCATTGGAGATATTGGGCGAGGATTATCGCTTTCCCACGACATTAGAATACGACGGCTCCATCGAGAACGGCTTGTTAAAAGGCAATTTATATATCAAGGGAAGCGGAGATCCTAGCCTTGGCTCAGCGCATTTCGCCCCGGATCATAAGCGGTTTCTACAGGAATGGATCTCCGCCTTGAAAAAGGAGGGTATCCATAAAATACAAGGAGCCGTAATCGCTGATGAAAGTATATTCGACACGGAAGGCACTTCCCTTAAATGGGTTGGCGAAGATATGGGTAGTTATTATGGTGCCGGAAGCTATGGGATTTGCGTATTCGACAATCTTTATAAATTAGGGTTGCAAACCGGAGCTCCCGGAACCCGCCCGAAGTTGAAAGGAACCGAACCGGAATTATCCGGCATCCATTTCCATAATTACTTAACGGCCCAGCAAGTATCTTCGGATAGTTCTTTTATCGTAGGGGCACCATTCGCCACGGATCGTTATTTATATGGCATTGTCCCCGCTAACCGGGAATGGTATCCGCTCAAAGGGGATATCCCGGACCCGGCTCTTTTCCTAGCGGATTATCTCACTAGGCAATTGGAACATGAAGGGATCACGGTCGGCGAATCACCGTCTTGTTTCCGTATCTTGCGGGAAGCCGGTAGGTGGCAACCCGGGAAACGGACCGAGATTGTTACCACTTACTCCCCTACGCTTCGGGAAATCGTGGAAGTGACCAATCATGTCAGCCATAATTTATTCGCCGATGCCTTGATCAAGACGATCGGCCTACGCTATACGCCCCGTAAGGGAGAGGTTATATCTTCTTTTAACCGAGGAATCCAGGTGCTTCGGGACTATTGGCAAGGGAAAGGACTCGACCTCTCGTGCGTCTGGATGTACGATGGTAGCGGTCTTGCGGTTTCCAACAAGTTATCAACAGCTTTTGTGGCTGATTTATTGATTTATATGAAAGCCTATTCACAACAACACACAACCTTCTACGAATCATTGCCCGTAGTGGGGGTAGAAGGCTCGGTGAGGAACTTCTTAAAAGGCTCATCCCTCCAAGGAAAAGCCCATCTTAAAAGCGGAAGCATGAGCCGGGTAAAAGGATACGCGGGATATATAAACAAAGGCGATAAGCAATACGCCATCGCCCTATTCGTAAACAACTATTCCTGCGACGGACGTCCTATGACCGTAGCGATAGAGAAATTATTGCTCCAGTTGTTCAACTAACCGGCAGTTATTTCGGCAGGATCGATCTACGCTCTATCATCTCTAGGAAATGCTGTTTATAATTGTCGGAGATCGGGATATACTCCTTTCCAAAGACAATCCGGTTCCGCTCGATCACCTTGATCTTCTCCGGCTGGACGATAAAAGAGCGATGAACACGCACAAAGCGATCCGAAGGTAACATATCCTCCAAACTCTTCATGCTCATCAACGAAAGGACCGGACGGGGCTCATCCTCCACGAATATCTTCACGTAATCCTTTAATCCTTCAATATATAATATCTTGCGCAGCTCTATTTGCAACAGCTTATACTCACTCTTGACGAAAATACTCTCCATCCCGCCCTTCTCCGCGATTGGCGCGGATCCTTCCTTCTCTTCCGAAGACACCGGCTTACGGAGCAACTCATACCATCGCAACGCCTTATTCGCCGAGGCAAGGAAGTCCGGATAACTAATTGGCTTCAACAAATAATCCAGCGCGTTTACTCGGTAACTATCCACGGCATATTGATCGAAAGCCGTCGTAAAAATGACACGGGTATCGGCGTTCAAGATACGGGAGAACTCCAATCCGCTCAACTCCGGCATCTGGATATCCAGAAAAAGCAGATCCACCGGCCGATCCCGTAAGTCGGAAAGAGCGTCCAAGGCACTATTATAAGTCCCTTGTAAATCCAGGAACGGAGTTTTCAAGACGTAGCTTTCCAGCAAGCTAACCGCTAAAGGTTCATCGTCAATAATCGCGCAAGTCAATCTCATATCTCAGTCTCGTTTATAGTAATTGATAGATAAGAAGAATAGTTATCCCCCTCCCGACCGCATTGGAACGAGAAATGCCCCGAATAGAGCAGCCCCAAGCGTTTCTCCAGATTCACCAGCCCGATACCGGAACCACTTTTATCTTGATCCGGGCTTTTCGGGAAATAGCTATTCACAATAGTACAAACTACCTCCGCCCCCTCCTGATGGATATCCAAATGGATGAAAGACGGCTTATTATTGCTCACCCCATGCTTAAACGCATTCTCGACCAAGGAGATAAACAACAGGGGGGCGATCAAGGTTCCCGGGGAGGAAGCAACGATATTCGTTTTCAGCTCCACATGTTTGGGCAGGCGTATACGCATCAGCTCCACATAATTACGAAGGAAGTCGAAATCCTTCTCCAATGGGACAAAAGGCTGGCTACTCTCATACAAGACATAGCGAAGTAAGCGGCTCAAATCGTGCACCGCCTCCTGCGCCTTCTCCGGGCTGAACGCTATCAAGCTATAGATATTATTCAACGTATTAAACAGGAAATGCGGGTTAAGCTGGCTCTTCAAGTTCTGCAATTCCGCCTCGGCACGCTCCTTCTCCAGTTCCCGCTGGATAGCCGCCACCCGGTACCATCCGTCCGTCATCTTGATCGCCACGCTAAGGCCGGCTACCAAGGAGTAGATAACGGCGTTGACGAGAAAGAACCCCACCGTCTCGTTCAACGGGCGGGGCGGACGAGCCGGATGATGCATCTCCGGCGGATAGAAATAGCGCATGCAGAGATGCACGAACAGCATCATACCCCCGATAAGCAATAGGTTGATCAACAGGAAACGCCCTGTCCGGCGGTTGAACAAATACCGCCTCACCAGCCAGCCGTAATTCAGGTAGAAGACGAGCATGAAGGAGAGCGGCACGATGATGCTCCGGAAATAGCCCTCGAACGTGACTTGCGACTCCCTCCCCGTAAAGAAGAAGGGGGAGCAGAATAGGATACCCCATCCCGCGATGTGTATCAACTTTCCCAAACCTTTGATAGGGGGGGATTGTGGTGTGTCATTCATCTTATCATTCTCTTTAGTGCTATGCAAATATAGTCATTCCTACGTTATATGAGCCATGTAGCCTTACCTAGTGAGCATTCGTCTACTCATAGCGTATGGCCTCGATCGGGTCGAGCTGCGCCGCCTTCTTGGCCGGGTACCATCCGAAGAACACGCCCGTCACCGTACATACCACGAAAGAGAGCAGTACGCTCCACGGCTGGATATAGATCGGGAAATGCGCCACGACATTCACGATCAAGGCAGCTCCCACGCCGAAAAGCACGCCGATCAATCCTCCGGTCACGCTGATAAGGATAGACTCGATCAAGAACTGAGCCAAGATATCCATGCCTTTCGCACCGATACTCATACGGAGGCCGATCTCCCGCGTACGCTCCGTCACGCTCACGTACATGATATTCATGATACCGATACCACCAACGAGAAGAGAGATACCAGCCACCGCAGCCAGCAACGTCGTCATTATATCCGTCGTACTTGTCAACATCGTGCTCAACTCCTGCATACTCCGGATCGTGAAATCATCATCATCGGTTTCCCGCAACCTATGGTTACGCCTCAGTATCTCCGATATCTCGTCTATGGCTTGATCGGTGTACTCCTCCTTGAGCGCCGAGCAGGTTATGCCTTGCAAATGGGTAATGGCCAAGATCTTTTTTTGAATAGTTGTGTATGGAGCTAAGATCAGGTCGTCTTGGTCCATTCCCATGCTGTTGTATCCTTTGCTTTTCAGTACGCCCACGACCCGGAACGGTAGCTTCTGGAAACGGATCACCTTACCGACGGGATTCTCTCCGCCGGGGAAAAGGTTATCCACCACCGTCTTCCCGATCACGCATACCTTGGCGGCGGTCTGTACGTCCTGATCGCTGAACATATCGCCATCCTCCACCTCGTATCGGCGTATCTCCATATAATCCGGGCTAATACCGTAGACGGTAGTCGGGGCGTTATTGGCGCCATAGATGGCCTGCCCACTACTGTTCACGGAGGGCGAGGTGGCGGAGACGTAGCGAGTCTCGTTCACGATATCCTCGTAGTCCTGTAGCTTCAGCGTCTCCATGGCAGAGGCGTCTTGGCGTACGCCGCCACGCATGTCGGCTCCCGGCTGGATCATGATCATGTTCGAGCCCATCTCGCTGATCTGCGCCTGTATACTCCGCTTCGAGCCTTGACCGATGGCCAGCATCGTGATCACGGAAGCCACGCCGATGATGATACCCAGCATCGTGAGGAATCCCCGCAGCTTGTTGTTGGCCAAGGCCCGGAGGGCTATCTTTAGTAAATTCGTCGTATTCATTCTAAATAATATGCTATTACCACATTAATTCATTATTCTAATCATCATTCTTGGGCAGGCGGGCCAAAGCCTCAGCGGCGCTCAAGATATTCGTATTCACCGTATCGGCGGTTACATGACCGTCGCGCAACGTGATATTCCGGCTGCTGTATTGGGCAATCTCCGGGTTGTGGGTGACGAAGATAATCGTGCGTCCCTCGGCGTGCAGGCGCTGGAAGAGCACCAAGATCTCGAAAGAGGTACGGGTATCCAAGTTGCCGGTAGCCTCATCCGCAAGGATCACCGCCGGATCGTTCACCAAGGCACGGGCGATCGCCACACGCTGCATCTGGCCACCGGACATCTGGTTACTTTTATGCATCAGTCGGTCTCCCAAGCCCACGGCGATCAAAGCGTTGACCGCCTTCTCCCTACGTTGGGCCGCTTTATAAGTAGGATTGTACATGAGAGGAAGCTCTACGTTCTCTACCGCTGTCGTCTTCGGTAACAGATTGTAATTTTGAAAAACGAATCCGATCTTGCGATTCCGGAGGGTCGCTCGCTGCCGCTTGTTCATGGTGCGCACGGATACTCCGTCTAAGTAATACTCCCCGCTCGTAGGAGTATCAAGGCAACCCAGCGTGTTCAACAACGTACTCTTTCCGGAGCCGGAGGTTCCCATGATCGTAACGAACTCCCCCTCGTGAATCGTGAACGACACGCCTCGCAGGGCATGGACGGTCTCGTCGCCTACGTGGAAGTCTCGTTTTATATTGTCTAATCTGATAATTTCTTTCATGACGCAAACTATCTCTTATTTTTGTTGCTTCCCGGAGGGCCCGGCATGAAGGGGCTACGCTCCGCTCCTGCACCTACTTCCGGCATGTTGGCGGCGCTCGCTAAATCTACGGCTACCTCATCGCCCTCGCTCAAGCCCTCGGTTACTTCGGTCACGCTGTTGTTGCTGGTTCCGACCGTAATCTGCCTCGGGCTCAAGGTATTTCCTTGGCGGGACCAAACCAAGCGTTTTCCGGGTTGTACCTCCGCATTCGGATCCGTCACGGTCATACCCAACGATTCCATGATGGCGGGCTCGGGGATAAAACGAAGTGCCTTGTTCGGCAAGGTCAGGATATTCGCACGTTCCAACGTATAAATCGTGATATTCGCCGTCAAGCGAGGTTTCAGTTTCAAGTCCGGATTATCTGCCGTAATCACTACCTCGTAGGTAACGACCGTAGAAGAAGAAGTACTGGAAGAAGCGCTGGAAGTGCTTTCGCTGTCCCCTAAACGAATCTGACGAACCACGCCCTCGAATTGATCGTTCGGGTAGGCATCCACCGTAAAACTAACCCGTTGGCCTTCCTCCACATTACCTATATCCGCCTCATCCACATCCGCTATTACCTGCATCTTCGTCAAGTCGGCGGCAATGGTAAACAGCGTCGGGGTCTCGAAGCCGGCGGCAACGGTCTGCCCTTCCTCAACGGCCCGGTTGATAACCACTCCGTCTATAGGGCTCGTGATCGTGGCATATTCGAGATTACGGTTTACTTTCACCATGGAGGCCTGACTCTGGTCGTAAGCGGCCTTCGCCTTCTCATAATTATAGGTAGCCGTCTCATAATCCGTATCGCTAATCAATTGTTTCTCGTGAAGCACCTTGCTACGTACGTAGTTCTTTTGTTGATACTCGAACTCCGTCTTGCTGCTCGCCAATTGCGCCTCGGCGGAACGAAGTTCGGCTTGGAGGTTGATCTTATCCATCTCGGCGATCAGTTGGCCGGCTTTCACCACGTCGTTATAATCAGCGTACAACTTATCGATGATACCGGAGACCTGCGTACCTACCTCAACCTCGGTAACGGGCTCTACCGTACCGGTGGCCGTAACCGTATTCGTGATCGTGCTGCGCCCTACTTTAGCGGTCTCCAGCTTGATCCCGCCTTTCGAGGATTTGCCCGTGAAAAGGAACACGCCCCCCGCTATAAGGATAACGGCAACACCGCCCATGATTAGTTTCTTCTTGTCCATATTCTGATTCGTTTTATTTCTGTTTTACGTTGTATTCTTGTTCAAAAGGCCCCCGCGACCTCCGTCGCAGGGTAACCTTGAAAAAAGAGAGTGGAGTAAATATATATATCCATTAGTGGGTTAATAATTCTCCGCAACCGGCTTCTTCTGATAAACATTCAGCAATTGAACGCTCATCAAGGCCATGTATTTCGCTTGTAGCTGCTCTTGCTGGGCGGTCAGATAATTGTTCTTCTCCGTCAATAGCTCAAGCGTATTTTTCATACCGAGGCTGAATTGCTCATCGATCAAGTTATAGCTTTCTTTCACGTAACTCAAGCGTTCGGTAGCCGAGGTATATTGGGTCTGCGACGAGGTAGCGTCCAGATAGATCCCCTCCACGGTTTGCAGCAATTGCTTTTGGGCATTCAGCAACTCCAACTGGCTGGTGGTAATCGCGTATTTCGCCTTGTTATAGGCCGTCTTATACTGGCGGTTACTGAAGATAGGGATGCTGATCGTCAATCCGACACTCTCGTTGAAGCTATTCCAGATCTGGCTACCGAAAGCGTAATCCGTTCCGGAAAGATGGCCGGTACCCAGCCCGGCGTTCATGGAGAGCGAAGGAAGGAAAGCACCTTTCGCCTTTTTCTTCTCCAGCTCGGCGATATCCACGGCCAGCTCACTGCTCTTTATTTGCGGCATCACGGCCAGAGAGGTATTGTAAATCGTTTGCTTGCTCGGAAGCGGGGTTAAGATATCTTTCTCCGTAAGCTCCGGCATCACCAATTCGATCTCTTCGGTTATATCCAGTTCTAGTAATTGCTTCAATTGCAACTTATAATTGTCTAGATTCGTCTGGGCTACGACCAATTGATATTTATCGGTGCTTAACTGGCTTTCCAACTGAGCCAAATCCACTTTCGAGATCGAACCGGCACGTAGCAACTCCACCGCACGATCCCGTTGCGCCGTAGATACCTCGACCGTATTTTGGTTGATACGAACGGACTCCATCGCATATAGTACCTGCATATAGGTCTGTATCAAGGAGATTTGGATATCATCCTCGTTTTGCTCGATACCCAGCTCATCGACGGTATTTTGTATTTCCTGT
Source organism: Parabacteroides sp. AF21-43 (assembly GCF_003635435.1). Taxonomy (NCBI): domain Bacteria; kingdom Pseudomonadati; phylum Bacteroidota; class Bacteroidia; order Bacteroidales; family Tannerellaceae; genus Parabacteroides; species Parabacteroides sp. AF21-43. The sequence continues at coordinate 62,726 of NZ_QTMG01000008.1, read as the reverse complement.
TGCTTGATCGCCTGTACACGTTGCCCTCCATCAAAAAGCGTCCATTTAGCGTTCAGCGCATAATTACCGCTATAGCTATTATTCGTAGCGGCGTCGCTCGAAGGATAATTCACGAATCCTTGGGTAACCGAAGCCGAAAGGGAAGGGAAAAGCTGTGCTTTCGCCTGCTTCGTATCCTCTATACCGGAAAGATGCGACACCTTGCTTTTCTTTACTTGGATATTATGCTCCAAAGCGTAATCCAAGCAAGCGCGCAAAGTCCATCGGGTAGGTTGCTCTTGTGCCTTACTCCCCACACAGAGGAAGAACAGACATGCGAATAATAAAGCGTATTGTTTCATATTGCCTTCGTTTTCTATCTTTTTACGAAAGCAAAACTATATTACCTTAAAAACATGGGCAACCAGACTAGAAAAAGGGGCTGTTTTCACCGATTAAACGGGCAATTCCATCGACATCGGGATTACCAATATAAAATAATACCCGCGATACCCGCCAAGATGATCATCAAGATAGGATGTACCTTGAATTTCCATGTTAGGATGAAAGCGGCGCCAAAGATCAAGAAGCTTTTATAATCGATGAAGTTCTCTTTATTCATTAATAGCAAGGCGGCGGCGGCGATCAAACCGACCGTAGCCGGGCGCAATCCAAGGAAAGCCGCCTCTACATATTTATTATTCCGGAACTTAGCGAAGAAATAAGAGATCAAGAGAACCAATATGAAAGAGGGCAGACATACCGCGAATGTCGTCAGGCAAGACCCTAGGATACTCATCGTCTCCGAATACCCCGCATTATGCACCGCCGTATACCCTATATAGGTGGCGCTATTGATACCGATCGGCCCGGGTGTCATTTGAGAGATAGCGACTATATCGGTAAACTCCTGCAAGGAAATCCAACCATAGCGGTCCACCACGTCGGCTTGTATCAAGGATAACATCGCATACCCGCCACCAAAGCCCAATATACCGATCTTCAGATATACATATAATAATTGCAACCAAATCATATCAGCCCTTCTTATTTAAACCATACACCAAACCTCCGGCTATAGCCGCCAAGATAATCCAAGCGGGAGACACCCCACCCATCCAGATCAGCAATGCCGCCCCGACAGGTATGATCATTTGCACGTAACTCAACTTGATAGAGCGTGCGGTTGTCAGACAAGGCACGGCGATCAAGGCGACCACCGCCGGACGCAATCCCATAAACGCCTTCTCCACCCATACATTATCCTTTACCTGCGTAAAGAATAACGCGATCAAGAGCATGATTACAAAAGAAGGGAGAATCGTACCCAAGGCACAAACAAAACCGCCCCATGTCTTCTTCAGTTTATAACCCACGAAGATCGCTATATTCACGGCGAAAATACCCGGCAACGATTGGGCCACGGAGAAAACGTCGATAAAGTCCTCTTTCGTCATCCATCCCCGGTCCACCACATCCCGCTGGATAAGCGGCAACATGGCGTATCCACCTCCGATGGTAAACATACCGATTTTCACGAATGTCAGAAAAAGCGTCCAATACATACCCTTATCTGTTTACGTTGGCTAACGTCCTAAAAGCCTATTGTAAGTTTCTTTATTATTAATAATCTGAAGCGCTTTCTGGTAACTCGGATTATCATCATTGATAATCTGGAAGTACTGCGCCATATCATAGAGATCCCGTGCGATAAGCGCCTTGATCTGAAGCATGATCAACGGCTTCGAACGATTATATTGCTCTTCCTCAAACTCAATCTTCTCATCGCCGGCCATCTTAAGAAGCTCCTCCATGATATCCTCTCCGACCACGAAACCTTGCTTATACTGCTGGAATTTCGGATATTTAGCCATCATCTGGTTCCGATTACGATCCAGATAATTCATGGACACCCGATTGACTAAACCGGAAGCTACCAGTTTCCGGTGATAATCCGTATAGCGAGTCGTATCTACCGGGATGAACACGTCCGGCATAATACCTCCACCTCCATATACGGTACGCTCGGTAACCAAGGTGTTATACTTCATTGAATCCGGGAAATGAATGCTATCGGCACTCATCAACTCCCCCCGGTTATAACGATCGATCAGATCATGGTGGTACTCCTCCATCTTCCCGTTCTCGTAAGGCTTTTGTATACAACGTCCGGTGGGTGTATAGTAACGGGAAACCGTCAAACGAATCATGGAACCATCCGGCAGGGGAATCGGTTTCTGTACCAAACCTTTACCAAAGGTACGGCGACCTACGATCACTCCACGGTCCCAATCTTGAATAGCGCCGGAGACGATCTCGCTGGCCGAAGCCGAGGACTCGTCCACCAGAACGACCAAACGTCCCTCTTGGAATTGTCCACGAGCGGTAGAGTTCGCCTCCTCACGAGGTTGCTTACTCCCTTTCGTATAAACGATCAACCGGTTTTTATCCAAGAACTCATCCGCTAACTCTATGGCGATATTCAAATATCCCCCGCCATTTCCCTGCAAATCCAGAATCAAGTTCTTCATGCCCTGTTTCCGGAGCTTCTCCAACGCCTCCCTGAATTCATCGGCGGAAGAAGCGGCGAAACGGTTCAACTTAATATAACCGGTATTCTTATCCGCCATATAAGCGGCATCCAGACTATACACGGGAATCTTACCGCGAACGATCTTGAAATCCATCAATTCCGGCGACTTGCCTCGCTTTACTTTCACACGCACCTCGGTACCTTTCGGTCCGCGTAGTTTCTTCATGATATCGGTAGTCTTCATCTTCACGCCGGCGATCAAGGTATCGTCTACTTGGATAATACGGTCGCCCGCCATCAACCCCACCTTCTCAGAGGGACCTCCGGGGATTACCTGAATCACGTAAAGCGTATCCGTCAACATATTGAACTGTATGCCGATACCATCGAAATTGCCTTGTAAAGGCTCGGTCATCTCTTTCGTCTCCTCCGGGTCCATATAATTGGAATGAGGGTCTAGCTTATCCAACATGCCGACTATAGCGTCTTCCACCAACTTCGTCTCGCTAGTAGAGTCGACATATAGATTAGAGATGGCGAATAAAGCCAATTGGAGCTTCCGGGCATCCATATTCGCTTTTTGCGCTGTCGCTCCGGTAAACACACCTAGGACGATCAGCAGGGATAAGACGATTCTTTTCATCAGATATATTCGTTTCATAATTTTCAATACAATCTCGTCTCTTTAGGGACGAATTGGGAAATGTCTTTGCCGTAGCGTAACAACTCACGGACAATGCTTGAGCTAATATGCGTATGCTCCGGTTCCGTAAACAAGATAAAAGTCTCGATACCCGTCAACTTACGATTCACGTCCGCAATCGTCTTCTCGTATTCGAAATCATTGACCGTACGGATTCCTCTTAAGATAAAGCCGGCTCCGACCTCTTTAGCGAAATCCACCGTCAATTGATTATATGACATGACTTTCACCCTTGGATTATCCTTGTATAGATTCCAGATCGCTTCCATCCGCTTCTCCAAGGAGAAATAGGTAAGCTTCTTATCGTTGATACCGATCGAGATCACGATCTCGTCCACCAGTTCCAACCCACGCCTTACCAAGGATTGATGCCCGATCGTAAAAGGATCGAAGGTACCGGGAAAAAGTGCGATACGTTTATTTTCAATTGATGACATCTTCTTCAACCACTAAGTTATCGATAATAAAGTTCTGTCGCTCCATGGTATTCTTCCCCATATAGAACTCGAGCATATCTTTCACGAGGTCCTCTTTCTTCATTGTCACCGGATCAAGGCGTATATCCTTGCCGATAAAATGCTTGAACTCATCGGGAGAGATCTCTCCCAGACCTTTGAATCGGGTGATCTCCGGATTCTTCCCGGCAGCGGCTATGGCAGCCAAGCGTTCCTCCTCTGAATAACAATACCACGTCTTCTGCCGGTTACGTACCCGGAATAATGGGGTTTGCAAGATATAAACATGATTACGCTTAATCAAATCGGGGAAGAATTGCAAGAAGAAGGTAATCAACAATAAACGGATATGCATCCCGTCCACGTCGGCATCTGTCGCGATAATCACCTTATTATACCGCAAACCTTCCAAGCCATCCTCAATATTCAAGGCCGCTTGAAGCAAGTTAAACTCCTCGTTCTCGTAAACGATCTTCTTTGTCAAGCCATAACTATTCAAAGGCTTACCCCTCAAACTAAATACAGCTTGGTAATTCGGGTTACGGCTCTTCGTGATAGAACCGCTAGCCGAGTCACCCTCCGTGATAAAGATACTGCTTTCCTCTAGCAAATCCCCTTTCGAATCGGTCAGGTGAATCCGGCAATCCCTTAGTTTCTTATTATGTAAATTCGCTTTCTTCGCACGCTCGCGGGCCAGCTTCGTAACACCGGCGATCGCCTTGCGCTCTTTCTCGGACTCCAAGATCTTCTTCAGTAAAAGCTCCGAAGTCTCCATATTCTTATGCAAATAGTTATCCAGGTCATTCTTGATGAAATCACCGATAAACTTCGCTACCGTAGGGCCGTCCGGTCCTATATCTTTCGAGCCGAGCTTGGTCTTTGTCTGGCTCTCGAATACAGGCTCCTCCACTTTTATGCTGATAGCGGCCACGATACCCGCACGAATATCCGAATACTCGAAATTCTTATTGTAATATTCCTTGATGACACGGCCTACAGACTCCTTGAAAGCGGAAAGGTGCGTACCGCCTTGGGTGGTATGCTGGCCGTTCACGAACGAATAATATTCCTCTCCATATTGGTTGCTATGCGTGATAACCACCTCTATATCCTCCCCTTTCAGGTGGATGATCGGGTAAAGAGGCTCGGTGGTCATATTCTCGTTCAACAAATCCACCAGACCGTTGCGGGAATAGAAACGCTTGCCGTTGTAAATAATGGAAAGTCCCGAGTTCAAGAAGACATAGTTCTTTAATAGCCCCTCGATAAACTCGTCCTTATAATGATAATCCTTAAAGATCTCCCGGTCCGGGACAAAGAATACCTGCGTACCGTTCGCCTCCCCGGTCGGTTGGATATCCGATTCCTCCGTGACGATCGCCTTACTATATTCCACCCGCTTACACTCTCCGTCACGGTAGCTGGTTATCAAGAAATAACTACTCAAGGCATTCACCGCCTTGATACCCACACCATTCAAACCCACGGATTTCTTAAACGCCTTGCTATCGTATTTAGCGCCGGTATTCATCTTGCTAGACACATCCACGACCTTACCCAGAGGGACACCACGGCCATAATCCCGCACGGCTACCGTACCTTCCTCGATAGTCACCTCGATACTTTTGCCGTACCCCATCATGTACTCGTCGATAGAGTTATCCAGCACCTCCTTCAACAACACATAGATACCATCATCGGCATAGCTACCGTCCCCCAGTTTTCCGATATACATACCGGGACGCCGGCGGATATGCTCCATCCAGTCCAGTGTCTTGATGTCATCATCGTTATATTCCGTAGGTTGTTGTATCGTTGAATTCAGCTCATCCATATCTCTTATAACTTTTTAATATACGCTCTTCTTGATTTATGATGCTCTCGCTTGAAATAATCCCATTGCGCTTGTACGGCGCTATTCGTTTCCAGCTCCGGGTTACTCTCGGCGTAAACGGCACCGATACGCTTATAGACCGGAATCAAGTCATTAAATAATAAAGCGTTCACGCCTTTACTTTGATATTCCGGCAAGACTCCTGTCAAATACAGGTCGATTACTTTCGGTTTGCTCTTCAACGCTTTCAGCAAATGAATCCACCCGAAGGGTAACATATGCCCACGAGCCTTTTGCAAGGCTCTCGAAAGGTTGGGCAGGGAGATGCCAAAGCCAACCACCGCATTATCCTCTTCCCTTACGATCAGCGTTACCAAATCATAACGCAGCATAGGGATATACATATTGATATAATAATCGATCTGCTTCTCGGTCAATTGCGCGAAACCATACAAGGGAGCGAAAGCCGCATTCAATGTATGGAATACCGGACGGGCGTAAGGCATAATCTCCTTAGCGTTCTTGAACTTCAGCACCTTCAATCCGTATTTCTTCTTCACGATCTCGCCGATACGCAAATGCTTCTCGGGAACGCCATCCGGTATATAGATCTTAAATTCATGCCAATCTTGATCCTTTCCGTATCCGATACGCTCCACTTGCTTGGGGTAATAGGGATAATTATAAATTGTAGCCATCGTACCGATCTGATCGAAACCCTCGATCAACATACCCTCGTGATCCATATCGGTAAAGCCCATCGGACCGTGGATCTCCTCCATGCCTTGTTCGCGGGCCCATTTCTCGACAGCACCGAAAAGGGCATCAACCACCTCGTCATCATCAATAAAATCTACGAAACCAAAGCGGGCACGTTTCTGTCCCCAAGCCTCGTTACTCGGGCGATTCACCATACCGGCGATACGGCCTACCACCTTCCCGTCCTTATAGGCAAGGAAGTAAATAGCGTCGCACACCTCGAACGCCGGATTTTTCTTCTTATCCAGCGTCATCATCTCTTCCTCTATTAAACCCGGTACGTGATAGGGATTACCCTTGTATAATTCGATATTGAACTTGACAAACTTCTTAAGCTCCTTCTTACTGGTAACTTCTCTTATCTCTACGCTCATCGGTAATTTTATTTAAGCGGCAAAGTTACATAAATAATCTTTTATCATGGCATTATAAAACAAATTTATACCTTTGTAAACTCAGATTCATAGCATACCATGAAAAAAATAGTTATTAAATTAATATTGGCATTTATCATGTTTGAAGGAACCTCTTGTATAAACGATCCTATTATAATCAGCCCCGATCTGGCGTTCCGGGCGGAAGCTACTACAGGGGAGGGATCGATTTGGCATCCCGATCGCAATACACTTTTCTGGGTAGATATTGAAGGAAAGACGTTATATGAGTATATACCGGACTTGCAAAACTGCCGTTCATGGCAGTTCGACCGCATGGTCTCTACCGTCGTACCGGAAACGGACAGTACGGTAGTCGTCGCTTTACAAAACGAGATCATACGTGTAAACCTAACGGATGGGAACACGACATCTATCGCCCCAATCCCGGACAATAACGGGAAGATTCGTTGCAACGATGGGAAATGCGACCCGTCCGGACGCTTATGGATCGGCACCATGGGATTTGGCGCACCTAAAGGGGCTGCCAGCCTTTATTGCGTATGGGCAGACGGAACCGTCGAAACAAAGTTGACAAAAGTCACGATCTCCAATGGGATCGTATGGTCCGCCAATAAGAAATACATGTATTACAACGACACACCTACCCGTAAGATCATACGTTTCCGGTATGACGATAGCTCCGGTGACATATTGTACGATGGCGTAGCCGTAAATATACCCGAGGGCACCGGCTCCCCGGATGGAATGACGATAGATTGCAACGACAACCTTTGGGTGGCTCAATGGGGAGGTGGCGGTGTTTATTGTTACAATCCCTATACCGGCGATCTGTTGACAAAAATTGTCGTGCCGGCCCCCCACGTAGCGTCATGCGCTTTTGGAGGGGATAAGCTCGACACGCTTTATATAACGACCGCCCGTGCCGGATTGAGTGAGGAACAGCTTGAGGAATATCCACTAAGCGGTAGCGTATTCTGTTGCAAGCCCGGAGCGAAAGGGGTGCCGGCGAATTGTTTCCATTAAGAATCTGCGAGCTTAATAAATCTAATTAACACAATTGTCAACCAAATATCAATTTAAATTGTTTCCTTTGTAGACATGGCGTGCAGAAGACGAGGCGTACCCCGTCTTCACAAAAACAAATGCAAATAATTATACAGAATGGCAAAGAATAGACCAGCAAAAAAAGATAACAATAAGGAGAAAAAAGGAAAAAAGGACAAGGGTGTTGGTAAACGTATGAAAAAAGAAGCGATGATCCAAGCCATCATTTCCGTTTTCCAATCCTCTCCCAAGGAACCTTTCAACTATAAACAAATCAGCAAGATCATCGGAGTCGAGAACCAAGTGCAGAAATTGCAGGTGGTAGACATCCTGTATGACTTGTCCGCCGAGGATATCATCACTGAGATCGACCGTGGCCGTTACCGTCTCAACGGATTGGGCACCCTAGCCGTAGGAACTTTCGCACGCCGTAGCAATGGAAAGAATTCTTTCATCCCCGAAGACGGAGGTACGCCGGTATTTATCGCCGAACGTAATTCCGGGCATGCCATGGATGGCGACAAGGTGAAAGTACAGCTTTTCGCCAAACGTAAAGGTGCCGAGCCGGAAGGTGAGGTCGTGGAAATCCTTGAGAGCAAGGAGCGTACTTTCGTAGGTAAACTTCAAGTAGCTAAAGGCTTTGCCTTCTTGATTACGGAAAACAAGACGTTGGCTAACGATATTTTCATCCCTAAGGATAAACTGAAAGGGGGCAAGAACGGCGACAAAGCGATCGTACGTATCGTGGAATGGCCGGATGAAGCCAAGAATCCACTGGGTGAGGTCATCGATATATTAGGTATCGCCGGACAGAATACCGCCGAGATGCACGCGATCCTTGCCGAATTCGGATTGCCTTACAAATATCCTTCCTCGGTAGAGAAAGCGGCGGATAAGATCCCGGAAGCGATCTCTCCGGAGGAAATTGAGAACCGGGAGGATTTCCGGGGGATAACAACCTTCACGATCGACCCGAAGGACGCGAAAGACTTCGACGACGCCCTTTCCGCACGCCGTTTGGATAACGGGAACTGGGAGGTTGGCGTACATATCGCCGACGTAACACATTATGTGAAAACGGACGGTGTCATCGATAAAGAGGCACAAAGCCGTGCGACTTCCGTTTATCTGGTAGACCGTACGATACCGATGCTTCCCGAGCGACTTTGCAACCAAATATGCTCTTTACGTCCCGACGAGGAAAAATTATGCTTCTCCGCTGTCTTCGAACTAAATAGCGATGCCGTGGTACAAAACTCCCGGATCTGCCGCACGATCATCAAGAGCGACCGCCGCTTTACCTATGAGGAGGCACAAGAAGTGATCGAAACCGGCGAGGGAGATTATAAAGAGGAGATTCTAGCCTTGAACGATCTTGCCAAGAAATTGCGGGAACGCCGTTTCAAGAGTGGCGCTATCAACTTCGACCGCTATGAGGTTAAATTCGAGATCGACGAACAAGGGAAACCGGTCCGTGTTTATTTCAAGGTCTCAAAAGACGCTAATAAGTTAATCGAGGAGTTCATGCTATTGGCAAACCGTACCGTAGCCGAGTTCGTGGGCCGTCCTCCTAAAGGAAAGACTAAGAAGACATTTGTTTATCGTATCCATGAGCTTCCGGACCCAGATAAAATGGAGAATTTCGCCTCTTTTATCCGTCGCTTCGGCTATAAGTTGAAAACAGACGGCACGAAGACGGATGTCTCCAAGGGAATCAACTCCTTATTAGACAATGTACAAGGAAAGCCGGAAGAGAACTTGATCGAGACAGTGGCGATCCGTGCCATGCAAAAGGCCCGTTACTCCACGGAGAATATCGGTCACTATGGCTTGGCTTTCGAATACTATACACATTTCACCTCTCCTATCCGCCGTTATCCGGATATGATGGTACACCGATTGCTGGAACGTTATCTAGCCGGTGGCCGTAGCGTTATACAAAAGAAGTATGAGGATTTATGCGATCATTGTTCCAGCATGGAGCAAGTCGCCGCCAACGCAGAGCGTGCATCCATCAAATATAAGCAAGTAGAATTCATGCAGGATAAGCTCGGCATGGTATTCGACGGCGTTATCTCCGGTGTCACCGAATGGGGGCTTTACGTAGAACTGAACGAGAATAAATGCGAGGGGCTTGTACCAATCCGTGATCTGGATGATGATTACTATGAGTTTGATGAGAAGAATTATTGTTTATTGGGCCGTCGCAAGAAACGTCAATATCGTTTGGGAGACCCTATCACTATCAAAGTAGCGCAAGCGAATCTGGAACGTAAGCAACTCGATTTCCAATTAGCGGAATAAGGCTTTTTTCAAAGTAAGTATAACTTCATCAGACAACGAAGTTATACTTACTTAGGCATTTTGATTATACTTACTAGGACAAGTAAGTATAATTTACTTTTTATCACCAATACATAAGTCCCAGCGCCCCACAAGCGATCAGCCCGATTCCCAACAACGCATAGAAGATACGTGCGCCGCCACGACCGAACCAGTTCACGAAAGTCATCGCCCCGCTGGTTTTAAAGTACCAATCAAAATTACAGATCGCCGCTACGATTGAGAACAATCCCAAAGCGATAAACAAGGATAAGATAAAGTATTCGGAAGGATCCATAGACTTACTTAACCTCTACAGTACGTGAACCGTCCGGATTCTCCGAGATCGTGACATTTACCACATCTCCGGGTAACAACTCATCTATTTTCTCCGGCCATTCAATAAAACATAAAGCTCCGCTATAGAAATAGTCTTCCGTTCCAATATCTTCGGCCTCACTCAATTTATTGATCCGGTAAAAATCAAAATGATAAATCAATTCTCCCGTCGTATCGCTACGGTACTCATTGATAATAGCGAATGTGGGGCTGTTGATCACATCCTCCACACCCAATTCCTCACAGATCGCCTTGATAAAGGTAGTCTTACCGGCCCCCATCGGACCATAGAAGGCAAAGACCGTACGATCATCCATCCCGGCGATAAACTCCTTAGCCGCCTCATGGATCTTATCCAAACTTTCTATTTTTATCGTGCTCATCTTATCTAACTTAACAATTTTCCAATAATGTTTTCACTTCACTTTTTAACGCCGGTAAATGATTAACGACTATCGCCCAAACCAATGTGTCATCCAAACTATCATAAGCATGTATAATCCGATTACGGAAACCAACAATTTGCCGCGTATTATTCAGCGATATACGTTCCGGTTGTTTGTCATATTGATTTAAAGCCTCACCTATAATAGCCAATTGCCTTTCCACCGCACTCTGCGTCTTTAGATCCATTGTATATTCTGTATAAGATCTAGTATTTGCGGTAAACGACTCGATCAAGCTTATCGCCCTCATCATGTCAGACAAATACTTCTTTTCTTTTATTGTCATACAATAGAATTTTTGTTTTATCGATATTCTCCAAAAGAAATGGATTTTTTAAACTTTTCCGAGTAAGCAGATCTACTTTTCTTTGAAAAAAATCTTCTAACTTATCCCATAAAGAAAGTAATTTTTCTCCTTTTTCTAAAGGATCCATATCCTCCATCTCTACCAACAAGTCAATATCACTCCTCTGTGGATTGAATTGCTCTGTCACTGAAGATCCAAACGCATACAACGATTTTATCCCATGATTCTTACATATATCAGAGAACAAGGAAAGATTCTTACGTATTTCATTATGGATAAACATACTTCTTTTTTCGCAAAATTAAACAAAACCTACCATCCACGAACAAAAAAACGATATTTATTTCGGTTCCATCGTAATAAACGGCACCAACATCTCCTCCATCGAGATTCCTCCGTGCTGGAATGTATTTTTATAATAGGATACGTAGTAGTTATAATTATTCGGATAAGCGAAGAAATTCTCTCCGTAGGCGAAAATATACTTACTGCTTAGATTCGGGGAGGGAAGCCCTACTTTTTCCGGGTCCCGGATCTCAAATACCTCTTTTGGATTGTAGTTCAAGTTCTTGCCTACCTTATAGCGTAGATTGGTATTCGTATTCTTATCACCTATCACCTTGATCGGATTCGTTACCCGAATCGTTCCATGATCGGTCGTAACGATTACTTTTCCTCCCCGCTCGGCGATTCGTTTGAACAACTCAAGCGTAGAAGAGTGCTGGAACCATGATTTAGTCAAGCTGCGATAGGCCGCCTCGCTTTGCGCCAACTCACGGATCATCTTGCTCTCCGTACGAGCATGCGAAAGCATATCCACGAAGTTTAGCACAATCACATTCAATTGATTACGAGTAAGAGAAGGGATCGTACCCAACAATTTCTCTCCATATTGGGAATCGTGTACTTTATTATATGAGAAGGTATATTTCTTACGGAACCGATCGATCTGGGTTTGAATCAGTGGAGCCTCATTCAAATTCTTACCTTCCTCGCTCTCCTCATCCACCCACAAATCCGGAAACATCTGCTCTATTTGCGAGGGCATCAAGCCCGAGAATATGGAGTTGCGGGCATATTGCGTGGCGGTTGGCAGTATGCTATAATACAAGCTCTCGTCAAACGTAAAATACTCAGTAAGCAATTCTTTTACCACCCGCCATTGATCCAGCCGGAAATTATCGATCAATATAAAGAAAACCTTCTCGTCATTATCCAACATTGGGAAGACTTTCTTCTTAAACAGGTCGGGGCTCATCAACGGGCGATCGACCGGATTCTGTATCCAGTCCACATAATTCTTCTTCACGAATTTGGCAAAAGCGTTATTGGCCTCTTCCTTCTGCATACGGAGCATATCTGTCATTGCCACTTGGCTGCTTTCCAGTTCCAGTTCCCAGTACACCAGTTTCTTATAGACCTCCATCCAGTCGTCAGTGGTCAAGGAATCATTGATTTGCATACCGATACGACCGAATTCCTGCTGATAACCCACCGTGGTCGTCTCGGAGATAATCACGTTCTTATGGACATTCTTCTTGATAGAGAGAAGCAATTGGTTTGGATTTACCGGTTTGATCAAATAATCCGCGATCTTATTTCCGATCGCCTGATTCATGATACTTTCCTCCTCACTTTTAGTCACCATCACGACCGGCACATTCGGAGCGATCTCCTTGATATGCGACAGCGTCTCCAACCCTGTCAAGCCGGGCATATTCTCATCGAGAAAAATAATATCAAACGATTGTTCCCTACAGCAGTCAATGGCGTCTTGCCCGCTCACCACCGGAACCACCTCATATCCCTTGTCCTGCAAGAACAAGATATGCGGTTTCAACAAATCAATCTCGTCATCCGCCCAAAGTACTCTGTCTTTCTTCGCTGCCATATGCTTACCTAGTTTATTTACAAAAATATCGATAATCCTTCATATAACAACGGATTATAGAGATGTTTCGTATATAGGATGATTTTTAACATATCAAGAAGCCAATATCTCACCATTCTGGGAATGGCAGAGAGACTGGCTCAAAAAACTTTTACTTTTCATCAAAACACGTACGTGAATTTCCAAAAACATGTACGTGTTTGGAGTAAAGCATGCACATGTTTATAAAAAGCTATTTATCAACGAATTAAACAAGCAGTTTCAAATAAGACTTATTGTTAATTATCGAAGTGTTAAGTGAATGACTTACGGCTTGTCAAGCCACAAGCTTACGAGTTAGGAAGTGATAAGTTATTCATTCGGGAAACTTTATTCTAGTGGTTTAGCGCAGGTCTAAACAATCTCCCAACAACCCAGATTCCGATCCTCTTTACTAAAGGAAACACCTATTTTCACCAGTTCACGCCCATCAGCCTCATAAGGCAGCAGATAACCTTTCTCGTCAATCTGCCTCAAGGCATCTTTCACGGAACCGTCCAGCTTGAACTCAAAAACATAAATATAATCTTTCGTCTTTACTACCGCATCCGCACGTCCCTTCGCACCGCGCACCTTCGCATCACAGAATTGTCCCATCAATTTAAACACCAGATAAAACACTACTTGATAATGACGCTCCGTTTTAGCCTTTAACTCATAAGGGAAATCAGCGAAAAAGGCTTTTAAACGAGTGAGGAAGGCATCCACATCTCCAGATCTCAATTCCCGAACAAACTTCCCGATATAAGAAAGACGAGGCTTCCGCCTCCACACCATCAATTAAAGTCCGAAGATCGTAGTTCCGCATTCCTATATCCATAAGACCTAATGATTTAATGCTTTTCACAAAGATATCCATTTTTCACCGCTCAATCTGTTCTTAACATCTTTTTTAGCCCAATACTGTTTTTCTATCCAAAAATTTCTACATTTGTCATCCAATCTACATTGAAAATGAAAGGAGATGATTTCAATAGTATCTATGAACGAAATTACCGACGGTCATTTCTGTTTACAAAATCATATGTACACGACGATATGGCGGCAGAAGATATCGTGGCAGAATCTCTCGTGAAATATTGGAGATTATCCCTATCACAAGAGGCAGAGACCTCAGAAGCTCTTCTGCTAACTATATTAAAAAACAAAGCCTTAGATTATTTACGACATAAAGTAATCCACGAATCCGCCATTGAAAACATCATGGAACTTAATGATCGTGAACTCAATATTCGTATATCGACACTTGAAGCATGTGATCCAGAAGAAATATTCTCTCACGAAATACAAACCATCATACACAATACACTACAATCATTGCCCGAGCAAACCCGCCGGATATTCGAGATGAGTCGTTTCGAGAATAAAACCGTGAAAGAAATAGCGGAAGAGACCAACATTACTGCAAAAGGAGTAGAATATCATATAACTAAGGCATTAAAGGTATTACGTATCAACCTAAAAGATTACCTGCCCTTATTTTATTTTCTTTTTTCTTAATTTTTTTCGCTTTTCCACTAGGGATCTACATCATTGTATCGTTTTTATAATACAAAGCGAAATTAATAGATATTCATGGAGCAATTACTACAACGATATATAAGAGGTGAGGTTTCCGAAGAAGAGAGACTGAAAGTAGCGTCATGGTTGGACGAAAGCGCGGAGAATATGCGTGAATTTCTAGCTTTGCGCAAATTATATGATCTCTCACTTTGGCAAAGTGATACAAACGAGAAATATTCCGTTAGAAAGAGACATTTCTCAATACAAAAAATAACTATCGAGCTCTTAAAGATCGCAGCCATCTTTTTGGTTGGTTTTTGGGGTAGTAAACAACTATTGACACAACAACCAGACAAGGCACAAATGCAAACTATTCATGTACCAGCCGGACAACGGGCAGAGGTCACCTTGGCCGATGGTACACATGTATGGTTGAACTCTCGCTCAACCCTAAGATTTCCTGAACAATTCAGCACGAACGCCCGAAACGTGGAATTAGACGGCGAAGGTTACTTCTCCGTCCAGCACAATGAAGAAAGTCCATTTATCGTGCAAACCCCAAAGTACGCAATCCAAGTGTTGGGGACAGAGTTTAACGTGAAAGCCTATCACAACAGCCCATTGTTTGAGACAGCTCTTATAAAAGGAAGTGTAGAAATAACCTCACCAGATTTATCACAACATCTTCGTCTAAAGCCTGATGAGATCGCCGTAGCCAATAATGGAAGACTAGAAACATCTCACATCTCTGATTATAATTATTTTAAGTGGAAAGAGGGGCTATTTTGTTTTGAAGATGAATCGATCCAAGATCTAATAGATAAACTGCAACTTTATTACGATATCCAGATAGACGTACAACGCCCAGCCCTACTCCAGTATCGTTACTCCGGTAAGTTTAGGATTAAGGATGGAGTCGAACATGTGCTAAAAGTACTTCAATTAAAACATAAGTTTACTTATACGAAGAATGAGGAAGAGAATTTGATTATAATAAAATAAACACATTTATTCACTACTTAAATCAATATGCCTATGAAACAGAAAAGTCGATAAATTCAATCGGTATGAAAAACCGGGAAATGTTGCAGCATCTCCCGGCAGAAGTCAGCACCGAATTATCCTTAAATTATTTAGTACTAACATTAAAACATCACAAATGTATGGAAAATAAAATATTTCGAGTCATGAAGTTAGCCTTAACAACACTATTTATTTTTACTACCGGATTATTAGCTTCTGTTCGCTCACAAAATATGCGTATAGACTTTATACTAAATAACGCTAAAACGTACAATATTCTGGAGGAGATTGAAAAACAGACAGACTATCTTTTCATTTACAACGTTGAAGAAGTGGATCTTGAACGAAGAATCTCAATTACAGCCTCCAACCAAACTGTAACGGAGATTTTGTCCAATATCTTCAAGAATACAGACACGATCTATAAAATAGAAGGGAAGAACATCTTTCTGATGAGAAAAGAGGTAAATAGAGATTCATCTCCCCAACAAAGTAAAAAAGGAATTACAGGAACTGTAATTGATAAAAATGGAGAACCTATCATAGGAGCCAACGTTCTTATAAAAGGGACCTCTATCGGAACCATTACAGACTTTAATGGAAAATATACACTGGAAGTTCCAGAAAACGCTACTATCCAAATTTCATACATCGGGTATTTGAGTCAAGATATCAATGTAAACGGCAAGAAAGAAATAACTGTTCGTTTAGCGGAAGATACACAAAGTTTAGATGAAGTAGTCGTTGTTGGCTATGGTACTCAAAAAAAAGGAGAAGTCGCGAGTGCAATCTCTTCTATCAAATCCGAAAATTTCATCAAAACACCGTCTACCGACCCAGCCCAACTTATTAAAGGACAAGTACCGGGTTTAAGCATCATCACACCAGACGCAAATCCAACATCTACATCCGAAATTTCTCTTAGGGGAATCACAACCCTAAAAGCCAGCGCAAGCCCACTCGTTTTGATTGATGGTATTCCAGGAGACTTAAATTCAGTTTCACCTGATGACATTCAACAAATAGACGTATTAAAAGACGGCTCTGCCGCAGCGATCTACGGAACACGTGGAACAAATGGCGTAATTCTGATCACGACTAAAAACACCTTAGGAGAAATGCCAACAGAGGTGGACGTGAACGCATATATATCCACACAACAAATAATAAAAAGACTGCCTTTTATGAATGCGGACGAATACCGTCAACGAGTTAAAGAAGGAGTAGCCGGGGCTCAAGACGATGGTGCTACAACCGACTGGCTAGACCAAGTAACCCGTACCCCATTTACTCAAATTTACAACATCAGCTTACGAGGTGGTAGTCGTACAACAAATTATGTAGCTAGTTTTGAATATAGGGGGTTAAATGGATTAATCAAGCGAACCAACAACCAGATGTATTATCCCCGTATTGAAATTACACATCGTATGTTCAACAATAAATTAAAATTAAACGCTAGTTTAAGCGGATATAAACAAAGTTATTTCTCTGGCTCGGATGGAGGAAGTTATAACAGCGAGGTTTACAGGAATGCTCTGATATACAATCCAACAACACCTGTCTATAATGCAGAGGGAAAATATTCGGAAAGTACCAAAAACGAATATTATAATCCTGTCGCTATGCTAAATGAGGTTGAAGGAGAAAATCAAGCTACAAATTTGAGGATGTTTGGAAATATCACTTACACTCCAATAGAAGGCTTGGACATTAAATATCTCGTTTCTTCCAACACTTATAATCAAACACGAGGTTATTACGAGACGCAAAACCATAAATCTACATGGAGAGATGGGAAAAATGGTTACGCATCTCGCGGAACAACACGAAAAGCGCAAGATCTATCAGAGCTAACAGTTCAATGGAGGAAAACACTACTAGAAGACCATTCATTCACGCTATTGGCCGGTTATAGTTGGCAAAAGGATACATATCAAAATTATTATATGCAAAACTATGATTTTCCATCTGACGATTACACATACAATAATATGGAAACCGGACAAGCCTTAAAAGATGGCAAAGCCACGGAATTCTCAGAAGCAAACGAAAGTAGGCTGATTGGTTATTTCGGCCGTTTAAACTACAGTTACAAGGGTAAATACATGCTAGCTGCCAGTATTCGTCACGAAGGATCCACCAAATTTGGCGCAGATCATAAATGGGGAAATTTCCCCTCCGTATCCGGTGCATGGAATATTAAAGGCGAGAATTTCCTAAAAGATATAGAAGAACTATCCACCTTAAAATTACGTGCAGGTTTCGGTATAACCGGTACAGTTCCCGATGATCCCTATATGTCCTTAAACACATTGGATTTCGGCACATATGTATATTACAATGGGTTATATATAAAAACCATCCGCCCAGATTCTAACGCTAATCCAGATTTAAGATGGGAGAAAAAGAAAGAGGTTAACATTGGTATAGATTTCGGATTTCTGGATGATCGTATCAGCGGTAATATTGACTATTATAATCGTAAAACAGAGGATCTGCTATGGGATTATACCGTACCATCTCCACCTTATCTCTATTCTAGTATGGTGGCAAACGCAGGTTCTATGAGAAATTCAGGTATCGAGGTTGGTATAACCGCAATACCCATACAAACCAAAGATTTTCAATGGACAACCTCGACCAACTACTCAACAAATAAAAACAAGCTATTATCACTATCTAATGATCAGTTTATATCTAGTGGTTACTCAGATAAAGGTTCCACCGGAGAACCATTACAAACCACTACACATCGCATTCAAGAAGGTGAACCAATAGGTAATTTTTGGGGATACAAAACAATTGATATTGACGATAATGGACATTGGATCATAGAGGGAGCAGATGGTAACCCTAAACCAATCTCCGAGCAACAACCAACAGATAAACAGGTCATCGGAAACGGCTTACCTAAGCACTACCTTAATTGGAACAATTCTATCAATTGGAAAGGTTTCGATTTTTCAGTAACTATGCGTGGAGCTTTCGGATTTGATATCTTGAATATGCCACGCTTACAATATGGGGCTCCTGTCATGCTAGCAAGGGGTAATGTACTAAACGAGGCATTCGACACAAAATTTGGCAACTCTCCTTTGGCGATAGATCAGGAACTTCAATATGTAAGCTACTACATCGAAAAAGGTAACTACTGGAAAATAGATAATATAACCCTCGGTTATACATTCAATTTCAATACATGGATTAAACGGTTAAGGATATATGGGACAGTCTCTAACTTAGCCACCATCACTGGATATTCAGGAATCGATCCTGAGGTCAGTTTAAGTGGTTTGACTCCTGGCGTAGATAACAAAAACCGTTACCCGTCTACCCGAACTTACACATTTGGTATTTCTGTTAAATTTTAAATCGCAATAAATCATGAATACTTATATAAAAATTCTATTAGGCACTTGCTGCTCTTTTAGCATACTTTCTTGCAGCAACAATCTGGATGAGACCGTATATTCGAAAGTAACAGAACAAACATACAATTATACAGTAGATGATTTCACTCCTTCTATAGCGAGTGTATATAGTTATTTACGTAGCCAATCAGATCATTGGGGATACTTTTGCGCACAAGAAGTAAGCGCAGACGCAATCGTTATGCCACCTAATGCCTCTGGTTGGGATGATGGTGGCGCATACCGCCGTATGCATTATCAAACCTGGAACTCAGAGCAAGACCATGTGAAAAATATATGGTCATGGTTCTATCAAGGGGCTTTACTATGTAACAAAATTATCGAACAAATTGAAACAGGGGTAATACCCACACCCTCCGACACAGAAAAAACACAAGGATTAGCAGAGCTTCGGGCTATGCGAGCTTACTACTATTGGCAAATATGTGACAATTTCGGGGACGCTCCTCTTGTAACAACAACTGCGATGGATTTACCTGCCAAAAATACACGCAGAGAAATTTTCGACTTTGTTGAAAACGAACTTATAGAGGTAATACCTGATTTAAGCGAAGAAGTAGGAGGCAATTATTACGGGCGAATGACGAAATGGGCAGCCAAAGCTCTATTAGCCAACTTATATCTAAACGCACAAGTTTACGTAAACGAAGCACGCTGGAATGACTGTATAACCCAATGTGATGATATTATAAACAGCGGGAAATTCACTTTAGCTGAAAATTACAAAGATCCTTTTAGGACCCAGGGTGTCGAAAGCTGTAAAGAAATCATTTTTACAATCCCTTACGACGAGAATTTCGCTACGGGAAACAGTATATTTATGTTTTCTTGGCACGGTGAACTAAAAAAGAAATACAATACGATTGATACACCTTGGGGATGTGGATCTGCCATGGGAGTTACTCAATTCATAGACACTTACAATGAAAAAGATTCACGTTTAGCCGATACTTGGCTTATGGGGCAACAATTGGCCGCTGATGGTACTCCTTTATACGGAACTTATGATAAAATGGGAGAACCCCTGATCTACACGAAGGATATTCCTAGCGGTAATTATACCAGTGAGTTGGAAGGCTACAGAATGAATAAATTTGAGGTCGCTGAAAATTCATATTCCAGTTCAAACACAGACATTCCTGTATTCAGATATGCGGAAATTATGATGATGAAAGCCGAATGCTTGTTACGTACAGGAAAATCCGGGGCTGGTACTTTGGTTACTCAAGTGCGCCAAAGGGCGTTTAAAGATAATCCTGAATTAGCGACAGTAACAGACTCCCAATTAGCGGGAAATACTTGCTATCAATATGGTTATGTGGAAGATTATAAAATCGTAGATAGAGGAAACACTGATCCAGTCCAATTCGGAAGGATGTATGATGAGCTGGGTTGGGAATTTGCTTGGGAAATGCATCGCCGCAGAGATGCCATTCGTTTTGGTATATATACGACAAAGAGCTGGTTATCTCACAAGCCTGAGGGGGATTATCGTTCAGTATTCCCTATTCCGGAAACAGTATTGACCTCAAATCCAAACCTAGAGCAGAATCCTAATTATTTATAAACAAACATAATGTCCAACCTAGGTGCCCTTCTTTTAGAAGGACACCTACAATAAAACCATTATATGAGCAGGAGTCATACACACATTTTCTATTTACTTATTGGACTTTGTTTTTCTGTAAATATTCAAGGGCAGATTTTAGATCGTCATTTATCTGATTTATATGCGGATAAATTCAACCAGCAAGATAAGGAAATATACATACAGTCCATATCGAACAAACAAGCTAAAGATTTTCTCGCCGAAAACATTCCTTTTTTCGAATGTCCCGATAAAGATATCGAAGAGATTTATTATTTCCGATGGTGGACTTATAGAAAACATATAAAAGAAACACCAGAGGGATTTATAATAACAGAATTTCTGCCTGATGTTTCTTGGGCTGGGAAATATAACGGAATTTGTTGTCCAGCTTGGTTTCATTTCAGGGAAGGGAGATGGCTACATGAACAGCGTTACTTGAATGATTATGCCTATTACTGGTTAAGGGGTGGAGGTGATGTTCGATCCTATAGTTTTCCTATAGCGAATGCAATCTACCAATATTTTTTAGTCACAGGGAACGACTCTATATTAAAAAAGTTATATCCTGAGCTGGTCTCTAACTTCAACGGATGGGAAAAAGAGAAATTTAATTCCGAAACCGGTCTTTTCTGGCAAACAGACAACCGTGACGGCATGGAAATTTCTATCGGAGGAAGTGGCTATAGGGCTACCATTAACTCATATATGGCAGCAGAAGCAAATACTCTTTCTTGGGTCGCTCAGAAAAAGAATGATCCTCAAGGTTCCTATTTTCACGAGAAAGCAGAGGCTATCCGTAACAAAATGTTTGATTTACTATGGGACGAACAGGCTTCTTTTATAAAAGTACTGCCTATGGATAGCAAAGCAATATTACGCGATGTCAGGGAATTGCATGGTTACACGCCTTGGAGTTTTGATCTAGCAAATCATTCTTATGCTATCGCATGGAAATTTCTAATGGACAAAAACCATTTTTTTGCTCCATATGGTCCTACAACCGCAGAACAATGTCATCCCAAATTCAAAGTTGTCTATGAAGGGCACGAATGCCAATGGAATGGTCCGTCTTGGCCTTTCGCCACAGCCATGACATTGACAGGGTTAGCGAATTTACTGAACGATCAAGAACAAAACTATATATCCAAAGACGATTTTTGGACATTACTGAAAATATATACAAAAAGCCAACATCTCACACTCGATAATGGTAATGTCATTCCTTGGATCGACGAGAACCTAAATCCTTTTACGGGAGATTGGATATCCAGAACCATGTTGAAAAATCACCAACCTAAAGAGAGAGGCAGAAACTACAACCACTCCTCTTTTTGTGATTTAGTCATAAGTGGGCTGGTAGGAATTCGTCCGCAAAGCGAAGACGTTCTTATCGTCAATCCTTTGATACCAGAAGATAAATGGGACTATTTTTGCCTAGATCATATAATGTATCATCATAAAAAAATATGTATTCTATATGATAAAACAGGAAAAAAATATAGTAACGGGAAAGGATTCTTTATCTTCGTCGACGGAAAAAGAGTAGCATCAGCAGATGCTTTGACAAAAATGGTTTGTAAACTTTAAACTTTTTATTATAAATCAGACCTACTAACATCAATAGGTCTGATTTATAAAAGCATTGATTAGATTATAACTTTAAATCTCAAAAAAATGAAACAGTTCGTATTATTATCTTTGACATGTCTAACATTATGGGGATGTAAACAAGCTCCCCATAAAGAAGCTCCTTTCAAAATGATTGACCAAGTGGACTTCTCACAAGTTCATATACAAGATAATTTCTGGTCTCCCAGGTTAAAGAAACATATATCGACCACTTTGCCTGTTTGTATTGATCAGATCGAGAACCAGACAGGGCGCATCCGCAATTTTGAGAATGCGGCAAAAAGGGAAGGGGAACATTCCGGTATTTTCTTTGATGATTCTGATGTATACAAAGCGTTGGAAGGCATGGCATACAGTTTGATCAACAATCCAAATCCAGAGTTGGAGAAAAAAGCGGATGAATGGATCGATAAATTCGCCGCCGCCCAACTACCGGATGGATATATTAATACGTATTACACATTGACCGCCCCGGAAAAACGATGGACTAATATGGACAAGCATGAAATGTATTGTGCCGGACACATGATAGAGGCAGGAGTGGCCTATTATAAAGCTACCGGAAAACGAAAACTACTAGATGTTTGTATACGAATGACCGATCACATGATGAGTATCTTTGGACCGGGAAAACGAGATTGGGTTCCCGGACATGAGGAAATTGAGTTAGCCCTTGTCAAACTATATCAAACCACAGGAGAGCAAAAATACCTAGATTTCGCTGATTGGCTGATCGAGGAACGAGGACACGGGCATGGCTCGAAAGGTGGGGAAGGTGAATGGGATCCATTCTACTACCAAGATGACAAACCTGTACGTGAGATGAGTGATATCGCTGGTCATGCCGTTCGTTGCATGTACTTGTATTGTGGTATGGCGGATGTGGCAGCGTTAAAGCAAGATTCTGGATATATCGAATCTTTGAATCGGTTATGGGATGATGTCGTACTCCGAAATATGTACATTACCGGGGGGATCGGCTCCTCACGCCATAACGAAGGTTTCACAGAAGACTATGACCTGCCAAACCTAGATGCTTATTGTGAGACTTGCGCTTCGGTTGGAATGGTATTGTGGAATCAACGAATGAATCAATTTACTGGTGACTCCAAGTATATTGATGTCCTCGAACGATCCATGTACAATGGAGCTTTAGCCGGTATATCGCTGGAAGGAGATCGTTTTTTCTATGTTAATCCTTTGGAATCTAAAGGAGACCATCACCGTCAAGCATGGTATGGTTGCGCTTGTTGCCCAAGCCAAATATCTCGCTTCCTTCCATCTATCGGTAATTATATTTACGGAACCTCCAATGAGGCGATCTGGGTAAATCTGTACATAGGTAATTCTACTGAGATAAACACAGACAACACAAATGTCACGTTGAGACAAGAGACCAATTATCCTTGGGATGGAACTGTAAAACTAACTGTAACTCCTTCTAATCCGTTGAAAAAAGAGATACGTTTACGTATCCCTGGTTGGTGTGAGCAATATACCTTATCGGTAAACGGGCAACTAGTAAAAGTTCCAACAGAGAAAGGATACGCCGTATTAAATAAAGAGTGGAAACAAGGAGACGTAATCTCCTTATCAATGGAGATGTCAGTCAAATTGATAACCGCAGACCCTAGAGTTAAGCAAAACATCGGTAAGCGTGCCATACAAAGAGGGCCTCTCGTATATTGCATGGAAGAGGTAGATAACCCTCAAGATTTTGATAACCTAAAAATCGCGGCGAACACCTCTTTTAATGCCCAGTTTAATCCGAAATTATTAAATGGGATCACAACCATAAAGGCCACTACGAATGAGTTGGCAATCACTTTGATCCCTTATTATACATGGGATAACCGGAAAGCGGGGAAAATGAAAGTATGGATTGATTATAACGAATAATATAAACTACTAATTTACTAACTTATGAAACTTCTTCCTAAAATATTAGCATTATCGCTCGCTATGGTCGTTACCACTTCCGTAGCGGCCAATCAGCTTGCTAATGAAAAAACAGCTATCTCTGTTAATTACAAGAACAACCGTTATCCGTTGCTACAGAAACCTTACATAGAATTACCGATCGGTTCTATCCGGCCTACCGGCTGGATGCAGGAGCAATTAGTACGGATGAAGAACGGCATGACTGGAAACTTGGATCAAGTATACGAGAAAGTCATGGGCCCTCGTAATGGTTGGCTAGGTGGTGATGGTGACGTATGGGAACGTGGCCCTTATTGGATAGACGGTCTTCTTCCACTAGCCTATATACTCAATGATCAAGCGCTTATCGATAAGGTAAAGCCATGGGTCGAATGGACCTTGGCTTCCCAAAAGCCCAACGGCTATTTCGGACCGGATACAGACCGGAGTTACGAACCGGGATTACAACGGGACAATTCCCGGGATTGGTGGCCTAAGATGGTGATGATGAAAGTAATGCAACAATATTACTCAGCCACAGGCGATACACGGGTCATTGATTTCTTTACTCGATATTTTAAATACCAATTAGCCGAGTTGCCTCAAAACCCACTAGGTAAATGGACCTTTTGGGGAGAGCAAAGAGGGGGTGATAATTTAATGATCGTCTATTGGCTATATAATATCACAGGCGACAAGTTCTTATTGGATTTAGGAGAGTTGATTCATAAGCAGACGTTTAACTGGACGGATATCTTCTTAAATCAAGATCATCTATCCCGCCAACTCAGTTTGCACTGTGTCAATCTGGCGCAAGGCTTCAAGGAACCGGTTGTTTATTATCAACAGAATCAAGATCCGAAACAGATATGCGCCGTTAAGAAAGCGGTAAAGGATATACATAATACGATCGGTCTCCCGACCGGGCTTTGGGGTGGCGACGAACTACTTCGTTTCGGTGAGCCGACTACCGGTTCCGAATTATGTACCGCCGTGGAGATGATGTTCTCATTGGAAGAGATGCTGGAAATTACAGGGGATGTTCAATGGGCCGATTATCTGGAGCGAGTGGCCTACAACGCATTGCCGACTCAAGTGACAGATGATTACTCTGCCCGCCAATATTATCAGCAAACCAACCAAGTAGCCGTTACTCGTGAGTGGCGTAATTTCTCCACGCCACACGATGATACGGATATCTTATTCGGAGAACTTACGGGTTATCCTTGTTGTACCTCAAACTTACATCAAGGCTGGCCTAAATTAGTTCAAAACCTTTGGTACGCTACGGCGGATAATGGTATAGCCGCTCTTGTATACGCACCTTCGAGTGTCAAAGCTAAGGTAGCCAACGGAGTGACCGTGCAAATCGAGGAAGAGACCGCTTATCCGTTTGACGAGACTCTGCATTTTAAATTCGCTTTCGAGGATAAAAAAATAAAGAGAGCCTTCTTCCCTTTCCATATTCGCATCCCGGCATGGTGTAATCAGCCGGTGATCAAACTGAACGGAGAGAATGTCGTCGTGGATGCATATCCCGGGGAGATCGCCCGTATCAACCGGGAATGGAAACAAGGTGATGTCCTAACCGTTGAACTCCCAATGCAAGTAGCGGCCAGCCGTTGGTACGGAGGCAGTGCGGTAATCGAACGGGGGCCATTGGTTTATGCCTTGAAGATGAACGAGAAATGGGAGAAGAAGACATTTGAAGGAGAGAAGGCGGCTCAATACGGTAGCTGGTATTATCAAGTGACTTCAGATTCCCCTTGGAACTATGCGCTTACACATAAATCCTTGGAACCAGACCAAATCAACGACAACTTTGTCGTAGAGAAAACGAAAGTGACTACCGACTATCCTTGGAACGTAGAGAATGCCCCGATTACAATCAAGGCGAAAGGCAAACGTCTTAATGGGTGGTCTTTATATAGAGGTTCCTCTGGTTCTATCTCGTATTTTACCCAGCAAGGCAATGATATGGGCGACGAAGAAAGCATCGAGTTAATCCCTTATGGCTGTACCACTTTACGTATAACTGAATTTCCGGTACGGTAAAAATAATGTACCAATATGCCAATGCTTATTCTACACAAATAGTATCTGCATTGGCATATTGGCACATTCCCCCATTGGCACATTATTTCAATTTTTCTTCATCGTATAATCCTTCACCCCCAAGGAATCATACGCCTGCAAAAGCGCCTCGTCATTATCGGAGATCATTAACAACTTATCATTCTCCTTTAATTCCGTATTTCCTTTCGGGATAAAATAGCGGCCTTCCCGTTTCACCATTACCGCCAAGGTATGATCGGGTAAAGTCAGCTGCATCAATTTATTTCCATGGGATAATACCGCCGGGGTAATATCGATCTCGCTCATTGCGCTCTTGATCTCCTCGGGAAGCTCGATGCCAAACTCATCCTTTCGTTCCGGCTCATCCACCATATCCAGCCATTTAGCGGCTTGGGTAACCGTGGTTCCTTGGATCAGCAAAGAAAGAATCGTGATAAAGAATACGATATTAAAGAACATACTAGCATGCTCGATCCCGGCGATCATCGGGTAAGTAGCGAAAATAATAGGAACCGCCCCGCGTAATCCCACCCATGAGATATACAGTTTACCTTTGAAGGAGAAATTCTTATAAGGTATCAAACAAAGGAACACGCTAATCGGACGGGCGATCAAGATCATAAAGACTCCCACCATAACACCTACACCCGTCACCGGTAATAACTCATGCGGGTTCACTAGCAAGCCTAACGTAAGGAACATCACGATCTGCCACAACCAAGCGAAACCGTCAAAAAACGTCCCCATACTTTTCTTGTGAACAATCTTAGCGTTACCAACCACCAAACCAGCGATATAAACCGCTAAATAGCCATTACCTTTACATAAGGTCGTAGCGGCGAAGGTGAAGAAAGCCGTAGCCAATAAAAGGATCGGATACAAAGACTCGTTATCTATATCGATCTTATTGATAATCAACACAGCCAGTCTCCCCAATAAGAAACCGGCGATAGCTCCCACCGATAATTGAATGACCAAGGATAGCCCGGCCTCCCAAATATTCATACCTCCGCTTTGTATGTAAGCGATCAGAAGCAAGGTAAGCATATAAGCCATCGGGTCATTACTACCACTCTCCAGCTCCAAGGTAGGACGCAGACGCTCTTTCAAATAAACCCCTTTACTGCGCAAGATGGAGAAAACCGAGGCTGAGTCCGTAGAGGACATGACCGCCGCCAGCAATAAAGATTCCGGGAAAGTCAACGTAACATATTTGCCAAATAAACCAAATAACCAATAGATAAACCCGCCCGTGATAAAAGTCGTGGCCAGCACCCCGAGCGTAGCCAATACCACACCTTGCGAGGCGATAGGTTTGACCTCCGCAACTTTCGTATCCATACCACCCGAGAACAAGATGATACTCAACGCCAACATGCCGATAAACTGGGCCACATTCGGATCGCTGAACTGGATGCCCAGACCATCGCTGCCAAACAACATTCCCACACCAAGGAACAACAACAAAGCGGGTAAGCCGAAACGATAACCGGCCTTACCGGCGAATATACTTAAAAACAGGATCACAGAAGCTATTAATAGCACTTGCTCAGGATTTTGAAACATACGCAAAACGGGTTTTATGATTAGTGATTTGATACTTTGTTACAAAGTTCGTAAACTTTTTGTAATTATAATCACACAAAAAGAAGAAATCCGGTCCCAAATTTACAGGAAGACCAGATTTATTCTTTCTATAGAAAAACAAATCTTTCTTACAAATTGTTCGAGAATTTTTCTATCTCGCATAGAATCATTACTTTTGGCAAACATACATATCCGCTTTATGAACAAAAAACATCTATTTACGCTGTTGTTCACATTACTCGTATGGACGAGCTGTAACAACCAACAACATTTTATTACCGACGCCGCTTACCGAGCTGAGGTCGAGAACGATTTCCAAGCGAAACAGGCCGCTCTGCCTAACGGAGACCTTTTCGCAGTATTTAACGATCAAATGACTCCCGAAGAGAGGGAGGCGTTAACCTTCATGTACGCCTATATGCCGATTGGAGACATCACGGACTATAGTGGCGATTTCTATTTGAAAAACATCCGTTCCTCTTTCCAAGCACGGAATGAGATGCCTTGGGGCGATAGCATCCCAGAGGATATCTTCCGCCATTTCGTATTGCCGGTACGAATCAACAATGAGAATCTGGATGAAAGCCGCATGGTTTTCTTTGATGAGTTGAAAGACCGGGTGAAGGGTCTCTCGTTGTACGACGCCGTACTGGAAGTGAATCACTGGTGTCATGAGAAGGTTATCTATACTCCTTCCGATGGGCGCACAAGTTCCCCTTTGGCATCCGTAAAGACCGCTTACGGTCGTTGCGGTGAGGAGTCTACCTTCACGGTAGCCGCTTTACGTTCCGTGGGTATCCCCGCACGTCAGGTATATACGCCTCGCTGGGCGCATACGGATGATAACCACGCATGGGTAGAAGCTTGGGTGAATGGTAAATGGTATTTCCTCGGCGCTTGCGAGCCCGAACCGGTATTGAATCTGGGTTGGTTCAACGGCCCTGCTTACCGGGGTATGTTGATGCATACGAAAGTATTCGGTAAATACAATGGCCCGGAGGATGTCATGGAACGTACCGATGGGTATACCGAGATCAACGTGATCGATAATTACGCGCCTTCGGCTAAAGCTGTTATCACGGTTACGGATGCCAATGGCAAGCCGGTAAAGGACGCTTTGGTAGAATTCAAGATTTATAACTATGCCGAGTTTAACAGTGTAGCCCGCAAGAAGACGGACGCGGATGGCAAATGCTCATTATCCGCCGGAAAAGGGGATATGTTGGTATGGGCCAGCAAGGACGGCAAATTCGGCTACAGCAAGGTCTCTTTCGGCAAAGACGGAGAGGTTACGATCGCCTTGAACAAAAAACCGGGAGATGTGGAGACGATCGCCCTAGATATCATACCACCGGTGGATGGCTCTATCCCAGCGGAAGTTACACCGGAGCAAAAGGAAGCGAACGCCAAACGTTTATTGGAGGAAGACGCTATCCGTAATAAATATGTAGCCACTTTCTATACGGAAGAGAAAGCGGAGGCTTTAGCGAAAGAATTGGGTATCGACCCGATGAAGACGGAGGATTTCATGATTGGTAGCCGTGGTAACTGGATGGAGATCGAGAAGTTCTTACGGGAGACTCCCGCCGAGAAGCGTGCGCAGGCGATGGCATTATTGGATGTCGTGTCCGCTAAGGATCTACGTGATACACCAGCGTCTGTCTTCGCAGATCATTTGAATAATACGCCGGCCGTTCAAAGCGAATGGTTCAATGAATATATCATGAATCCTCGTGTGGCCAATGAGTTCCTGACTCCTTATAAGAGTTTCTTCGCCGCGAATATTGAGCCTTCCCTTGCGAAACAAGCCGTAGAGAATCCACAGGCATTGGTGGATTGGGTGAAGAATAACGTCTCCATTAACGACGCACTAAACGCGCAACGTATTCCGATCATGCCGATGGGTGTCTGGAAATCTCGTATCGCTGATAAGGGCTCCCGTAATATCTTCTTCGTGGCCGTGGCTCGTAGCTTAGGTATTCCGGCACGTATCGAGCCGGTAGCCCGCAAGATCCAGTACTTCAAGGACAACGCTTGGGTAGACGTCGATTTCGAGGCTGCCGTACAGACGACCGCTAAACAAGGCAAGGTAATCGCTTCTTACCAACCGATCAAGGCGCTGCAGGACCCGAAATATTACAGTCACTTCACGATCGCCAAGGTTTTGCCGAACGGTACTTTACAGACCTTGAATTTCGAGAGAGGCGGTAATGTGGATATGGGCTTGGGAGATACTTGGAGCGGATTACTGAAGAAACCGTTATCCATGGATGAAGGTAATTATATGTTAGTGACCGGTACTCGTATGGCAAACGGTAGCGTATTGGCCGAGATCGAGTTTTTCAATGTGGAGGCAGACAAGACCACCCCGATCCAATTGGAGATGCGCGAAAGCAAGGACGAGATACAGGTGATCGGTAATTTCAACTCCGAGAATAAATTCAAACGTGCGGACAACGGCGAGGAAACTAGCTTGCTAGCTACTACCGGACGTGGCTACTATATCGTAGCGCTTCTAGGCTCCCGCCAAGAACCGACAAACCATGCGATGCGTGATATCGCCGCCGTGAAGAAGGAACTAGAAGATTGGGGACGAGGCATCGTGCTTCTCTTCCCTGACGAGAAGGGCTATAAGAACTTCGATCCGAAAGAGTTCGGCGATTTACCGGGCACGATCACATACGGTCTGGATATCGACGGGGCGATCCAAAAGGAGATGGCTACAGCGATGAAATTGCAAAACGCCAATACCTTGCCGATCTTCTTGATCGCCGATACGTTCAACCGTGTCGTATTTGTCTCTCAAGGCTATACAATTGGCTTGGGCGAGCAGTTAATGAAAGTCATACATAAGCTATAACGAACTCACAAAAAAGTAAAGGAGTTATCTACAACTATAAGGAGGGGCGGTTCTATCTATAAGGGCGCCCCTTTTGTATTAACCTTAATCATTCTGCCAGTGAGATCCTTCTCCCCCATAATTTCTATATAACCAATATCCTTTTTAGGCACAAGCAAGTCTTTCAAAAAAGTACCGTCATACAAGATTTCCAATAAAGGGGTCATAGGTAAAGGTGAGATTTGATATTGGCACACCGGATCAAAATATAAATGGAAATATAAAATAACCGCCAGTTCGTTCAGTATATAAAGAGAAGCTAGATCATAATCAGAAGAGTCGATCCTTGCAAAACGAAAACCTTCCGGCAACCGCCTGTTACGTTCTAGAATCTGCTTGATAACTTCCCGCCGAAAAAGGATTTCAGTTCCATATAATAATCTAAGTCTTTGCAATAAAGTCTTGAATCGAGGCTCTAAGGCTACCGCTTTCCAAGAAAGCAATCGAACATTGTCATAGTCACCTTTCTTGATAACCCTTTCTATGAATCGATACTTTATATCGCCTATTTGCAAAGCTTTCGCACAAGCCTCTTTTCGTTCCAAACCTTTAGAAGCCATAAAAGTGTACATTTGTATCTCATCGGCTATTAATACATAAACAGATTTGACATTTACCTTGCACCAATCAAACAGAGCAATCAAAGTCTTCTCTGAAAATAAACGAGAGCAAATACTCACTCCTAAAAAAGCATTCGATTCCGAATACGGATATATTCGTTCTATATAGCAAGACTCCAATCGTCGCTCATACAAGAGGCTCATAAGTATTTCTTTTAATCCACTCTCCTAAAACAAGAGGGAACATAACAACCACTGATTCAAAAATAAATATCAATACACTTTGCTGCATCGGAACACAAGCTTTCTCGAATACTTCAGATCCATCAACAAGAAAATAGTTATACAAATAAAATGCATCAACAAGAAAAAAGAACAAAAAAACAACCGGCAGCAAATAATAAGAAATGGAGACAAGCCTATATAAAAAATAATAGTTAAACAGTTTCTTACAAGAAGACCGCTTCATAAAATCCCCCAAACAACTGCAATCCGAAAGCCCATCTAAGGGCTGTTTTTCAAGGTATTCCCTTACTTTTCGCATATTCGTAGATTTCATCCATTTACATAACAATAGGAATCCTCCTAAAGCTGAAACCATTAGTTCGAAAATCTCACCTTTTGTTAACTCCAGTATCATAACCTTCTCCTTTCTTAATAAAAAACCAAGGTATCGCAGAAACCAGAATCGAAACAAGTGGAGCCGACAGATAAACGTATTCCACCGGATGAAAAAGCATCCACACCATCATGCATACAGAAGCCAAGAAACCAGCAGAAAGAGAGAATATCGCATACTTTCTCATCCGTACACAATCCTTACGGAATATCGCCACGCAAATCGGTATAAGCAATATGATCTGAGCACTATAAACTAAAAAAAACAAATCCAGAACACCCGGTATCACAATACTAACCAAGTAAATGAACAAAGGGCTGATAAGTCCGAATAAATAAACCATTTTCCTTCCATAGCGCAATAAACCCTTCATTTTCTCCGGGTCATTTGTATCTTCTATCGTCTTCAATGAATGTGAAGGATACAATATATCAAAAACAAAAGTCTGTATAGAAGCAATCAATAATGTATCTGCCGTAGACACTAATGCGGCAAAGCAGCCCGCCGCAAACAGAGCAAACGCCCAAGGTTCTTGGAGATAACTCAATAGCAAGGAACCGTAATCATTATTCGAAGGAGCCGTAAAGTCCGGAAAATAATTCAGTAAAACACCCAATGAAATCAACACACACCAAGAGATTCCAATTGAGTAAATAGATTGTGACAATCCTTTCTTTATATCCTTTTGATCTCGCATGGAACAGACTCGTTGCCAAACGGACATATCGATCAACTGCCAAGGTACATTCACCACAATTAATGAAAGGACAAATAACACTGATAAGTTTGAAAATCCCCAATGGTCCGAAGCCAATGTCTCAAGACTCAATACATTCTCATTATGAGATATTAAGAATCCAAAAACGGCAGCAATCCCGACGTATGAAAACCACAATTGCATCTTTTCCGTATCAATAACAGCCTTAAAACCTCCTAGTGCAGT
Source organism: Parabacteroides sp. AF21-43 (assembly GCF_003635435.1). Lineage (NCBI taxonomy): Bacteria > Pseudomonadati > Bacteroidota > Bacteroidia > Bacteroidales > Tannerellaceae > Parabacteroides > Parabacteroides sp. AF21-43. Next base: position 29,893 of record NZ_QTMG01000008.1, on the reverse strand, counting down.
ATACGTACACACCACCAGACTCAAACCCAAGATAATATAAATAGAGGAGACATTAGGGAAAAGGACATTAGCGATCTTTATCCCAACCAAGATCTCTATACCATAGGTACCCAAGAATCCGATGATCGATAACAAAGAAGCGAAATAACCGATAAATCGACTATCATAACGATTGGCCAAAAAGCCATGCAATGTTCTCTTTTCCGAATTTTCTATACGAGGAAATACCTTATACAAGATAAAGAAACCCAGCAGCCATGTCAAAGGAGAGATAAAAGCGGCAAGCTTATAAGAATATCCAAAGCTCAAAAACGCAAAGATAGCAGAACCTACACTGATATTCGATGCGGTCAAAGAATCCCTCAACTTCTCTGATGACATTCCTTCCGGATACCAGAAGAAATCACTTGGTTTATTTATCCCCCTAAAGACCCGGAAACCTATCCATAAAGACCATATCACAGGGATAGAAACAAAAAGGTACCACCAACTAAACTGCATATCCTTTAATTTTTAGATTAACAATACAACATATGGAATAAAGTCTTGGCGGCATATACAATGCCAACCAAGACTTATTCTTACCGCCCTCTCTCCTCACGGAGGTAACGACGGATGAACTTTAATTTATTACTTTAGTATTAATATTAATCCATTCCCGCTTGTTCATCCATCACGGAGTACTTGGTTACCCGCACGGGAATGTATTTTCGATTTATTTTATTTCTTTATAAATCTTATTTTACGATAGCCTTAACAGCTTCCTCGCCATCAACAGCCACAGCTACGATACCAGCAGGTACGGCGATTGTAGCGTTATCAGATGTAAGAACAGTCTCTGCGACTACCTTACCTAAGATGTTCGTGATAACTACTGACTTACCGGCTGCGCCTTGAACAGTTACAGTACCGTTGCCAGCGATGATAGATACACCTTCAGCGTTAGCGCCTTCGATAGATGTTACCATATCCTCAGCGTCAGTCTTTTGGTATGCGTTGAAGATCAAAGCACCGTCAGAGCCAGTCTTAGCTGCGCTAAACTCTGAATCACCACGAGTTAATACCAAGCAACCATTCTGCATCTTCAACCATGCGGCGTAAGAAGGAGCGATTGAACCGGCAACGGTCTTATCGAAGCCCTTAGTAGCCTTACCTGTAGAAGCAACGCCTGCCTCGTTATAGATGTTCGACTCGAACAAGAATTCGTTATCAGCACCCTCTTCCGTTACAGCACCAGCCTTATCCGGGTTTACATAGCGGAATGACCAAGTTACGTTCTTGTGGTTGTCACCCTGTAAATTCACGATAAAGTTCTCGCTCTTGCTCTTCTTATAAGCATTGATAATCGTAGCTGTATCCAATGTAGCCGGATCCATGTTCTCAAAACCTTGTGTCAAGACGAACAAGCTGTCACCAGCGTGGATTGCCTTAACAAAACCTACGCGAGTATAACCACCATCGATATCCATATACGGAACCTTCAATTCATGGCCCTTAATAAGGGCAGAGTCGCCAAAGCTTACCAAATACTTACCGTAGTCGAAGCCTGAATGGCCTTGAGTTGCATGAGAGCAATGCGCTGCGTCAACAGGATTACCAGCGTTATCAAAGTGATTATGCTCATACGTACAAGGAATACCCGGAGTACCGGCTTGATCATTGCGAGCGACAGAGATCAAATATTGCGGCTTGATATCGCCATTACCACGGTTAACCCAAGCGGTATCAACGATGAATCCTAATTTACCGTCAGCTTTCTCCTTATTCCAGATACCAGCGTAATCTACATTCTTGTCTGTCAAGTTCTTGTTCCACTCATCCATCAAGTATTCCTTACGGATCTTCTCTACGAAGAACAAGCTATCAGCGGTTTCACTCTCGCCTAACGCAGCGTTGTTGAAACGACGGTACAATGGAGAGTCGTCTTTTGATACGGCGAATGCAGAGGTACGGATCTCTGAATAGAACTTATCATTTAAAGTACCCTCAGTCAAATCAAGAGTATTGTCGTCAACAGATACTTTTACAGATGCATAGTCCCAAGAATTTGAACGAGAAATCGAATTGAATGCTTTTTGTAATGATACAACGCCATCCTTTGCTTTATAAGCATATACATCACCAATTTCACTACCATCCACAATCAAACGATTACCATCCTTATCATAATATGGAGCGCTCGCAATATTACCATTTGCATCGGCGTAATATTTTACTGTGACGGTGGAACCATCCGGTTGCTCATAACTACGAGTTACCTCCTTTGTATTCAGTGCAGCAAAAGTCTTAGCATCAGCAACCTTTTTACCATTTTCCGAAGCAGGGTACCAAGATAATGCGATATCATTGTTACCTTCTTTAACCAATACCTCAGAACGCAAATTAGCTTCTACCAAAGTATAATAATGAGTACCGTCAATGCAATTGTTCTCTTTCAAGAAGAAAGGAGTCGGAACTGATTTCATCATATACTTATTCGCTACACCGTCGAATGAGATATAACGACCTTTTCCGTCAGAAACATAGTAAGCGTTTCTTACCAAACCATCCTTATAACCATATTTGTCATCCTTTGCGATCAAAGTCAAACGGAAGTTCGCTTTCTCTCCATTCTCGTCTACACGAACAATAGAGTCTTTTCCTGCCGGAGTATACAGATATTTATTCAACGCCAGCCCATGCAAATAGTTGAACAAATATGTCTGAACAGAAGCTTCTTCAGCCGTTACATACTTATAACCTAATTTTGTATCCTTAACCAATGCCTCATCAACTTTGATAAAACTCAAAGTATCAGCTACACTACCATTGAAATAGAATACATCATCACTACCTTCCACCGCATAGAATTGAGTCATTTGAGACGGAAGAACACTTGTATTAGAAACATCACTGAACTCACGATTATCAATCGTAACCATAGCAGTAGAAGAAGTGCCATTCTTATCCACTACCCATTGAGCGGCAGGCATATGCTTGAACTCTTGGTTACGAGCCAAATTAGCCCAACCCAAGTTTCCTGCTAAGTTTGCCAAAGCATATAAACCATTTTGTTTGATTTTCGGATTTCCTGCCGAGGCCTTGTACTGTACCAAATATACGCCATCAGGGATCGTAGTAAGCGTCAATCCGGAGAAGTTCGTGCCAAGCTTGACAACTGTTTTCTGAACATTAGCCATAGCTACAGGTGCAGAAGTACCAGTTAGATCTGTCTCATCCGTATTGATAGTCAAGACATTCGTTCCAGCCAATCTAGCCATGTAGATAAACTTATCAGTTTTGGTCGCTAACGTACGAGGGTTTTCTTCATCTTGAATGCTCCAGTAAGAATTGTTGTTATTCTCTTTGATATACTTAGCAAAGTCCGCATCAGTCTCACCTGCATTTTTCGTAAGCTTATAAGCTACCTTCTGAACTTGAATATATAATTCATCTTTAGCTGCGTTATAAGTAAACTTAAAGTAATAAGAACCTTCTTCACGATTGTCCGCTTTGAAAGCATCGTAATTAAGTTGCAAGAACTTACTAGTCTCAGTACCATCATAATAAGCGGTATCAACGACAACATAGGCATCTTGATCCTCACCATCAACCTTCACTTTTTTATCTTTGGCTTGTAAAGTTACCCAATTACCAGCACCACTTACGTCCGTAGCCTTAAGAGGAGTGTCTGTCAACCGATTTGCTTTGCCAGTAGAGACACTAGGGTTCATATTCAAACCAAAGAAAGTAGCAGTAGGAACTGATTGCAATAACGTGTTCAAGTCAGCTGCATCCAAAATCATTGATTCAGGAAAATTCTTAGCAGAGGACAGATCAATAGCTTTAGATGAGCCTAATTTAGCTTTTGTTGTTTTTTCCAAATAAAGATCACCTCCGTTCTTTGCGATATAAACAACAGAGTCTCCCGTGAAATAAGAAACCAACTTATCACCTTCAGCCACCCACTCTGATGCGGTACCGCCCAAAGTCAAAGCTTTCGCACCGACACCAGCCTTATCTGCATCAATAGCTATGGTAGGATCAACAGCAAGCGTTAAACCTGTAGCTTTATTCTCAAAAGAATAAATATCTCTACCTAGAGTGTTCTTCTTTGCAGAAACAGTCCAAGTAGCACCATTTAAGCCCTTTAATTCCCAATCATTAAGATCGGCAGGAGTACTGGTTAGGCCCAATTTCCCAAAGTTAGTCCCCGTTAAAGCTGACAAATTATCAGTGCCAGACTTCAACAAGATCGCATCCCCTTTTTTAGCGTCTACAGCTGCCCCTGCCGAGAAAGCAGTCGCAAGCATGGCACTAGCCAAAAGCATAGTAAACTTCTTGTTCATAATTTAAAATTTAATATTAATAATAGTGTTAATTAAGCACTTACCTTCTTCTCGATGGCTAATCGTCATTAGTAAACGACTAGTCTAAACGATCGTCTAAATCTTGCGTTTTTTTAGTGTCGGAACAGGAGGTTTGTTGAAGGAATCGGTTGTTTCGTAAAGGATAACCTATCCTATTGATAAGAAAGAGGATAAGTGATAAAAAAATAGCCCGGAAGGGTTGCAGGTATCGAAGAAACGCGTACCTTTGCAAATGACTAAAAGAATCGATCGTTTAAACTAGTCATTTATACCTTTTATATAATGTACGCATGTACATTATATATGGTATCCATCCATACCGCATAATAAATATAAAATACAAACATTCACATGGTAATCATAGCGAATACCACAAACATATAATTCAATGCTTGTCTAGTGAATAACGGGGCAGTAGAAACTCAGTCGGGATAGGCGTATCTGTTAGCCACGCAAAATTAGGAAGAACTTCGGGCAGTAGCCAATCTTATTTTTTAATACAAAAACAAGGTATCTTTGTTTCATTGAGAAAGTATCCTAAGTTCATTGGCGAAGTATCTTAGGTGCATGGGGCGATGAAACTAAGATACTTTCTTCATGCGCACCTTGTGTGAGTATCAGTGTCGCCATATTATTCACGATACCTAACGGCACTACTGGCGTTGCCTTACACCACCTATCACCATTATATCCCCCAAAAACACGTACGTGTTTTTTTAAAAGCCAAAACTAAGCCTTTCGTATTAAAAAGATTGTATCTTTACAACCGGAAGACAGGATAGCCTGTCTCATTATATATAATCATTCATTATTAATCACTAAAACCTATAAACACTATGGGAAAATTTATCAACCCCTTTACCGATTGGGGATTTAAGCACATCTTCGGGAGGGAAGTAGACAAGGACATATTAATCGAGTTCTTGAACGACCTGTTAGCCGGTGAGCATGTCATCACGGATCTGCGAATCATGAATAACGAGCAAATGCCGGAGACGGCTTTGGAGCGAAAAGTGATATTTGACATTCACTGCGAGACAAGCAACGGGGAGCGGATTATCATCGAGATGCAGAACCGGGAACAGCCCTATTTCAAGGATCGTACCTTGTATTATCTCGCACGATCGGTGGTAGACCAAGGGATCAAAGGGGTATGGGACTATAAATTGGCGGCCGTATACGGGGTCTTTTTCTTAAACTTCACATTGGAGGAGGGAAAAGGAACCGGAAACAAGGGGAAATTCCGAAGAGACATCGTCTTGGCGGACCGGGAGACCAGGGAGGTATTCAACCCCAAGTTCCGCCAGATCTATATCGAGCTTCCCCGATTCAAGAAAGAGGAGGAAGAATGTGAGACAGATTTTGAACGTTGGATTTATGTATTGAAACATATGGATACTTTAGACAGAATGCCTTTCAAGGCACGCAAGGCCATCTTCGAGCGACTGGAACGGATCGGCTCGATGGCAAACCTCACTCCCAAGCAACGGGCGCAGTACGAGGAGGAGTGGAAGATCTATAACGATTATTACAACACCTTGGACTTCGCCGTAGAGAAAGGCCGAAAGAAAGCGATGGAGGAAGGCCGGGCGGAAGGCTTGAAGGAAGGTAAACGATCCATTGCCCTCAACCTAAAGAGGATGGGACTCGGTATAGAACAAATTTCCTCGGCCACCGGCCTTTCCCTTGAAGAAATTGAAGCTCTGAAATAAGAGAGCTGCACGATTGATATCTACTTGAACCGGATTGTATCGTCTATATCAGGTAGATATCAATATGTGGTATTGACACCCTTTCTATCACAGATCAGACTTCCTCCCTAGATTCGTTTTAATTCCCTTATTTTTCCCGTTCTTCCCAATCAGGGATTCATCTCTCAAAAAAATAATATCTTTGATTAAACCTTTTTACGAAAGGGGAGTCTAAACTTGCGTTTAGTTATATATTTTGGAGTAACGAGTGTAAATTATCAGTAAATACCATACGAGAACATGATGACAAAGAGAGCGAAATGGGGAGTTACGGCGGCTATCTTATTAATGATAGCGGGAATGATCGCTTACCCTCAATTGAAAAACAAGTTCAAGGCATCCCAAGATGCCGCTTCCGTCGTACCCACATCGGGCACGAGCCTGCGAAACCAGACACTTAACATCAACGCCGAGGTATTGAAATACCAATCATTAACCGATAAGATCATGAGTACCGGGAGTACCCTTCCGGACGAAGAGGTGGATTTGGCTTTCGAGTCCTCCGGTAAGGTGGTAGCAATCTATTTCACGGAAGGTACCCACGTAAAGGCGGGCGATCTGTTGGCCAAAATCAATGACAAGCCGCTGCAAGCCCAGCTAAAGAAGCTGGAGGCTCAAGTTCCTTTAGCCAAGGATCGTGTCTATCGCCAACGTACCTTGTTGGAGAAAGACGCCGTCAGCCAAGAGGCCTACGAGCAAGTAGCCACCGAATACGAGAAGCTAATGGCGGATATCGAGCTAGTCAAAGCGAATATCGCCCAGACAGAGCTTCGGGCTCCTTTCGACGGGATCATCGGACTTCGCTCCGTGAGTGAGGGCGCATACGTTACCTCCTCCTCTTCCGTAATCGCCAAGTTGACCAAGATATCCCCTTTGAAAATCGAGTTCTCCATCCCCGAGAGCTACGCGGCCGAGGTACAAGACGGAACCCCGATCCTGTTCCGCATGGAGAAAGACGGTATGATGCAGAACTATAAGGCGACCGTTTACGCCGTGGAAAGCAAGGTAGATATGGCAACCCGTACCTTGAAAGTACGTGCCACTTACCCGAATCCGGGCGAGAATATCTTACCCGGCCGTTATACCTCCGTCGAGATCAGCAAGCGGGAGATCAAGGACGCTTTAGCCATCCCCAGCGAGGCCGTTATCCCCGAGATGGGAAAAGACATCGTTTACTTATATAAGAACGGCGTGGCCGAGCCTCAAGAGATCACGATCGGTATTCGAACCGAGAGCCGTGTACAGGTATTGCAAGGGTTGAATGTGGGCGATACGCTGATCACGTCCGGCGTGATGCAGTTACGTACCGGCATGAAAGTTTCTATTGACAACTTGACTGAATAAGGAGAAGAACGATGGCAAATATTTCAGAAACCAGTATAAACCGGCCCGTACTCTCGACAGTGATGATGCTGGTCATCCTCCTGTTCGGCTTTATCGGTTACCGGTTCCTTGGCGTCCGGGAGTTCCCGAGCGTAGACCAGCCGATTATCTCGGTCAACGTATCTTATCCCGGAGCGAACGCCGACGTGATCATGAACCAGATCACCGAGCCGTTGGAGCAGAATATCAACGGTATCCCGGGTATCCGTTCATTGAGTAGCGTGAGTAGCCAAGGCAGCAGCCGTATCACGGTAGAGTTTGAGTTGTCCGTGGATATGGAGACGGCGGCGAACGATGTACGTGATAAGGTATCTCGTGCCCAACGCTACCTTCCCCGTGACTGCGACCCACCTACGGTATCGAAAGCGGATGCCGATGCCTCCCCGATCATGCAGATCGCCATCCGAAGCAACAAACGCTCGTTGATGGAGTTGAGCGAGATCGCCGAGCTGACGGTGAAAGAGCGCTTGCAGACCATCGAGAACGTGAGTGGCGTGGATATCTGGGGACAAAAACGGTATTCCATGCGTCTATGGCTGGACCCAATCAAGATGGCGGGTTACGGAGTGACCCCGATGGACGTGAAAAACGCCGTCGATAACGAGAACGTGGAGCTTCCTTCCGGTAGTATCGAGGGAAATACGATCTCCTTATCCATACGTACCTTAGGATTGATGCATACCGCCAAGGAATTCAACGATTTAATTATCAAGGAAGACAACAACAACATCGTGCGCTTCAGTGATATCGGACGTGCGGAGGTAGCTCCCGAGGACTTGCGGAGCTTACTGAAGAAGAACGGCGAGCCAATGGTTATGACCGTTATCATCCCCCAACCGGGAGCCAACCATATCGAGATCGCCGACGAAGCCTACAAGCGTATCGAGCAATTACAAAAAGACCTGCCGGAAGATGTCACGATCGAGATGATGTATGACAACACTCGCTTTATCCGGGCCTCTATCAGTGAAGTACAACAGACGATTTACGAGGCTTTCCTCTTGGTCGTATTGATTATCTTCTTGTTCCTCCGCGACTGGCGGGTCACGCTGGTTCCTGTCGTCGTTATCCCCGTATCGTTGGTAGGAGCTTTCTTTGTGATGTATATCTCCGGATTCTCCGTCAACGTATTGACGATGTTGGCGGTCGTGCTCTCGGTCGGTCTGGTGGTAGACGACGCGATCGTGGTGGCGGAGAATATATATGTACGTATCGAGCAAGGCATGTCACCGAAAGAGGCGGGTATCGAAGGATCGAAAGAGATCTTCTTCGCCGTGGTATCTACCACGATCACCCTGATCTCCGTATTCTTGCCGATCGTGTTTATGGAAGGTATGACGGGGCGCTTATTCAAGGAGTTCAGTATCGTGATCGCCGGTTCGGTCGCTATCTCCTCGTTCGTGGCCCTTACGTTTACACCGATGTTGGCTACCAAGCTATTGAAGAGGAGAGAGAAGAAAAACTGGTTCTATCGGAAGACCGAGCCGTTCTTCGAGGGATTGAACACGATCTACGCCAAGTCGTTGAACGCGTTCTTGAACCATAAGATATGGTCGATCCCTATCGTTATCCTTCTTTTCGGATCGATCGGGTACTTCTGGAAGAACATTCGTTCCGAGTTATCGCCTTTGGAGGACCGTTCCATGATCTCCGTGAATATGCGCGGGCCGGAAGGGGCTACCTTCGAGTTTATCCGCGACTACGCGGACCGTATCGAGCAAATAGCCGACTCCATCGCTCCCGAGAAGCAATCCATCATGACCCGCTCGTGGGAAGGAGGAGGTTCGCTAAACCTCATATTAAGCGATATCAAGGAACGGGAACGCTCGCAGATGGAGATCGCCGAGACCTTGTCGAAAGAAGTCCGCAAAGAGACCTTGGCCCGCGCCTTCGTACAACAGCAATCCACCTTCGGCGGACGCCGGGGCGGTATGCCTATCCAATACGTACTGCAGGCCCCGACCTTGGATAAACTGCAAGAGTTCCTGCCTACGTTTATGCAAAAGGTGAACGAGAGCCCGGTCTTCCAGATGGCGGACGTGAACTTGCGCTTCACCAAGCCGGAGGCACGTATCGAGATCGACCGGGATAAGGCTTCCTTATTGGGCGTCAGCACCCGGAATATCGCCCAGACCTTGCAATATGCGTTGAGCGGACAGCGTATGGGCTACTTCTATATGAATGGTAAGCAATACCAGATATTGGGCGAGATCAACCGCCAGCAACGAAATACCCCTGTCGATTTAAAATCGATCTATGTACGTAGTAACAATGGGGAAATGATCCAGCTGGATAACTTGGTTAAGGTTACGGAAAACGTGGCGCCGCCCCAATTGTATCGCTATAACCGTTTCGTATCGGCGACGGTTTCCAGTGGATTGAATAAAGGATACACGATCGGCGATGGTCTGGACGAGATGGATCGTATCGCCTCGGAGGTGCTGGATGGTAGCTTCCGCACCGCTCTTTCCGGCGAGTCGAAAGAGTTCCGTGAGAGTTCTTCCAGTTTGATGTTCGCCATGATCTTGGCCTTGCTGATGATTTATTTGGTGTTGGCCGCCCAGTTCGAGAGTTTCAAGGACCCGTTGGTAGTGATGTTCACCGTGCCTTTGGCTATCGCCGGTGCGCTGATGTTCATGAGTTATTCGGGTATCACGATGAATATATTCAGCCAGATCGGTATCATTATGTTGATTGGTTTGGTGGCGAAGAACGGTATCTTGATCGTAGAGTTCGCCAATCAACGGCAAGAGTCGGGACTTAGTTTGCCGGAAGCGATCCGATCGTCCGCGACCCAGCGTCTGCGCCCGATCTTGATGACTAGCGTATCCACCATCCTCGGTTTGGTGCCATTGGTATACGCTACGGGCGAGGGTGCCCAAGGGCGTATCGCCATGGGCGTAGCGGTAGTAGGCGGAATGTTGGTATCGACCTTCTTGACCCTGTTTATCGTACCGGCCATGTATTCGTTTATATCCACCAACCGAAAAAAGAACATTACTGAATAATAAATAAACACATGAATAAGTACCTATATACATTACTATTGGCCTTCTCTTCCCTCTTTATGGCGGAGGCGCAGCAACTATTCGATCTGAAACGGTGTATCGAAACCGGATTAGAGCAGAACTACTCCATCCGTATCATTCGTAACGAGCAACAGATCAGCGACAATAACGCCACCCCGGGAAACGCCGGTTATCTGCCTACCGTAGATATGAGCGGCGGATTCAGCGGAAATTTCAATAACAACCGTAACAGCCTGCAAGACGGATCGATCGAGAAGGCGAATGGTATAAACAGCGAGACGGGTAACGTCGGACTAAACGTTAACTGGACGGTTTTCGACGGTTTCGGTATCCAAGCCGAATACTCTCGCTTGAAAGAATTACAGCGAATGGGAGAATTGAACACCCGCATGACCATCGAGGATTTCGTAGCCAACCTTTCCAGCGAGTACTACAACCTGATCCGGCAGAAAATCCGTTTGCGTAACCTCCGTTCCACCTTGGACCTTTCCAAGGAGCGTCTACGGATCGTGGAGGAAAGGTATTATATCGGCTCCATGTCCCGTCTGGACTTGCAACAGGCTCAAGTGGACTTCAACTCGGATAGCTCCAAGGTATTAAACCAATTGGAGGTCGTGCATACCTCCCGTATCCGCCTGAACGAGTTAATGGCATTAAATAATGTGGAGGAGGAAATCCAGATCAAGGACTCCTTGATCTACCCGAACCCGTTCCTCGACGAGGTAGATCTATGGAAGAATACCCTCGAAGCCAACGCCTCACTCCTGATCGCCCAAAAGAACCAGACGTTGTCTGAGCTTGATTATAAAAAGGTAAAAAGCCGCTATTATCCCTATGTCAAGCTAAACGCAGGCTACGGCTACACGGCAAACTGGACGGAAGTGGGCAATTACGACCTCCAACAACGGCTGGGGCTTAATTACGGCGTGACCATCGGTATGAGCCTCTTCGACGGTTTCAACCGGAAACGTGAGCAACGCAACGCCCGCATCCAAATCGAGAACCAGCAATTGCGCATCCAAGAACTGGAACTTGCCCTGCGTGCGGACATGAGCAACTTCTGGATGGCCTATAAAAACAACCTCGACCTATGGAGCCTAGAGAAAGAGAACCTCGTAGCCGCCCAAGAGAACTACCGGATCGCCATCGACCGCTATAAACTCGGCGAGTTGTCTGGTATCGAATTGCGTGAGGCGCAAAACAGTCTACTGGAAGCGGAGGAGCGTCTTTCCGTGGCGGAATATTCCACCAAGATCTGTGAGATCTCGCTGCTTCAGTTAAGCGGACAGATATTAACCTATATCCGTCCCGAGCCGGAGAAAGCCAGTTTCTAGGATAAAGGCCAGTGCCACGCCTATGGCACAAGTTATTATAACTCCGTTTAAAGACTAGAGGCTTATGCTAATTGCGTTTTTTTATGTAAGTTCGCGGCAAATGGCAAGGTCATCATTGCCCAATGACAAAAAGAAATGCAAATACTACCAAAGGTTAATACATTACGAAAAGGATCGCTCTTGTACCGCAGCATCCGTTACCGTAAAGGATTCGGAGTACATTCGCCTTTCGTTTTTAACCTCATCACGAAGGTCATCGAGGAAAAATGCTCTTATTATAGTTTCTATGATATAGAGCTTTTACGTAAGCAGTTATTATTCAGGGAAGGAGAGATCACCTATCCAGACCGGCAGAACAAAGGGAAACGAAAGACCCGTTCCATCAGCGAGATCGTAAAACGGGAATCCATCCGGCCCAAGCATGGCGCCTTATTATTCCGTTTAACAAACTATTTCAAGTCCAAGAATATCCTCCAGATAGGAACCACGATGGGGCTGTCTACCTTATATCTAACCTCCTATGCCACGGGATTGAAATGTATCGCCTTGGAAAATGTACCGGAATTCGCCACGATTGCCCGTCAAGCATTCGCTAAAGAGGGACGTAATCCCGTCGATTTGCGTATCGGTAATTATAAGGACTTGCTTCCCCAAGCCTTAAATGACATAAATAGCTTAGATTTTATTTTTTTCAACACTTTATATGAACAACATAACAACCTCTGGCTGTTTAATGAATGTATGAAATACGCGCACAACGATACGGTATTCGTTTTTGAGGGAATCAAGGCGAGCCGTAAGATGCGTGAACTTTGGGAAGAGATCTGCGCATGTCCGGAAGTGACGGTCACCTTAGATCTTTACTCGCTAGGGATTGTCTTATTCAACAAGAAATTGCACAAACGAGATTATATTGTTTATTTTTAGGATTCAAAACAAGTCAGATATGAAGAAGAGTATTATCTATACCAGAACAGGCGATAAAGGAACCACTTCACTGGTAGGTGGACAACGCGTGTCGAAAGCGCACGATCGGATCGAGAGCTATGGCACCGTAGATGAGCTGAACTCCTTTATCGGATTATTAATCACGGCCTTGAATGATGAGAAAGATACTGATTTCTTATCATTCATCCAGCATAAGCTATTCACGATCGGTTCTTACCTAGCCACGGATCAAGCGACCACGGAATTGAAAATCGAGAGCAAGGTAACGCCCGAGAGCATCGAGCGTATCGAGCGGGAGATAGACCGTCTGGATAACGAGCTGCCGAAAATGCACGCGTTCATCCTACCGGGAGGATGCCGCTCGGCCGCCCTCGCACACGTTTGCCGCACCGTTTGCCGTCGTGCCGAGCGACAAATCTATCGCTTGGCCGAGAATTGCCCCGTTGAGGAGCCTGTATTGATATTTATGAACCGTTTATCGGATTATTTCTTCGTTCTGGCACGAAAAGAATGCATAAATAATAACGGTAAAGAAATTATTTGGGATTATACTTGCGTATAATAAATAAAGTCATATTTTCGCGGAAAAATAGAGAACCAAATCGCTTCGGCGGTTATTAATACTTGACAGCTATGTATTGGACATTAGAGTTAGCTTCAAAATTGGAAGACGCACCCTGGCCTGCGACTAAGGATGAACTTATTGACTATGCACAACGTTCTGGTGCGCCATTAGAAGTGATTGAGAATTTGCAGGAAATGGAAGATGAAGGCGAGATTTACGAATGCATGGAAGACATCTGGCCGGATTATCCAAGTAAAGAAGACTTCTTCTTCAACGAGGAAGAATACTAGTTCAATTGAGAATTGAAAATTGAAAATTAAGAAATAGAAGAACGAGGTGGCGGACGATCGAGCTCCCCTGCCTCGTTGTTTTTTTGTGAAAATACAATTTATCCGGATTTGCTGCGTTTGTAGTTACAACGTGAAGTGAATGTTTAAATGAGAAGACGTCTTCTTTCGATCTTGATCCTTTTGTGTACTTGTGCGGGAATCGTACGGGCGCAATATGACGCACGCTTAAGTCAATACTTCATGGCGAAACCGTATTATAACCCGGCCGTGGCCGGAGCTACGGAGGACTTGAATATATTGGCTCTCGCCCGCTTGGAAATGATCGGCGTACATGGGGCACCCAAGTCGTTCTTCATTACCGCGGATATGCCACTCACTTTAGGCAAGACGAATCATGGTGTCGGATTGGTTGTATTTACCGAGGCGATCGGACTTTTCCAGAATACACATGTAGGGGCGCAATACGCCTATAAGTATAAATTATTCGGGGGAGTCTTGAGCGGAGGTCTGCAAATCGGCTTAGTCAACCAATCGTTCGACGGAACCAAGGTGATAAAGGTTGAGTCCGAATACCATCAAGAGACCGACGCCGCCATTCCTGTAGAGCAGGTCAGCGGCATGGGGTTGGATATGAACTTCGGTATTTACTATACCCATAAACGGTTTTACGCCGGGTTTGGCATGACGCATATCACCCAACCGGAGCTTCAACTGGACGAGAACGCCTATACCTATATAGGTCGTTCACTTAATTTAATGGGTGGATACAATATTCAATTAAAGAATCCGTTGATAGAATTACAGCCCTCGGTGTTCTTGCTGACAGACATGCAAAGTTTTCATGCGGATATTACCGCTAGGCTGGAATATAATAAGATGTTTAATGGAGGTTTTTCCTATCGGGTGAATGAATCGGTGGGCATCATGTTCGGCGTAAAGCTAGGTCGTTTCCATGCGGGTTACGCCTTTGATTTCCCGACCACGGCCCTAGGCCGGGCAAGTAGCGGTAGCCACGAGCTATGTGTCAAGTATGCCTTAAAGCTGAACAAGACGAAGACAGGGAAAAATAGACATAAAAGTGTACGTATATTATAGTATATGAAAAAAGTATTATTAGTACTTGTAACGGTAGCCTTGCTTACCTCCTGCGGTAAATCTCTCCGGAGTGCCGGCGGTGAGGTGACAGGTGTCAGATCGGTAGCGTTCAATGAACCAGCGCCGTATGGAATGGTCTTGGTTAAAAGAGGTTCGTTCGAGATGGGTCCCGCCGACAAGGATTCCTTGTGGGGAATCATGCCGGAGACGAAAGGGGTCTCTTTCGACGCGTTCTGGATGGATCAGACAGAGGTAACGAACGCCAAATATCGCCAGTTCGTTTATTATGTGAGAGACTCTATTATCCGTGAACGCTTGGCGGACCCGGCTTATGGAGGCAACGATCTGTTCAAGATCACGGAAGACCGTTACGGGGAGCCTGTCACTCCGCATTTGGACTGGAACCGTCCGATTCCTTGGAGACGGGCGAACGAGGATGAGCAACGTGCGATAGAAAGTGTCTATTACACGAATCCCGTTACCGGAGAGAAAGGTTTGGACCCTAAACAAATGATCTATAAATACGAGTGGTACGACTATACCGCCGCCGCCCTCCGCAAGAATCAGTTGAACCCGGCGGACCGGGTTCGTAATACGGATATTCAGGTAGATCCGAACGAGGTAGTCATGATCTCCAAGGACACCGCTTACATCGATGATGAAGGACGTGTAATCAACGAGACGATCACCCGCCCGTTAAGCAGCGAATGGGATTTCTTGAATACCCGTATCGTCAATATCTACCCGGACGAGAATTGCTGGGTGAACGATTTCAAGAATGCGTACAACGAGCCATATACCCGTATGTATTTCTCTCATCCGGGTTACGATGATTATCCCGTAGTCGGTGTTTCTTGGGAACAAGCGACTGCCTTCTGCGTATGGCGTACGAATTTATACAAAGAATCCTTGAGCTTGCCACCGGGACAATTGGTAGAGCCATTCCGTCTTCCGTCCGAAGGAGAATGGGAATATGCCGCCCGTACAGGTAAGAACGAGAATAAGTTCCCTTGGTCTACCGACGAGCTTCAAGACAGCAAAGGCTGTTTCTTGGGTAACTTCAAGCCGGGTAAAGGTAATTATACGGAGGATGGCCATTTGATTACGTCTCGTGTAGGCTCTTTCGCCCCGAATGAGTTCGGGTTATACGATATGGCAGGAAACGTGGCGGAATGGACCTCAACGTCTTACTCCGAGTCTGGCCCGAGCCAAATGAGCGACATGAACCCGGATCTGCGTTACAACGCCGCCAAGAACGATCCCTACGCCATGAAAAAGAAAGTAGTGCGAGGAGGTTCTTGGAAAGATGTCTCACAATTTATCCGTTCGGACATGCGTACTTTCGAGTTCCAGAACGAGAGCCGTTCTTACATCGGTTTCCGTTGCGCACGTACCCAAATAGGATTCTCTCGCTCCAAGGGAAAGAAATAAGCGGGAATTATAAATTTAAAGTTTTGAATCATTTAAGACAATAATACGACGATGGGAAAATATAGAAGATATAAAAACAGACTGGAGATGTTCCTCTCCAGCGAAAGAGGAAAACGAGTATTGAACTTCCTGTATAGTTGGGGTGCGTCCATCGTAATCCTCGGTGCGTTATTTAAGTTATTACATATACCATACGCTAACCAAATCTTGTTCGTGGCGATGATCACCGAGTCTATCGTATTCTTTATCTCGGCGTTCGAGCATCCGAACAAGGAATATCATTGGGAAGATGTTTTCCCCGTATTGAAATCAAAGAACCCGATGGATCGTCCGGATTTCACCGGTACGCCGATCTCAACCATGATCAATTCTACGGATAATGTAGAAGACGATGAGATAGCCGGGGGAATAAATATCGGTTCGGTAGCGTCTAAGGCGAACGCGCAAAGAGGTGGTTCCTTGAATATCGCAGGTAATCTGGACGTGACGGAAGAAGATACCAAGAACTTATCCGAGAGCATCAAGAAATTAAGCGGAGCGGCCGAGCAAATTTCCAAGATGGCGGAATTGACGGAAGCTACCCAAAAATATCTGGAGCAATTATCTGGCATGTCTGAGAACATGGAGCGTTTCAGCCAAGTGACTAATTCGCTTACGAACGTATCCGATACACTGTTGAACTCTTATAAGAGTATCACGGATAATTCCGATGGCATCAACCAAAACTCCCGTGGTTACGTACACCAGATGGAACAATTGAACCGTAACGTATCCGGATTGAATACCATCTATGAGATCCAGTTGAAGAGTATCAGTTCGCAGATCGAATCTATCGAACACATCAATAGTGGATTGAATCGTATCCGTGAGATGTATGACGGATCGGTGGTAGATAGTTCCGTATTCCGTAACGAGACGGAAAAGATGACTCGTCAACTGGCCGAATTGAACCAAGTATACAGTCGTTTATTGCAAGCGATGACCGTGAATATGGGCTACCAACAACCGGCGCAGCCGCAACAACAACCTCAACAACCGATGTATCAGCAGCCACAACAGCCCGGTTACCAACAGCAATATCAGCAACCCTATGGTTACCAACAGCAACAACAGGCTCCGTATACAAACAACCCAATGAAGTAAAGAAATATGGCAGGAATATCAAATAATCCCAATTCTCCCCGTCAGCGGATGATCAACCTGATGTATCTGGTGTTCATCGCCATGATGGCACTGAACGTGTCGTCGGAGGTGCTGGATGGTTTTGAGTTGGTGGAAGGTAGCTTGCGAACCTCTATCGATAACTCCTCCCGCCGAAACAAGATCGTAGCGGACGAGATGGAAGCTTATTACCAAGAGAATCCCCAGAAAGTGGGTGAGTGGGCATTGAAGGCCCGTGAGGTGAAAAGAGCCTCAGATAGCCTCTATACGTATATACAAGATTTAAAGATCCGTATCGCTAAGGTAGCTGATGGCGAGAATGCCAACGTAAACAGCATCGAGCATAAGGATGATTTGGAAGCCGCTTCCCGTGTAATGCTCTCTCCTGTAAGCGGAGAAGGTAAAAAGCTGAGAGCGGAAATCGATAAGTATCGTATCTGGATGGGCGGCTTTATCGAAGATTCGGCGAAGACTGCCGTATTGGAGGCGAACCTAAGCACGACTCCCCCTCATAAAGCGGGGATCAATACCCGTACTTGGGAAGAGGCCTTGTTCGAGAATATGCCGGTAGCGGCGGCTGTTACCCTGTTAACAAAAATGCAAAGTGACGTTCGCTACGCCGAAGGTGAGGTCTTATCGAACTTATTGAATAGCGTAGACGTTGGCGATTACCGTGTGAACCAGATCACGGCGCAGGTAATCCCGGAAAGCCAGATCGTAATGCGAGGAAGCCAGTACAAGGCGAATATCGTATTATCGGCGGTAGACTCCACGAAACGTCCTACGATCTATGTAAACGGAAAAGAATTACCTTACGAGAATAAAGGAGTCTTCACGGTGAATACCGGAGCTGCCGGGACATTCCCGATCAAAGGTTATATCGAGATGCCGAATAGCGACGGCAGCATCATGCGCCGGGATTTCGAGAGCGAGTATTTCGTGACCGAGCCGACAGCTACCGTGGCCCCGACATTGATGAACGTATTATATGCCGGTATCGCCAACCCGATGCGTATCGCCGTCCCGGGTGTACCGAGCGGTAATGTGACAGCTACCATGACGAACGGCACATTAACCCGCAGCAAGGATGGTTGGGAAGCCCGCCCGTCTAAAGTAGGAACGGAAGCCGTGATCACGGTAAACGCTCGTATGGCGGATGGCCGGAACATAGAGATGGCAAAGACTACCTTCCGCGTGCGTGCCCTCCCCGATCCCCTACCTTATATCGAGTATAAGGATCAAAACGGTAACGTCCGTAAGTTCAAGGGAGGTATGATCGCCAAACGTAGCTTGGTAGAGGCTGACGGTATTCTGGCCGCTATCGACGATGATTTGCTAAATGTAAAATATACGGTATTACGTTTTGAGCTGACTTTCTTCGACTCCATGGGTAACGCTATCCCGGAAGTGGCCGAAGGAACCAACTTCTCGCAACGTCAGAAAAACTATATCCGCAATTTAAGTAAGGGTAAACGTTTTTATATCACCCGTGTAGTCGCGAAAGGTCCGGACGGTATCGAACGTACCATACCGACTATCGAAGTAATCGTAAATTAAGATTCGCAGTATGAAACATCTGTATTACATAGCCGCTTTGGCCGCCACTTTTTTAACAGCGATGCCTCTTCACGCGCAAGAAGAAGCAGAGAACGATGCTACGCAGCAACAACAAACGCGTCGCCGTTCGCCTCAAGCCAGCCGTGGGGAAAGAAACGATAAGAAAGATACCGGTTTACCCGAACTGACCGTACGGGCCCAAGATATGAACGAGCGTTTGACGCAAGAGATCGGGAACGCTCGCTGGATGCGTATTATCTACCGGCAGGTGGACTTGATGAAAGAACAGAACGCTCCGCTTTATTACCCGACCCGCCCGATGAACGGACAGATGAATCTTTTCTCCGTAATCTTCCAGCTTTTAGGTGAGAACAAGATCAAGGCCTATGAGTATCTGGACGGATACGAGGAGTTTGACGAAGCCCATTTGATCAACTTCAAGGATTTGCTGGATCGCTTCTACATCCTTTATGAGGAGATACCGGGGAGAGCGGGTGAGGAACCGACTTTCGTAATCAATGAAAGCGATATACCTGCAGCCGACGTACGGTCTTACTATGTAAAAGAAGCATGGTATTTCGACCAGAATAATTCCGCTTTTGATGTCAAGATATTGGCGATTTGCCCGATCCTTACCTCTACAGGTGATATGGGAGAGACAACCATGCCTATGTTCTGGCTTCCTTACGAGAATATACGTCCGTATATCAGCAATTCATACATCATGACGTCTAATATGAATAACGCCATGACTTTTACGATGGATGACTATTTCCGTCGCCGGATGTTCGAGGGGGATATCATCAAGACCCAAAACTTGATGAATCTGCCATTGCAGGCGTATTGCCCGACACCGGATTCCTTAAAGAACGAGCAAGCTCGTATCGAAGGTCAATTAACCAGCTTTGAGAAATCACTCTGGTATCAACCGGATACGACTCAAGTAGCGGTAGACAGCAAAGCCGCGAAGAAAGCCAGAAAGAGCGCCGCAAGAGGAAAAGGTACTACAACCAAAGAACCTGCCTCCGAAAAGAAAGCTCCCACTGTCAAGGCTCCGAAAGCAGAAAAATCCGCTCCGGTACGCAGTGTTCGACGCAGAAGATAAAAACGGACTCACGATACGGGTCTGAGCGATAACCGGTGATACGCAACATATGAATAAAGAAATCAAGATTAGACCAGAGCAAGAGAACGACTTTCAAGCAGTAAGGGAAGTCGTGGAACTTGCTTTCCGTGACGTGGAGGACAGTGATCAAAGCGAACCGTACCTTGTAGAACGTTTACGAAAAACGGACGCTTATATTCCGGAGCTCTCCTTAGTCGCTGAATTAAACGGCGAAATCATAGGGCATCTCATGATGAGTAAGGTGGAAATCGTATCAGAAGACCAAAGCGTGATCTCTCTTGGGCTAGCACCGGTTTCGGTGGTACCGAAGTACCAAAGGATTGGCGTTGGTAGCGCTTTGATCCGTGAAGCGCATAAGCGAGCGGGAGAGCTAGGCTATAAATCGGCCGTCTTATTAGGACATAAGGATTATTATCCGAGATTCGGATATAAAAGGGCGATTGATTTCGGCATTGAGTTCCCATTCGATGTCCCCAGCGAATATTGCATGGTTGTCGAGTTGGCACCGGAAGGACTCAAGAACGTGCATGGAATGATTAAATATGCCAAACCTTTTATGGAGTGAGAACTGTCTGTAATGAAATGAGACGGGACATACCCCATCTCATTTCACCAGATAATCAGATCCTTATTTAGAACCTACCCATGTCCACTTATGCCAAAGACCTTCCAACGGTCCGTGTTTATGTCTTTCAGCCCACCACTTACAGAAGCGTACTTGCAAGAAGAAAAAGGCGATACCGATGAACATGCTGACCGTATAACCGCAGTAAGGAGCCAGATTCAAGCCGATCGGGAAATAGATCAACGCACCAGCAAAAGATTGTGTCACATAATTCGTCAAGCTCATCTTTCCATAAGAGCGTAAGATAGAGGTAAAACGCTTAAAGGCCTCGCGCTGATACAGTAACACAAAGGAAGCCACCAATACGAACGTAAAAGCGAATTTCTGCCACATATCAAACACAACACCTGCCGTCTGGCGCACGGTAGCGCTGTCCGCCGTATCCATCAACAATACTTTCAGTTGGTATAAAGGACCGAAAGCGATCGCAGTAATGATCAAGGTCTTTATCCAAAAACGGGAATTCTCCTCCGAGGGGATAAATAACTTTTTGCGCCCGATCAACATTCCCAGCATAAATAACCCGCAGGTCTGTACATACCGGCCGGCACCAACAGCCCAGAGCAAACTAGCCTTTTGTCCTAACGTCACGTTCTGCCAGATGAAATTCCATAAATCCCCCCGCTTGGTATGCTCCGCCATCTCTGAGTACATCTCCCCTACTCCTAAATTGGGTAATTGGTAATCCGGATTAAACAGGCTAGCGATATAATGATACCACTCCACCGGCTGCAATAAAAAGATAATAGCCGTTATCAAGACAGCCTTATCGCTCCATTTACGCACGATAAACAAAACAACGCCCACGATCGCATACAGCAGCAAAACATCGCCTGCCGGATAAAAAGCGGCGTTCAACGTAGCGAAGATCGTCAACAGCAGTAATCTCCAAAGGAAGCGGTAACCGAAGTCTTTTCCCTTCGCCTGCTGGTTCGAATACTGTATATAAAAGGTAAAACCAAATAACAAGGCAAAGATAGAATACGATTTCCCGGCAAACAAAGCGAATACCACCGTAAACACGCCTTCATTCAATACGTTCAACCATCCCGGCAGCGTAGCCGGGTCCGGATAGACCGGATAGATAAAATGTTCCACATTATGCACTAATAAGATTGCCAAGACAGCGAATCCACGTAGCGCATCCACCACCTCTACACGAGGTGACTTAGAGATTGTTGTTTGTTGCATACTATTTATTTGTTGTTTCTGTTAACCATGCTACCTTTTGATTGGACTCATGCGGTTGGCCGATAATATCCGCATAAAGTTCCGGACGACGGGCATTTCGGTAACGATATCCTCCAGCCTGTCTCAATTTCTCAGGGATAGCCGTAGCGATCACGAAATCATCACCCAGTTTACGGCATTCCGCCACGATATCGCCGAAAGGATCCAGAATCATCGAGCAACCGTTCTTGATCTCATTATAATCACGCCCGATCGGATTGGAGAATACCACATATACCGCATTGTCGTACGCCCTAGCGGGAAGCCATTTCATAAGCCAAGCACGTCCCTTCAGGCCATCGAACTCCTGTCGCAAGGAAGTCGGGTCGTTTGCCCGGTTCTCCCATAACATAGGATTTATCAAACCAGCCCCGGGGCGAGGGGAAGGGGTACACATCGTCACGTGAGGCATGAAAATGATATCCGCCCCTAATAAGGCCGTGGCACGGACATTCTCTATGATATTATTATCGTAGCAAATCAATATGCCACATTTCCATCCCTTGATCTCAAAAACCACATATTGATCGCCCGGCAAGATATTCGGATTAATAAACGGATGTAGCTTGCGGTACTTTGCCTTCAAGCCATTGCCATCCACGCAAACTTGCGCTTTATAGATGCGATCCCCATCCCGCTCAAAGAATCCGGCCAGTAGCGTGACGCCAAACTCTTTGGCGATGGCGATCAAGGCTTGCGTACTCTCCCCCGTGGGGATCGGTTCGGCAATAGCCAACAATTCCTTGCGAGACAAGTCCTTGGCAAACGTATATCCACAAACCGAGCATTCGTGAAAAGCCACTACATCCGCTCCCTCTACCGACGCTTTCCGGCACATCTCCCGGATGATAGAAAGATTATACACTTTATCGTTATCCCGTGTCTCGAACTGCACGGTAGCAATTTTTAATGGTTCCATGATATTTTGATTTAATTGGTTTATATATTTTTCGACTAGATTCGCAAAGATAACAATAATATACTACTTTTGCGGGATAACTTTTTCTACCGATCATGAATATCAGACAAACACGACAAGAAGATCTGGCCGAGGTAATGGCAATCTACGATTACGCACGCAGGTTCATGCAAGAGCATGGCAATGGCAATCAATGGATCAATGGATATCCTTCCGAGGAATTGATCTCCAACGAGATCAAGGCCAGCCATAGTTTCGTATGCGAAAATGAGCAGGGCGAGTTAGTGGGGACCTTTTGTTACATCGAGGGAATCGACCCTACTTACCTAAATATCTATGAAGGCGAATGGCTGAACGATGAACCTTATGCCGTGATCCATCGCATGGCCTCCAACGGTAAGCAAAAGGGGATCTCGACCGAATGTCTAAAATGGGCATTCGCTCATTGCGATAATATCCGTATCGATACACACCGGGATAATATTGTCATGCAAAACTTATTGAAAAAGCATGGCTTCAAGCAATGCGGTATCATTTACATCGCGAATGGTACGGAACGCATCGCTTTCCACAAAATAGTAAACCCAACAAATAAAGAATCATGAAGCATCCTATTGACCTAGAGCATTGGAACCGGAAAGAACATTTCCTGTTTTTCGGTTCTATGGACGACCCTTTCTTTGGACTGACCACCCAGATAGACGTGACCTCCATCTATAAAGAGGCGAAAGCGGATCATGCCTCTTTTTTCCTCTACTCCTTACATAAGATTATGACAGCCGTTAATGAGGTGAAAGAGTTCCGGTACCGGATCATCGACAACATCCCTGTCTGCTTCGACCGAATCCACGTGGGAACAACGATTGGGCGGGAAGACGGAACATTCGGCTTCGGCTTCTTCGAATATACACCGGACAGGCAACTGTTCCTTCAAAACGCACAGAAAGAGATAGAACGTGTGCAAGCTCTCACAGGCCTTTGCAAAGATAGGGAATCTGACCGGCAAGACCTAGTCCGTTTCTCCCCGGTCCCATGGATCGCCTTCACGGAGATGAAACATGCTTCCTCTTTCCGTACAGGCGATTCCGCTACCCGCATCTCCACCGGAAAGCTGATCGAACAGAACGGGCATCGGATGCTCCCTATCTCCGTAACGGCTCATCATGGCTTGATGGACGGCAGACATGTGTCTATCCTCTTAGATCGTATAGCGGATAAAGACGGATGAGACGGATGAGCAAGGCAATCCGTTTCCGATTCTAAGGATGAAACTAAAGATGTGTTCTTATGAGCTTTGCGAGGCATGTTTTCTTTATGAATCAGATCTATTTGATAAACATTAATTCTTTCCCAACACTTTTTAGCGAGAAGTGATTGTTTCCATCGAAACGTTTCATAAACAGATCATTAAAAAATTATCACGATGGAAAGAGAAAGAGAACAAGGTTCCGACCGACTTGACACGGAGGAACGCAAAGAGTTGAACGACTCTGATTTCGGATTACCCGAAGAACGAAAATATCCTATGCCGGACGCCACACACGTACGGGCGGCCGAATCCTATTTTCGATACGCTACCGATCAGCAAAAGCCGGAATTAGCTCATAATATCTTGAGAAAAGCCAAAGAGTTCGGGGTTGATGTCGAAAGTCCGACAATCTTAGAATGGGCAAATCGCTACTAATACCCATTCTGATCCGCTTATTCACCGATACACCGTATGTGTTGGGTGGCACATACGGTTATGGCAGGTTATTTGCGTACCTGTAAAAAGCGCTTTGTCAAATATCTGCGAACCGGCTCGTCATAAAGTTTCAAACTAATGTAAGCCAATACTATACTTCCGATCACTAATGCCAACGCTTCCGGCCATGCTTCCGCAAATGTAAGGTTCTCCTTCTTCACCCACCCAAAATACAAGTATATAAGAGGGTAATGTACCATATACAAAGGATAAGAGATATCTCCCAAGAATTTACAAATACGGGCGGAATGTTTATCGGTTGTCTTCCCGGAAGCCCCCAGATAGACAAGCATAGGGAATATTAGGATCGCGCATACAGAATCATAGATACCGTTCATCCATAAAGCCTCACCGTCACCGACATAGGGCATGGAAAGTAAAACAACGATCGCCAAGCTACAAATCCAAAAAGCACCTTTGACATGAATGGGCTTAAAGACGCGCGACATCAACAATCCCATCGAGAAAGAAAATAACACTCGTAAAAAGCCACCGATCAAATTGTACTCTTCCATCGTCCACCCCACACCTAGGTGCCCCGCACCGGAAAAATTGAATATAGCGAACGAAGCCAATCCGATTCCCGCCAAGACAATAAGTGCCATAAGCGCCTTCGTTGACATCCGACGAATAAACAAGGCATACATAATATTCCCGATATACTCGAAGAACAAAGACCAACTAGGGCCATTTAAAGGAAACATCTCACCATTTCCACGGATCTCAGGCCCGGAACCGGGTACAGCCGGTATCAAAAAAAGGTTGATAAGCAAAGCTAGCATCACCATGGATATAGAGACATGCGTACCATCCCACTTCTCACACCCTTGTATACAAAACGCGATAACTCCCAAAACGGCTCCAAGGACAACCATCGGATGCAAACGGATCAACCGACGTTTGATAAAATCCTTTGTCGTCATGGTTTTCCACCGGTCGTCATAAGCATAACCAATCACGAACCCGGACAGGATAAAGAAGAAATCAACGGCTAAATAACCGTGATTAAATTGTTGATCAATGGGACTCGTAGCAAAGGCTTCGAATACATGATAAAATATAACCATTAACGCTGCGACACCTCTCAATCCATCAAGAAGGTCATAATGAGGTTTTGTGTCCGCAAATGCGGCCGCTGAGATTTTTGAGTTTGACATTAATTGTTTGAGCTTATTTTTGATACTACTATTACTCCTAATTTCCGCAAAAATACAAAAAGGCCCCATCTTTCACGTTATTAGACAGTTCTTTTTTCATTAGTTACACATAAATAAGGTCGCAAAATACGAAGTCCCCAGCAAAGCTTACGCCTGCCGGAGACTTGTTTCTTTATCCGTACTCCATCCTCACGGAGGTACTTACGGACCTCTTAATTTATTACTTTAGTATTAATATTAATCCAACTCCCGCCTGTTCATCCGTCACGGATTACTTGGGATCGAAACCCTCACGGGAATTGTTGATTATCTTATTTCATTATTCCTTTACTTTGAATATTCAATTATTTAACGACAACTTTCACAGTCTCCTCGCCAACCGTAACGAATACGATACCGGCAGGTACAGCGATTGTAGCGTTATCGGATGTAAGAACAGTCTCAGCTACAGACTGGCCTAATACAGTACGTACATAAGCGTTCTGACCAGCAGCGCCTTGGATCGTTACGACACCGTTGCCACCTACTACAACGATAGAGGAAGCAGCATCTTCAACAGAACCGTTAGAAGTCGGAACGTCAGTACCTAATGTGAAGACCATAGCGATATCATTGTCAGCAGTCAAACCAAGTTTTCCATTCAAGGCATAAACATAAACTGTCTTACCATCAATCTTTCTTTGAGAAGAAATAACATACTCATCCTCAGAATCCTTAGCTAAAGTTATATTAAACTTGAACGCATCCAGTCTATCAGAATTTACAGTCTCACCATCAGACTCCAATTCCTTAACAACTTTTACAGCCTCACCATTTACGGTAGTAGCGATTGTATCAACACCCTCAAGGATAGCCGGACGGAAGATTACCTTAGTATCCTCTGTTCCTTCCAAATAATATGCCTCATTTGTATATTCTTGAGCAGAGCCTTCTACGAAATATTTCAAAGAATCCTGAGCATTGAACATGAACATTCTCTCAGCCGGTGCTTCTTCGCCTTCAGCAACCTCAATGCCTTTAGAGATATAGAATGAAGGAGTCTTAGCCTTGCTATCCGCCGTATCCAACCAGAAAATCATGCTTTCCGCAGAAAGGATACCTTCAGTGATACCATTCTTATTCAACTGATAGTTGATAGAACCTAACATATTGTCAAATGATGCGTGACGTGGTTGAGAGGCCAATGACGGGTTGAACGGATTAGCGTCCAAGATCTCAACGTTTGCGTAACCATCATTCAAGTCACTAGCTGCTACATAACGCTTCTTATCATAAGCTACAGTTAAATTTGTGCTATTAACGCTCGCAGTTTTAACCGCAGAAGTATTATCAATTGAAGCAGCATAATCAAGCGTACCCCCAGAAGTCGCAGCTAACGAAACCAAAGAATAACCGCCTGCGGCATTCTTAATGATAGCGAACTCTGTAGCGGCATCCTTTTCTTTATCAGTAGCAGCGGCAGCACCTAAATATCTAGCATCGTCACCCTTAACTTCCGTCGTACGCAAGATATAAGTTGGAACAACCAAAGTATCCTTATCCGCAACTCTTACAACCTCATTCTTATCATTTAAGTAAGCATAAGTATTCGTATTCAAGATGTAATCAGCTACACCTTGCAAAGATTTATCCAAAGTTTCAGCACCTTTTACTCTTTCCGGATAAAGGGTCAACATTGTCGCCTTCTCATCGGTAGAGACCTTCATACTCTTTTTATCATTAGAAAGAACTGCATAAAGAGTCTTGTCACCAAATACGTTCTTACCATTGAATGTCATCTTAAAGCCCTCGGCGATCTGAGTATCCGTGAATACTTTATAACCGTCCGTACGAGTTGTAGCGATCGTGTTGAACTTAACGGAAGTTGTATTCAGTGCTAAATCTTCTGTTACACCTTTGGAAGCTTTTTCATCTCCTTTGATTGTTACTTCTTCTCCATCATAAGTTGCTTTATCTACTTTATAGCCACCTTCTTTTCCATCCGGTTGTAAACGTAATACCAAATCCTCACCTGTCTCACGGTTTGTCAATGTAAAATTATATTTGCCATCAAAACCAGAAACGATCCATTGGGATACCGGCATCGTAAAATCCGCACTATTATAAGCAACCACTCTTAAACCGTCACCTGTAGCAGGATCAACCGTTAAATACTTATGGTACTCTGTTTGAGCGTTTGGCTTACCCTCAGAGCTCTTGTCCTCATCATTACTTGTAAAGTAAATATTTACCACATTCTCAGCGTTCTTCTTCAATAATACAGAAGCGTCAAGATAAGAATTCGCACCCAGTTGCGGATGGATAGGAGTATAGTTCGTTTTTGTACTTCCTGATAATACAGTAGTCACATAAGTCTTCGTATCAGAAACAGAAGGCTTAACCGCAGCTACATTTACATCATAAGATTTCCAAGTATTACCGACAGAAGGTTTCATCGTTAAAATCAACTTACCATCCTCATTAAAGGCATCTTTCAATGAGATCGTAAAGCTTGCGTTTGCACTAGAGTCTTTAGCAGCGACCTCACCTTTCATCCAATACAAAGCGTAACCTTCACCATCTTGTTTACCATTGATGTTGTAACGTTGAGTAGGATCCACGGCTAAGAAAGAGATTTCTTTTGCAGCTGATATGGCAGCTTCATTATTTGTACCATCTTCAACTTCAGCAACAAATGCTTCTACCTTCTTTGCGTCACCTTTCACAAAATAAGTACCTGTCTGGATTTTCGCATCCGCAGCAGTAATATCCGCACTAACAGTTACCGGAGTTACGGAATCAAACAAGTTACCAACCAATTCGCTAGTCGTATAATCGAAGGACAAAGTTGTACCTTTTGAATTGTATTCAGTCAAATACTCATCTCCGATCTCTTTAGCATAAGAGAAGGCCTGTAAATTACTACCAACCTCGCTAGCAGGCAATGCAGCCGTAAACAAGCCTTTAAATTTCAGCTTACCATCTTTTACAATAAACTTCGTGTTGAAGTCTGAAAGATTTTTCGTTGACTGATCTCCGGTAACGGCAGTACCATCGCCCTTTGTTATAACTTGGTATTCCTTACCATCAATAGTTACCCACAACTCGAAAGTACGAGAAGAGTAGTTACGGATCGTAAATTCGGCGGCAGTTTCATTCGTAGCAGAAGCAGTTGTAGCTGTTAAAGAAACAACTTCCTTATCGCCCTTCAATTTTAAGATATCACTACTCGTATACTTTGCATACAAAGTAGTATTTGACGCTCCTAAATAGAATGTCATGCCATTGCCCAAAGCGGTCTCTGTAGTTGTATAAGAAACAACGGTCTTGTCTCCAACAGCGGCATACGCAGCATTAAAAGCAGGTCCACCTAGCAGTAAACCAGCTGTTAACAAGGTAAAAATCCTTTTGTTCATAAATTCAAAATTTAATATTAATAATAGTGTTAATTAAAGTCCATCCCGTCGTTTAGCACCCTTGTTTTACTCGAAAACGACTAGTCTAAACGATCGTCTAAATCTTGCGTTTTTTTAGTGTCGGAACAGGAGGTTTGTTGAAGGAATCGGTTGTTTCGTAAAGGATAACCTATCCTATTGATAAGAAAGAGGATAAGTAATAAAAAAATAGCCCGGAAGAGTTGCAAGTATCGAAGAAACGCGTACCTTTGCAAATGACTAAAAGAATCGATCGTTTAAACTAGTCGTTTCTATCCCATAAAAGATTGTCAAACATCAAGGTTTTTAACTATATATAATGTACAGGTGTACATTAAAATAATGTAAACCTATCAAAGCATAAGATCTGAATCAAGCTTCCTCTTTGACACAAAAGTATTGATAGTACCGCTAGCTTCGAGTTATAGGTATTTTATAGGCTCACCCGATAATCATTGGGGATATCTTCAGGCTCATCTATATTTCAGCCGGCAGCCTAAGATAAGTCGGCCAACAGATGAGATCATGAGATAACTATTGCCATATAAATCGCTGTCTTATAAACTATTAATCAACAGACCAACTCACTTGAGAAAGGCTTCCCAAGTGAATAACTAACCACTTCCAGACTCGTAAGCTTACGGCTACCCCCAGCCGTAAGTTATTCACTTGACAAACCGTAAGTTATTCACCTGACAAGGCTAAATTATACATTAACCGTCTCTCCCCCGGTGGTTATCGGGAAATGGCAGAGGAGCTATAGATACAAGTGGCCCATTTGTCTTT